>CAZFYZ010000274.1:0-1637 GCA_964523735.1 uncultured bacterium | reverse complement strand
TCAGCATCGGCAGCCCGCCGGGCGAGCCGTGCTTCAGCGGATACTCGGGGTACTTCCCGCCGTAGTCATCCACCATCACGTAATCGACCCAAGGCTTCTCCTTGGCCCATCTCTCGCTGATCCCCTGCCACTCGCCAATACCCCAGCGGTCGAAGTACCACAGCGACATGATCAGTTTCGCTTTCGGGTACGTCTTGCGGAAGGCTTCTGCCTCGATCTTGGTAGTGCGCAGATAGCCGTTGGACCCCCATGGCGCGCAGTCGTCGCTCGTGCAGCCGCCGTTGTCGTAGGGAGCAAAGAACCAGTAGTCCAGTCCGATGTCCTTGAAAGCGTCCCACTCCTCCTGGAGGATACCGAGTATCATCTCCATCGCACCCGGCTTGCTGGGACACAACTCCGGACCCATAATGTAGATCCGTCGGTCGTTTCGAGTGTGATATAGAGGCTTGTCGACCGTGCTGTCCTGCGCGCGAAGCTCAGCCGGACTATTCGCATAGCCGGTATTCGCCGTGCAGCCCAGGCTCGTGTTCATCCCCAGGTCCTTCACTGCCTTCAGCAGTACGCGCAGCCGGGCGATCAGCACTTGCGCTTTGGGATCGTCGAACCCGTTGTAGACCTCCGGCCCGAACCAGAACAGGTAGCTGTTGATGCCCCACAGGGAGATATCCTCAACGTAGCGCGTTACGTCCTCTATGGGGCCGCTCTCGTAGAAGCCTTCAAAGTGTGTCGCGAAGTACATCCCCCGCAAAGGACACTTCGGCACAGACGTTCCCCGCCACTTGCTGGGGGCGATTGAACCCTCGCCAAACGTGGACGTGTGCAGGAACTTGCCGGCGCCGTACAGCAGCCCACGGTCGTCATTGCCGATAATGTTGATGCCGCCACGCGGCCGATCTGCTATCTTGTAGCCCTCAAGTCCGATACCTGGCTTGACAAGTAGGTAGATGTTGAGGTCCGGTTTTCCCGACTTCACCACCTTGGCCCCGGAATACTCCTCGATGCGGCTGCCAAGGATCTGCGCCACTCTCTTGGAGACGGCCGTAGCCTTCGCCGGAAGATGCAGTCTGACCCTGGCTGCTGATCCAGCTGACTTAGTAGCAGTCGCCGCGTAACCAACTAGCGGCATAGCACTGAGAGCGAACACGGCACAGACCCCCAGAATGTACGAAACGGAATGTAGTCGTAGACGTCCTAACGGCAGGTATCGTTGCATTTTTCCCCCATGGAATTTGAGATGTGACCGGCAGAGCGTTCGGATCATTCTGCCAAAGTGGTGATATCGTCGTCGCCTCTGGGCTGGACGGATGTCCCAGGATTGTAAGCATCGGAGCTCTGGTCGCTCACAACGCCGGTTACGGCAACGTATTGGCCGACGGACGGAACAACCGAGATCGGCGTACTCAGCCCGCTGAGCTCCACCCTGAGCGGTTTCCCGCTGCCATCCTGAATGCTGAACCCGCTCTCGTCTGTGCTCACCGAGACCACGCGACCCCAGGTCCTCACGAGTAGCCCGTTCATGGCAGACGGTGCAGGTTTGTCATAGATCACGCCGGCAATGTTTGACGGCGGCCGCACCGGGTCGGCGCAGTTCTCGGCGGCATATACCTGTGTAAGTTCGCTGAACGCGGCCAGGCACC
>CAZFYZ010000273.1:1376-1655 GCA_964523735.1 uncultured bacterium | reverse complement strand
TAGCACTACTGCCGCAAAGTCTGAGCTGATATTGAGCCCGTTGTGATGTCGCCCGCTGGTTGGCAGGCACTTCCACGCTCGTCGTGCTCGTGTTCGTGGAGACAAAACGGACAGCGCGGGAGCCATTTGGATAGCTCCCGCGCGATGGCGAGTCGAAACGTGATGAAGGAGTCGGCGAAGTGGCGCTCAGGCCGCGATTGCGTCCGCACCGTCTGGACTCTCCCATCCGGCCGAGGGGGGAAAAGCGCGGGCTCTCTCCGCGACCACAAAGGCGTAGCA
>CAZFYZ010000273.1:0-1366 GCA_964523735.1 uncultured bacterium | reverse complement strand
CACGACGGAAACGTGATGGTGCCAGCCTCGAAACAACCTGCCCTCGTAGTGGTCGAGACCGAGTTCCCCCTTCATGTCCTGGTACATACGTTCGGTTCTCCACCGCTCCTTGATGACCCGCACGAGCTGCTTGTGGCTCATGCGTTTTGGAAGGGTGGAGAGGTAGTACTTGGTCCTTTCACCATCCCGTTCAGGCCACTCGATGACGAGCCACACGTCAGCACGCTCATCAATCGGGTCACCGTCGTCGTGAAGGGTCTTGACTCGACAGAACGAGAACCTGCCACAGAGGTCTACCTTGCTTCCTTCGCGCCAGGTCACCCGACGACGATCACGCTTCTTGATGGTCTTCGCGATCTCGCGAACTGCAAGGGGTTTACCGAGTTTCCCTTTCGCACCGACTCGACGAACATGAAGTGTCTTCTTGATGCCAACAGCGTAGTCGAAGCCGAGCAACGTCACGGCGTCGCGGAACCAGGAGCATTCGCCGTAGGCGCTGTCAGCCAAGACGATGTTGCCGGGCAACCCAGCCCTCACGGCTCGCTCCAGCATCTGCAAGGCGAGTTCAGGCTTCGTCTTGAAGGCAACTTCTTCCGGAATACTCGCTTTGCTCCGCTTCTCAGGATCATTGGCCCACGACTCTGGCAGGTACAGCTCGAAGTCGACAGGCACATGCTGGGTTGCCGTAGAGATCTCCAAGCTGACCCCGATTTGGCAGTTGGTGATCTTCCCTGCCGATCCTGTGTACTGGCGCTGGACCCCTGGCGATTCGGTGCCCTGCTTCAGGAAGCCGGTATCGTCGATGACGAAGGTCGTCAGCTCCTCCTGTGCACCGAGCACCTCGCATACATATCGCGCAGCCTCCAGGCGGACCTGCTCATCACTCCATTCGGACTGCCCGACGAAGTGAAGCAGCTTGTGGTGCATGCGCTCAGCGTCCTTCGCGTCTCCCGTCGCAACGGCGGCAATTGGCTCGACGCTTTTCCGCTCGGAGTCACCGAGCAACCCGAATGCGTAGATGGCGAAGGAAGCTCTCTTGCGGTGGTCCTTTAAATGACCTGCGATTCTATGTAGATAGGACTGCAGTCGCTGCTCCGCTTCGGTATCCACATGGTGTGCCATGTCCCTTCTTTGCACACGGCGCAGGAGATGGACAAGTTTGCGACAGTAGTGATAGTCGTCCTCGCTGCATTCACGGCACTCCCCGCCCGAGCAGGGGATCGCGCTGCTGCAATGTGCCGTGACTGTCCAGAAACCACCCTCGCAGGCCCGAGCGTCGAGGTCCTCGCAGCCGGTGTCACCGTCCGTGCAGTCGTGGCAAACTCCATTCGTGCAGCCAAGCTCGCAGGGTGCGCCCGATGCTGCC
>CAZFYZ010000272.1:0-1689 GCA_964523735.1 uncultured bacterium | reverse complement strand
TCCCAATACACCCTAAAGACTGCAGCGTGCTTCGGGAAAGCATAAGCCGCTGAAAGGTCCACGCCGTGGACCACCAGCCTTCTGCCAGGTTTCACCACGTCATAGGCTTCGTCGTTGGACTTCTCGACTGGTGGAAAGGCTCCCCCGCCAGATGCCGCCATCTTTCCGGTGTAGACCAGTTCTTTTCCATCCTCGCCGACGACATGCAACGCTCGCGTGAGCACATAGCAGTCAGAATACGCCAGGCTCTTCGCTACCTTGATTGCCCTCGAGCTTCTATTCTCAAGAGAAAAGTCCAACATGACCCTCTTTCCCTGCGACGTAAGCACAACGCGGGGGTGAGCCGATGCAACGATTTGCGCACCGATCCTCGCCGGTTCCGACTCTGCGGCTCGTAACCGCGAATTGGCCAAGACCGACGACACCAGAACAAGACCGAAGACGAGAGTTCGCATGCATCACCACATTTGATAGGAGCACGGAGATCCCGAGCAAGCGCCCACCTGTACTGTATTGCTAGCCCTCCAGGCAAATGTGGCGTAGCTATCCGCATTCTGCAGGCCGAGCCCTTGCCTGCCCAGGGCCAACGTATCAAACAGAGTCATCCCGAGATCCTCCGTTCCACCGACGACATTGAAGTGCGACACTTCGTGAATAAGAACATACGCCTGACTATCGACTGACATGCCGAAAAATGCGTTCGTCACAGTGATTCGCGATGGATCACCGACGTTCACGTAAGCCAGGTCCCTTGTATTGACGGTATTCACAGCGAAGTTCTCCTGCGAGTAGCCCGCCAAGACTGCGTCGCCTCTCTCGAACACCCCAGCAGCAGCAGCCCTCGTCGCCTGAGAATCGCTTCCGAACATTAACCTCAACTCAGCACGAGCCGCCGGGTCGAAATCCGCCAACGCGCTCTCCGCGTCGCCCTTCATCTGCCGTGCACGAGCCGAAGCTCTCGCTAGCTGCGCGTACTGCTTATCCGAAACCGATGCCTCGCTGGCATAGTCAGCCACTCCACCTCGTCCAGTCGCCTTTGCACGAATGCCACCGCCCTGCTCACCACCATCGAGGCCAGCCTGGTCATCCGCCACCTCGGCACCCTTCCCCCCGATGACCAAGCCGGACTTCGTAAGGTTTTGGCTGCCGTGCTCGGGTGAGCGCTGCACATTTCTTCTATTCGCAGCTGCCCTCAACAACGTTCCGCAGTATCCGCAGTGACGGTTGACTCAGCATTTTGTCCGACTCTCCGATGCGCGCAGCACCGGTCTTCTCCACGATAGCGATGACCTTTTCCTGTCCCTTTGCGCCTGCCTCAACGATTTTGATTCTGACAAGCTTGTTCGCAAACGAGATCTCAGAATCTCGGATCTCGGTGGCTGATTGTAGGGCCTTCTTAATCTTCTCAACGTCACTGCCGGACTTCACCACACAGGAGGTGCCGAGCCCTGCAATTGAATCCTGCGTTACGGGCTCCAGCGTCTCCGCATCGAAGGAGAAGTAGTAGATCTTCAGCATCGTCTTGTCCTTTGCATTACAGGTGCTCGCGCTCATCAGGATCGCCGCGATACCGATGAGAAACGGGATTCCTCTGCAGAGCTTCCGAAGAGCGCTCTTCATCCGCCTAGTACCGTATCCGATCATTGAAGTCTCCGAGTTGGTTCATCAGGCGATTTTAATGATCGGATA
>CAZFYZ010000271.1:0-1742 GCA_964523735.1 uncultured bacterium | reverse complement strand
AAGGGCTCTGAGCGAAATCGGCCCTGCTGACTTGTAGGCGGGACAGGGATTGAACTCGGCGGAGCCAAGCCGAAAACCTTAGGCGCGGCGCCGACTTGCAGTGGTTACGCCGAGTTACGGTCCCTGGCCTTTGCCACCGAGTTCCACTGAGAACCGTGTAGGGGAGGTGTCCGTGGCAACGTGGTGGCAACGGCGACCACCAATCCGTTGCGGAGGTGGCCAGCTTGCCGACTCGCGGTTTGAAAGGAGCCTACATGCATTCGTCGGGCAGTGGTCTTCGACGATTGCATCGGCCTTTTCGGCCCCCGGAGAGATGATTCCTAACAGTCCACTCCCGCTCAGATTTGGTAGACTCCGCTAGCAGTCAAGCTGAGTAGCCAATGACCTGCGAAGGCTGAGCAAGTGCAGATTCGATGCTAGCAAGAACAACCGTATCGAGGCCTGACCTGGTACTACGGCTGGGGTTCGCAGGGCGGCGTGAGCTCCCGTCCAACACCGGTCCCCTCGCTTCCGTGCTGGAAACCATTTTCCTGACGATTGGCCGGCAATTGTCGCAGACGCTGGCAAACCCTTCATCGGCTGCGCAAGCCCATGCCCGCATTTCGCGCTACTACTCTCCGACAACACCCGTATTGCGGCTAGTGTCGGGGTTGTCCGAAGGGGCCGATACCCTTGCCATCGACGCGTTTGGGCGGGCGCGGCTCTCTGCGGCACAATATGGTTGGTCAGGTGAAGTGGGTGCCGTCTTGCCATTCGATATCGCCACGTACAGGCGTAGTCGCCCCGAAGCCTTTCGGCCGGTCTTCGACGACTTGGCTCCGAAATGCTCATATATCTTGACCCTGGACGGCATTTACGACAAGCCCACGCCTGACACGGCCTGGGCGAAGCACCGCCGGTCCCGAGCCTACCGGACTCAAAGCAACATATTGCTTCGCCACTCGGATCTGCTCCTGGCTGTAGCCCACCTTGACGAAGCGGGAGGTGCAGGAGGAACCCTAGAAACGATTCGAGCGGCTCTAGCTCTGGAAATGTTGGTCATCCTGGTGAGCCCCGATACAGGCGCAACCACCCTGCTTGAGCCTGGCGATGACCTTACCAACGTCTTGACTAGCGTCACGCCCGGGGAATGGCAACTCAGGCTAAGCGACTGGGTTACGAGGATCATCGCTGATCCAGATGTCCCTTCTGGGCGTGGATCTGACGAGAGCACTTCAGCGGGCACATGGCACGCTTCCAGTGGAAGGCTTCTCGATGAGTACTTTGATGCGCCAGCGATTCCTCCTACTCGGACGATGAAAGACGGAAAGCTGGTGCGCTCCCCTTCATTGCATGGGCGGTGTTGGACGTGGTTTGAGAACCAGTGCCGCCGAGGCAAGACTCCAAAGAGCGATCCCTCGCTTGAACCATATGCATCATGGCGTTCTCGGGCATCAAGTCTGAACTACCACTATGCCGAACTCTATCGTGGTGCCTTCCTTCTGAACTACCTGCTCGCAGTCTGCGCGGTTCTGCTTGCAGGTATCAGTTTGGTCTTCCTATCAACCCATGCACAGTCCACGATCTTGCTCCCGAAAGTGCTACTTGCTCTCGGTGCCTTGAAGCTCGCCATTGTTGTCTGGATCCTCCGCAACACCCATCGAGCCAATCACGGAGATTGGAATGACAAGGCAGTGGACTTCCGGTACTTGGCGGAGCGACTGCGCGCGATGTTCTACTTGCCTCGTATCGGTAGTTTCCAT
>CAZFYZ010000270.1:0-1767 GCA_964523735.1 uncultured bacterium | reverse complement strand
CGTGGCGCTCCGTCCCGCGCCGCTGAATGCTTCTTCGGGCATCACTTCACGGTACTGCAGCAGTATGTCGTCTGAACCCTCGCACAGGACGGCCTGGAAGGTAAGGAGACACTCAGCGTTGGCGTAGGGTGGAACGCCCAACCAGGACGCAACATAGCGGCGGTTGGGAGCTTCGCCAACCACACCCGTCGTGATCGTCCCGCCGTATTCCGGGTTGAGGTCATCCCAGTAGGGATAGATCGCGCTGTTTGGAAGGCCGGTGTTTGGTATGTAGGTGTTAGTGTAGGCATCCAAAGACTGTGCGGCGAAGCCGAGAAGGCCATTCGCGGCGACGTAGAGCTGGCTGAAAGGCTTCTCATAGAATCGGAATGCGAATGGCAGAAGCTGCGCCGTGCTTACGCCATCATCCGTCAGATCAAGCGTCTGACCGCTGACAAGCTCGACCCACCCAAATGAGGCAGGCTTGGCTTCGTAATCCGCGTAGGCGCTCAAGGACACGTCTCTGCCCACGCTCCCCCCGTTCGTCAGATCAGTGAACGTGACAGATTCGGAGTAGTACCCAGGGGCCAGAGCGCCCGCTTGAGCGCTAAGCGATACCACAACATCGGCACTCTCGCCTCCGCCGAGCGATCCGCTGCCGGGCGAGACGCTGACCCACGAACTCGCGGCTGACGCCGTCCAGTCCAGGCCTATACCTCCGTGGTTCGTGATCGTGTATATAGTACTGGTTGGTGTAAAAGGACCACCAGCGGGACCATCTGCATCGAGTCCCGGAGCAGGGGCCACGGACATGCCGCCGACAGCGGTCGCGAAGGCCTTTATGCACACATTGGCATTCGCGAATTGGGCAGTCAGATCAGTCCAATCGGAGCCGTTGCTGCTGACGTAGCTTTCACCTGCGTGCGCGGTAGGTGCACTCGCGTAACCTGAGTAAGGCATCTCAACGGGTACCGGGTAATTGTAGTTTGGTGTCGTCAGTCTGACCACCACCGAGAACTTCTGCCCCATCTGCAGCGAGATTGGTGAGTCAAGCACGATCGTCTGGTAGCCCGCTTGTGGTAGCACGCCTATCTTGGTAGCGACTGCACCGGCTGGGTTCACAGGGCCGGAAGTTGGATCGAGGTGAATGTAGACCTCATACGGCGAAGACGTGGAGGCAGCGTAAAAGCTGACGGCTCTGAGCTCCGTGACTCCGCTTGCCTCGAACACATTCGCGAACCAGCCCTCGGTTGTCCCATAGCCCAGGCTGTCGACCCAACCGTAGGGGTCATAGTCACAAATCTGGTTGTAGTTGCTGACCGGCTCCATGCTCGGAAAGACGGCGTTCTCGTGACCGATCAGTTTGTCACAGTAGGACACATAGAAGTAGCCGGCTTCACCCCAGTAGGATCCCCAGCTATTCCGGACGATAAAGGCGCCATTCTCCTTGGGCCTGAGCGAGAACTTCGTCTTGTCGAAGTTGTCATCCCAGCCGACTATGCAGACGGCATGGTTTGCCGATGCTGCTCTCGGTCATGTAGTAGGTCGTGTAGACTGCACCGTGGGTCATGATCGCTTGTTTGATCGCATCATTGTCCAGTGAATCGATACGATCCGGCAGAAAGTCCACTCTCTGAACGTGCGCTATCGGAAGCAGACCTGATGGGGAGACGGGATTGCCCGCGTCGTAGGGATCGCTTGACTCGGCGACCGGGCCTGACCATCGAGCAAGGTAGGCGGTCGAGATCCAGTGGTTTCCACCCTCGCAGGCGGTCCAGTCAAAGCCGT
>CAZFYZ010000269.1:0-1771 GCA_964523735.1 uncultured bacterium | reverse complement strand
GCGTACCGCTTTTGGTTCCCTTCGCTGACGCTCCGGCGCCGGTTACCTCAGCGTTGAGGCTGTAGAAAAAGTCCCAGAAGCCGCTCTCCGGATTTGCTAGGATGTCGTCAATCGACAAGGACCTGTCCCATGCCCCGCTTCAAGCCCTACAACTACGACCAGGACGCGATGGTCGTGATCAACTTCCGTGAACAACTCCAGCCCGGCACCTTCGAACACGCGGTGCACTATCTCATCGACCACAAGCTGGATTTGTCGATCTTCCACCCGAACTACCGCAACGACGACACCGGCCGGGTCGCCTACGATCCGGCCATCCTGCTCAAGATCATCCTGTTCGCCTACTCCAAGGGCATCACCTCCAGCCGCGAGATGCAGTGGTGCTGCGAGACCAACATCCTGTTCAAGGCCTTGTCCTGCGACACGGTGCCGCACTTCACCACCCTGGCCCGATTTGTCAGCGGCCATGCCGAGGAGATCGAAGCGCTGTTCGAGCAGATCCTGCTGATCTGCCATGAGCAGGGTTTATTGGGGAACGAACTCTTTGCCATCGACGGCTGCAAGATGTCCTCCAATGCGGCCAAGGAGTGGTCCGGCACCTTCCAGGAGTTGAGCGAGAAGCGCGACAAGCTCCGGCGCCTGATCCGTCATCACCTGCGGGAGCACTTTGCGCGGGACGAGGCGGAGACGGAGGCCGAGATGGACCGGGTGATCCGCAAGGCCCGCACAGTCCAGGCGCTGGACGCCGCCGCCACCAAGATCGATCGCTTCCTAAAGACGCACCACCCCCGGCGGGGCCAGGGGAAGCGCCACCAGGAAGTGAAGAGCAACCTCACGGACAATGAGTCCGCCAAGATGACCACCGGCAAGGGCACGATCCAGGGCTATAACGGGGTGGCGGCGGTGGATAAGAAACACCAGATCATCCTGGACGCCCAGGCCTTCGGCGAAGGCCAGGAACATCACACCCTGCAACCGGTGCTGGAGGCGGTCGAGGCCCGCTTTAAGAAGCTGGGCATCGCCGAGCAGATTTACCAGACCGGCACAGTGGTGACGGCGGATACCGGCTTCGCCAACGAAGCCAACATGCAGTACCTGTACGAGCGCGGCATTAACGGCTATATCCCCGACAACCGCTTCCGTAGTCGTGACCCGAAGTTCGCCGCGCAGAAGGACAAGTACGGCAAGCGCCATCAGCCTCGACGAGCCAAAGACTGGAAAGAGGTCATTCCCGCCCGCGAGTTCCAGTTCGATCCTGTGGCGAAGACTTGCCACTGCCCGGCGGGCCATCCGCTCCGGTTGCGTGGCGAGCGGGAGGACGCGCGCGGCAACGCCAAGTTGTTCTTCGAGGGACGTCTGACCGACTGTCGAAGCTGTGACTTCAAGTACCGCTGTCTGCGTAATCCCGCCTCGCCCGACAGCCGCCAGGGGCATGGCCGGCAGGTGTCGTTCATTCTGGAAACCAAGCGCCTCCCGAACTACACGGACTGGATGAAGCATCGGGTCGACAGTCCCAGAGGCAAGGAAATCTATAGTCATCGGATGTCAGTGGTCGAGCCGGTGTTCGGCAATCTCGGCACGAACAAGGGGCTGAACCGCTTCAGCCTCCGCGGTAAAAAGAAGGTACAGGGTCAGTGGCAGCTATACTGTCTGGTACACAACATTGAGAAACTAGCGAATTATGGGCAGTTGGCGGCGTGATAGCGTCCCGGCCGCCCGGATCGGTGCGTGAGACGACTCGTACGCCCACACCGGTCTAACCGTGGGAATG
>CAZFYZ010000268.1:0-1890 GCA_964523735.1 uncultured bacterium | reverse complement strand
AGAAGGCCCAGAGCCTGCTGAGCTCCTTCCGCGCCTACATCGAGCAGCACAAGGCCGAAATCGACGCCCTGCAAATCCTCTACAGCCGACCGTACAAGCAGCGCCTGACCGAGCCGATGCTGAAGGAACTGGAAAAGAAACTGCGCGAAAACCACGCCGCATGGACCGAGGACCGCCTGTGGGATGCCTGCGCCGTCGCCGCGCCCGGCAAGGTCAAGGGCCGTTCGCAGCCGGGGCGGTTTGCCGACCTCGTTTCGCTGGTGCGGTTCTCGCTCGAACAGCAGCCCGTGCTCAGGCCCTTCGCGGAGTCCGTCCACGAGCGGTTCAACGAATGGCTCACGGACAAGGCCCAGGTCGGCACCACGTTTACGCACGAACAACTCGCCTGGCTCAAGCTCATCCGCGACCATGTCGCCACCAGCCTCAGCATCGAGACCGACGACCTGGAACTCTCGCCCTTCAACCAGCAGGGCGGCCTCGGCAAGGCCCATCAGCTCTTTGGCGACCAACTGCCCAAGCTGCTCGACGAACTTAACACGGTCCTCTCGGCATGAGGCCCGGCATCAAAGCAAAATCGACTGCTCCCTGGAAGACCACCACGCTTGGCCAGGTGTTAAAATGGTCGAGTGGAGGGACGCCAAAATCAACCATGGAACGCTACTACAATGGCGGTATTCCGTGGGCGATAATTGGTGACTTGAACGACGGGATAGTGACGGAGACGGCTAAAACCATTTCCGAAGAAGGTCTCAAGAATAGCTCTGCAAAATGGGTTGAAGAAGGATCGGTCCTAATTGCGATGTATGGTTCGATTGGCAAACTTGGGATAGCCGGAAGGCGAATGACCACAAACCAAGCGATCGCATTTACGAAACCCGAATGCTGTTCCGCCAAGTATTTGTTCTGGTATCTATATTATTCTCGCGCGGCCCTCCTTGGACTTGGCAAAGGTGGAACTCAAGCAAATATCAGCCAGACGGTATTAAAAGCCTTCCCGTTTGTTTTACCTTCTGAAGACGAACAGCGCCGGATCGTGGGGGAGATCGAGAAGCAGTTTTCGCGGTTGGAGGAAGGGGTGGAGGCGTTGAAGCGGGTGCAGGTCAACCTGAAGCGCTACCGCGCCGCCGTCCTCAAGGCCGCCTGCGAAGGCCGGCTCGTGCCTACGGAAGCGGAGAGGCAGAGGAGCAAGGGACGAGGGGCGAGGGGCGGGGGGAAGTACGAAACCGGCGCAGAACTCCTCGCCCGCATCCTCGCCGAACGCCGCAAGAACTGGCAGGGCAAAGGTCCTTACAAAGAACCAGCACCACCAAATACCGCGAAATTAGGCTCAATTCCAACGGGATGGATTGTCGCGAGCTTAGAGCAACTGACCAGTCCTGATAGACCAATCTGCTATGGGATCCTGATGCCGAAAGAGAATGTGCCAAATGGCGTTCTTTTTGTGACTGTCAAGGACATGAAAGGCGACAAGATCGACCTAGATTCACTTCGACGGACAGCACCTGAAATTGCCATGAAATATGCAAGGGCTTCTCTGAAAACAGGGGACTTGTTGCTTTCCATTCGTGGCACATATGGACGGGTGGCAGAGGTTCCAAAAGAACTTGATGGTGGAAACATCACCCAAGATACGGCCCGCCTTGATGTCACAAGAAAGGTCAGCCATCGTTATATTGCAACTTATCTGCGCAATCCGGATTGCCAGCAATTTTTCAAGCGCGTGGCTCGCGGAGTTGCCGTAAAGGGCGTCAACATAGGTGATGTTCGGCCAGCCCCAATTCCTCTTCCGCCCTTGGCCGAACAGCTGCGCATCGTAGCGGAAGTGGAGCGGCGACTGAGCGTGGTGGAGGAGCTGGAAGCGACGGTGGAGGCCAACCTCCAGCGCGCCAC
>CAZFYZ010000267.1:0-1909 GCA_964523735.1 uncultured bacterium | reverse complement strand
TCATTCCGTTACCTCCTCGCCCCATTCGGCGAGCTTCCGGCGCAGCAATTCCTTGTCCGGCAGATAGAGCTGGTATTCCCGCGCATGGATATTGGCATCCTTGGGCAGGGTGATTTCGACCAGAGCATCGTGCTTCTTCTTGCAGAGGACAATCCCCACGGTCGGCGATTCCTCGTCCAGTTTCACAAAGCGGTCGAAGTAGTTGACGTACATCTGCATCTGGCCGAGGTCGCCGTGACCAAGCTTGCCGATTTTGAGGTCGATCAGCACATAGCAGCGGAGCAGACGGTTGTAGAAGACCAGATCGACGAAGAAATGCTCCTCGTCGAAGGTGAAGCGCTTCTGCCGGGCTTCAAACAGGAAACCTTTACCCAATTCCAGCAGGAAGTGTTCAAGTTTGTCGATGATGGCGCTCTCCAGATCGGATTCGGAATACTTCGCCTTTTCATCGAGACCGAGGAACTCCAGAACATAGGGTTCCTTGAGCAGGTCCTCGGGTCGAGCGACAAGCTGCCCTTCGGCTGCAAGCTTCTTTACACCCTCCTTGTCCCGGCTGAGGGCGAGGCGCTCATACAGACCGGAATTGAACTGGCGCTTGAGTTCCGGCAGTGTCCAGCCTCCGTGCGCCGCCTCGATTTCGTAGAAACTGCGCTCGTCCGGGTTGCCGATGGAGATAAGAAAGACATATTGCGACCAGCTCAAAGCGAATTTCGCAGGGGCCATCTGCGAAATGTCAGCGCAAGCCTCTGCCGGAAAAGAGCTTGTCGCCTTCTCCAATTTGCCAGATGGCGTCTGGGATTTCTGCTGAGCAAGGTATTTCGCAGATGGCATCTGCGAAATCAGCGGAGCCCGATCCCGATAAGCCAGAAAGAACTTGCGCATGTAGTCGAGATTGCGGTGAGAGAACCCCCGCCCGAAATCGGCCGTCAGAGCAGCGGAGAGGTCCTTGAGCAGCGCCTTGCCGTATTCTGCTCGTTCCTCGCCGCCCTGTTCATGCTCGACGATACGGCGACCAATCTCGAAATTGGTCACGACCTGAATGAGGTCGACGGAATGAGCCACCGCCCGGCGGGCGGATTGAATCAGGCCACGGATTTCGTGGATCAGGTCCTTCACTCCGTCACCTCCCGCAAGAGCCCCATGATCCGTTTCTCCACCGCTTCCAATTCCGCATCAATCTCGGCCAGCGGCCTTGGCGGTTGGTACTGGAAGAATTCGCGGTTGAAGTTGACCTCGTAGCCCACCTTGCCGATGCCGCCGTCCTGCTCGTCCAGGATGTCGCGGTCGATCCAGGCGTCCGCCACATAGGGGTGCACCTCGCGCAGCACGTAGCTGATGACGTCTTCCTTGAGCGGAATGTTTTCAAAGTCCTTCAGGTTGGAGTCGGCCTCGTACTCAACGAACTTGCCCTTGCCAGCCGGGTTCAGCCCCAGCAGGGCTTGCATCTCATCGGGCGCAAGCTCGGGCAGGGTTTGGCCGGGAAACAACGCTTCGATATCCAGCGCGGCTTCCTTGTGCACTTTCGCGATCACCGGCTCGGCCTCGGGGTCGATCTGGGTAAAGGCGTCGCGAAAGGCCTTTTTCTGCGCCGTGCCCTTGGCTCCCTTGGCCCAGCCGTCGACATCGTCGGGAAGACGTTTGACGATCTTTTGCGCCTTGTCCCACGCATGGTTCCAGTCGTAGTGCGGCTCATTGCCGAACGTTTCTTCGATGGCCAGCACGGCGTCGAGCAGTTCGGGGCAGGTGTCGAGGTAGCGTTCCTTGGCCTTCTGGGTGATCTGGAACTTGAGGCGCAGCGGGCGCAGGATGGTGACGCGGCGATAGCCGAAGTCGGCGTTGTCGAAGATCTTGCTGGTTTTCGATTCGGTCAGCGCGCCATGCTCGCGGGTCACTTCATCGATGGCCTTTT
>CAZFYZ010000266.1:0-1914 GCA_964523735.1 uncultured bacterium | reverse complement strand
GAGTTCGCTCGCCCTGGATGAAGGAACATACCACGTGACCATCAAGCCGCATCCCAACAACAGCACGTCATTTCTCAAGACGTACAGCATAGTCTCGGTAGGCACCGCGGGGGGAGCAACGAGGACCATTGAGGTCATAGTCAAGCAGGCATCTTTCGGCAGGTATGCTTATTTCACCGACAAAGAGACATCAAGTATCGGCGGCGGTGCTATCTGGTGGAGAGCAGGAGAGAGGGTCGACGGACCTGCTCACTCCAACAACAAGGATGGCTCCAACTTCAATATCAACTACAACAACTCCACCGGCCCGATCTTCCTGGACACGGTAACAGGTGCCGGATCGACGATAAACTACAACCCAAGTAAGCCGAAGAATGAAGCAACGTTCAAGAAGGTCTTCAAAGACGGAAGCAATGGCTACAAGCTGGGCGTGCCGCCCATCCTGCTGCCACCTTCATCGGATGGGCAGAGAAACGCCGCCTGGGGATCTGCTGCCGGCTTCCCCGGCACAAATGGAGTCTTCCTGCGCTCGGGTTCAAACGGAGGGCTTTACATCCGGGGAGATGCGGCCGTTCAGCTATCTCTCGACGCATCCGGCAATCAGGTGATCAAGGTAACTCAAGGCAGCAATGTCACGACAGTAACGATGAACAAGTCTATGCAGAACACAACGGTTACTGGTCCCGTAGGAACGGGCAGTCCGACAAGCGCGGGTTCACTGGGGTCGGGTGTGATCTACTGCACGGGCAACATTACCTCACTCAAGGGCGAAGTCGCTGACAATAGGGTCATAGGCAGCGACATTACCGTTCGTTCGTCCCTGACCATCGCAAATGACGTCAATGCCGGCAAGTCGATCACGATCACCGATAATTTGTACTACCACACGCGGCCCGACAAGACGCTGACATCAAATGCTCCCGCCAATCTAGCCGCAGGCACTTTGGGTCTTGTCTCCAAGGACATCAAGATCTCTGCGGCTGCCCCAAGAAACCTGGAGATAGACGCCGTGTGCCTTGCCGGAGGCCAGAACACCGCTGATGGGAGCTTCTATGTTGAGAACTACAACACCAAGAGCCCAACAGGAACTCTCAAGGTTCTGGGAGGGATAATTCAGAAGGCAAGAGGCCCGGTTGGTACATTTGACCCTGGAACTGGCAATGCTACTTCAGGCTATGGGAAGAACTACCTTTACGACCCAAGGCTTGCGGTGAATCCGCCGCCCTATTTCCCGACGACCGGCCAGTACGAACGGCTTTCTTGGCAAGCCCTGCGCAACCAGTGATCCATGAGTTTCGTCCCAAGACTCCTGAATCGTCGGGCCTACTCGGCCGGATATGCCCAGTAATGCCTGAGTTTCTACGCCCAATAGCCCGATGATTGAAATAGACCAGTGTTACCCAGGAAGCCGGCTATACTGTACGTAGCTTTCTATGGGACAGATAGGATAAGAGGAGGATCCCATAATATGAGATTGAGACGACCTATACTGATTGCAGTTATTTGCATCATTGACTGCGGACTCGGGATCGCACTCTTTCATGGTCATTTGACCAAGAGCCTGGACAGCGTGATGTCGGAGGAGATGCGGTTGGCTCCCGCGATGTCAGGCCCACTCACTAACCTTGCCAATATACGTGCCTCGCAAGATGTGGCAATGTCTATGTTGGGCAGCAGATGGCTCTTCATGGAGGATAGTATGGTTGCCCAAGGAGCATCGCGTGTTGATGCGTCAGAGGTACTTACCGTGGTCCGCAGGCACATTATGACTACGCGCGCTGGCGGAGGCAAAATCTATGGCGCGCCGTGCAAAGCCAAACGCTGTTTGGTTGGCATTCGGCCCGTCTGGATTGTTGACGTCAGATGGGGCTCAATTGGAGACGGCAGTCCCGACAGCAGTCCTAGGCCACTTAC
>CAZFYZ010000265.1:0-1965 GCA_964523735.1 uncultured bacterium | reverse complement strand
CGGCATCCCCGTGGCCCGCGTCACCGACCAGGCCACCTGCCCGAGCCACAAGGGCTCCTACCCCATCGTCGATGGCGACAACACCCTGATAGTAGACGGCCAGCCCGTCGCGCTGCATGGCAGCTCGCTGTCGTGTGGCTGCAAGGTGCTGTCTGCGCAGCAGGTTCGGGTATTTGTGGATGTGGGCGGAGCTGGCGGTGGTCGGACCGGCTCCGCGCCCGTTGCAACCACTTCCGGCATTATGGCGCGTGCCCTCCAGCGCCACCTGCGAGGAACCGACTCCAGCGCCTCCGCCGCTGAGGACGTCCGGTTCGACGAAGCCCTATGCCTCACGGACGAAGCCCACTGTGCGCTGGCCGGGGTCCACTATGTCCTCCATCTGGATGACGGCAGCCGGATCGAGGGCATCACGAATGCCGAGGGAAGGACCGACCGGGTAGTCACGGCAGAACCCAGGCGCATCGAAAAGGTGACACTCACTCCGCATGATGTGGTGTGCTGCCCAATGCACGCCGCCTATTGTCCCGAAGCGCTCGAGCCGTTGGAGATCCAACTCGACGAGGTGGTTACAAGCGCGGAATCCCTAGGCAGTTCCGTCCGCCAGGTGGCGACACCGAAGGGAGAAGCAAGACCACTGACCCCGGGAGAAATCGAGATGTGTCGGCGGTTGTTCAAGGACGCCATCGACTACACCAAGCCCCGGGTACACAACCGCGAGTACCTGTGGTTCGGACTTCAGCCGGATAACACGGCGATGGCCCCCAATGGGCATATTTACTTCAACCCGAAGTATTTCAGTGAGGACTTTTCGGATCCAAGCAATCCCAACAACCAATGGTGGTTCATGCACGAGATGACTCATGTATGGCAGCACCAGTTGGGTTATCCGGTGAAGTGGCGAGGTGCACTTCGCGTGGGACTCGGATACGAATATGTCCTAGCTGAGGACAAGAAGCTTTCGGACTACAACATGGAAGCGCAGGGAAACATCCTTGCAGACTATTTTGCGCTCTGTGTGTTGCGTAATCCCTTTGCCATGCGCCAAGCGAGCTACCGAAATAAGCCCGATGCGCCGGAGCTTTATAAGAGGGTACTCGCCGAATTTCTTCGAGACCCATCAGATCGCGGCAATCTGCCCTGATATGCCACGTATTAAAATTGCCCTGACGACTGCGATATTGATCCTTGGATGCGTCCAGCCGCTGCCGGGCCGGGCATTGTCGTCCATGCATCGAGCGCAGGTTAAGGAGGTCGACGGCTTGCCTTGTTTCGCGCTGGACGGCAGTCGGGCGGTCCGTCGGAATCCATCCCAAGTGGTCATGGTGCATGTCGCGATACCCCAAAGCGCGCCGATGGCCCGGGATGGGAAGGTAGTGTGGTCCGTGGGCTTACCTCCCAATTTGTTGTTGATCAAAGGTGCCGACTGCGTTTCCTACGGCGCGGAACCGGCCGATGCCGAGGTGATGGTGCCTGCGGCTCCCCTTCGCACCGGAGTG
This sequence comes from uncultured bacterium, assembly GCA_964523735.1. Classification (GTDB taxonomy): domain Bacteria; phylum Armatimonadota; class UBA5829; order UBA5829; family UBA5829; genus CAZFYZ01. The sequence continues at coordinate 469 of CAZFYZ010000265.1, read as the reverse complement.
GCGTACAGCGTGAGCCTGAACACGGATATCATGCGGCGCGGAAAACTTCACAATCGTGTGTACTCCGGAGAGTTTTGTCTGAGCCGGCGCACTGACGGCTCCGTCCGTGTCCATGACCTGTGGGGAAGCGGTTCTGGCGTCCCCGCAGGAAACCCGTGTCGCGAGTTCTACCGGTCTGGGGGCGCGCGCTGAGGCGAGGCGGGCAGACGCTGATGCCGGGACTACTTCGTACGAATGGGTGCGCCGGCTTCATCCGGCCTGATCTTGCTTGAAGCGTACGTCCTTAGTCGAGACATGAACAGAGGGAGATTGGCGACCCTGTCTTGCGACGGGCGCAAGTTCAGGTTTCCAGCGTATCTCGATCCTAAGTTCTTGATTTTAAAACTGTAGGGCGCTAGGCGGGCGGCTGAAGATCCGGAGCCGCTTGCATCCCCCTCCGGCCAGCCCCATAACAGGGACATGCCGGACT
>CAZFYZ010000264.1:0-2056 GCA_964523735.1 uncultured bacterium | reverse complement strand
CACTTTCCACTCTCCACACTCAAACTACGTGTTGACAGCCCCCTGTAACCTGTTCTATGCCTCGGCGCGAATCCCGCTCCAATCCACATCAAGCCCAGGGAACTATGCGTCGGAGGGCAGTTTGCACCGACGCTAGTTCCCGGTGTCTCTCACCTAGCCCTCGTGCCTGGTCCGTCCGCTCTCCACTTTCCACTCTCCACTCTCCACTAGCCGTTGACAACAACCAGTGAACATGCTATACTCCCATGCGAACATACGTTCCCAGGAGGAAAAGCCATGTCAGAAGAGATCACCATCACCAAGTCCCGCAAAGGCATCGGAGGGCCGAAGACACCAGAAGGCAAGAGGAGAGTCAGGCTCAACGCATTCCAGGCCGGTCTGCACGCCAGGACGGAGGAAGCCCAAAAGATGGTCGAGGATGCGATCGGGCAAACCTTCGAGGAGATGCATCAGGAACTCATCGACTACTACCAACCCAAGGACCCGATCGAGGATATCCTCGTCCGCCGCATCGCCCGCTGCGCGTGGAGACTCAGAATCTACGAGGCAATGGAGGACTACCGCCTCAAGTGGAAGGTAGTTACAAGCAGTCTCAGCGAGCGCCTGGAGAAGCTCTCGATCATGGAGCGCCGCACCGACGTCCAACTCCACCGAGCCATCCAGGCCCTCGCCGCCAAGCGCCGGGAGGATGCCGAGAAACCCGCCCCCGAAAAAGTGAAAAACAAACTCCCCGACCCGCCCTTGGAAGCCGCTTCTATGATCGAGGATGCCCCTCGCGCTCGCACCGTTCCGAAGGAGACGCTTACTTGCCTGTCGAATACACGTCATACTGAACCGATGCCGATTGTGGACAGAGGAGGTTACGCGCCTTGAATGCTCGGACCGTTCTGGCATTATCGGGAATCATGCTCTTACTTTCGCTTTCTGCCTTCGGAGCGGTGCCACCGAAGATGGAGGAGAACACGAAGGCGGAGCCTCTGTCCGCAGTCGCGCCGGCAGTCATTCGCAGCCTGAAGACCTCGGTCACCAGGAAACAGGTCGTGACCGCTCTGCTGGCCAACGCCCAGACAAAGCCCGTGATCCAGGAGGAGATGTCGAAGCGAGGTTTCGGATCCCGTCGGATCACGACTCTTGCGACCAAGCCCCTGCCACGCTCCCTATCCGGCGGCATTGCACACGAAGTGGCTCAGATGAGGGCCGACGACGCCGACTACTCCAAGATCGACTGGTCGTCGGGCATAAACATGACTCCGGCCGGAATCCCCACATACGGATCGGGGAAATGGAAAATCGCCACGCTGACGGTCAAGAACGCCACTTTCACAACTAGTCAGCCCAATGTAATGACGACCTCCACACAGGAAGAGCCTTACGGGTTCCAATTCGTCACTTGCGATCTGGAGCTTCCGCTGGAACCGGCTATGTACGCTGTCACCGTCCGGTTGGTGCGAAGTGATGGGCGCCTGGACTCCCGCTGGGTCACACATGAGAAGAGCGGTCACAGGCCGATAGAGGCGAGTTGGCACGATATATCGGATAAGCAGTGCTGGGTTGGTAGTCAGATCGAGCTGGTGACTTGTCCAGAGATCAAGGGCTATGTTGGGCTCATCAGCGCCAATCCGGTCGGGACCGCCCACTTCGAGAACACGGGTATGCGGAAGGTAACATCTCGGTTCACTCTGTCATTCTATCCGTATGCACAGCTGACGACCACCCCGCTCAATGACCAGGTATTCGGCGGCATCACTATCACGAGGCTTTGACGAGATTTCCTGGGCTAGACTGCGATCACTACCGCAGATGCGGCTCGAACAGACGTGTGACATGAAAGTGGTGCACCAGACGTGGTACATTTGCTGTTGACATGCAGCCAGTCGTATGCTATTCTGCGTACGGCGGATGTTCTATATAATGATACGCTAGCGTCTGCTGGCGTGTCAGTTCGTCGACATATCTTCTGGGGGTCCGCGGCCGCAAGTGGTTCGGACTACTGCTGCGCGAAACATCGATAGAGGGGGTTCGGAATGACAGTCTACGCGAGGAAGACCAGAGGTTT
>CAZFYZ010000263.1:0-2075 GCA_964523735.1 uncultured bacterium | reverse complement strand
TGGAAACCATCTGATCGGGAAACCTTGAAGCAATCTCATCCAGGAGCGCCACATTCGGCTGAATACGCAGGCGCAGTTCCGGTGTGGTCGCGTAGATGGGTAGTTCTGCTACCAGATCAGACAGCTTCCCTCCCCGCCCCACGATACCTGTCATCAGGATCGCCGAATAGAGACCATCGTCCCCTCCCCACAGCTCGCGGTAGAACAGGTGCCCGCTGATCTCACCTCCCAGCCTGGCGCGATCGAGGATCATCCGCGTCTTGATGAACGTATGCCCCGACTTCTCGAGGACGGGCCTTCCGCCGAGTTCGCGGACGACATCCGAGACCGCGGAACTGCACTTCTGATCAAGCACGACCTCTTCGCCGGGCCGAATTCCGTCGGGCATATGCCTCGCGACAACTGCTATGAGCTGATCAGGAGTCAGCACCTCGCCTCGCTCATCGACTACCGAAATCCGGTCTCCGTCCCCATCGAAGGCGACCCCCAGATCGGCATTGTCCTGCAAGACTTTCGCCCTAAGCGCGCTGAGGTTCGCGGCAACCGCTGAGTTGGGATTTCTGTTGGGGAATGAGCCATCACACTCGCAGAAGAGCGGCACGAACGGGATGCCAAGCCTGCCGAACACCCGGGGCGCAATCTCCGAATAGCAGCCGTTCCCGCAGTCGATGACGACCTTCGGTGATCGACTGATTCCCACAAGATGCGCCAGGGCAATCTCGGTCATGTGTCGCTCGTAATCGGCCACCACATCCGCCCGCCCCGAGCCTCCATCGCATGATCGAGGCTTGTCACTGGACGCCAGTTCTCGGATGCGGGCTATCTCCACTTCAGTGATTGGCAGCCTGCCAAGGACGATCTTGAGGCCGTTGTAGTGTGGAGGGTTGTGAGAGGCGGTGACCATCACGCCTGGCTCCACGCCAAGCAAGTGTCGTGCGAAGTAGAACGCCGGGGTGGGGACGATGCCTACGTCTGTTACATCACTGCCCGAACGCAGCAGCCCATCGATCAGTGCCGATTTCAGCGCGGGCGTTGACAATCTCACATCCCCGCCCACAAGGACTCGACCTCTGCCCAGGATCGTGCCGATTGCCTGACCGATCGATCGGGCCGAAGGTTCGTCTATCTCACTGGGATATACCCCGCGGATGTCACACGCTTTGAAGATGCTCTCGTTCACCTTGGCAGCATCTCCCTGAGTATGATCAGTGCTCCCTCTTTGTCAGGTATTCGCCCGCGGGTGCCGGAGTCGAGATCTGTCAGCGCGAACGCAGGCATTGCTGAGCCCACGCAGGATGGGCATCCGCTCTCGCACGGGCATTGGCTGATCACCGAGTGTACCGCCTGGATCAGTTCCTCCATTGACTCGGCGCATCTCTGCGCATAGCCCATGCCCGCAGGGTAGCGATCGTACAGGAACAGTACATCTTTGCCTAAGTTCGAGGCGTCAACTACTACACCTATGTCCTGAGTGTCGCACATGACATACAGTGGCGCGCACTCCACCAGAGCGTTGGCGATGCCGATAAGGCCCTCAGCAAGCACACGCTTGGCATCCCGAACAGCCTGCGCAGCCGACTCCGGCGGCACAAGCCAAAGGCTGACGGTTTCGAGTGACTGCGGAGGCATCTCGAGCTGCTCAAAGCCGAGGCTGTCCCGCGAGTGGAACTTGATCTTCTTAAACATCGGGATCGTTGTGGTGACAGTGACATCCCCCAACCCGATCTTGCCTCCCAGGCATTCCCGCTCTTCCTCGGCTTCATCGATCTTGATCTTGCTTGTCTGGATCGATTGGGTGTAGTAATCCAGGTCCCGGCGAGTGACGAAGGCGATTTTCTTGTCGAAGTCCAGCGCCTCAACGAAGTAGGTGTCAGCCCCGTGTAGATAGACCGCGTGCGTGTGGAGCTGCGCCATCGCGCTTACTTCATCCATTGTGCCGATCACTCGATTGCCGTCCACCGAGTCCTGAATCGTGTAGACCGGGCCGCAGATGTTGCGCAGGCTGACTCCAGCGGCGGGATACTCGGTCGACGCCCAATACCAGACACCCTTGAGGTGTCGCACCAACCCCTCAT
>CAZFYZ010000262.1:0-2099 GCA_964523735.1 uncultured bacterium | reverse complement strand
CGATACTGCCTGCGGTGGGGCCCGTCCGCGAGATGGTCAGGACCGGACGCTTACGAATGCTCTGCGGGACCGTAGGAGTTTGAAGCGCCATTTTCGACTGGAACCATCGTGACCATCAGCGCAACGCGCAAAGCCGATAAGAGAGATTCTGTAAACTAGGCCCTATGGGCCGGCGCATTGGTGCAGTCCAAATAGTCGCTATTTGGCTCGGTCATGAGAGCGGCCCTCATCTCCGGAAAGGCACCTCCGCCAAAGAAGATGTCCTGTGCCCTAACTGCGCCCACGTCCACGGTGTCAGGCAATAACAGACAAGACCTTGCACCGAGAGCGGCGCCCACCGCTCCGACGATGGCCACAACCTGACCACGAAGCACTTCCGACTGCTTCACAAGGCGCCAGCGGACGCCGGTTAGGATGCGTACCGCTCCGGCGGAACACTGCACCCCCAGTCCAGCACTGTCAGGCCAGAAGATGTCGATCAGTGGTCCCTCCAGCCATGCCTCGAATTCTCCATCCAGCTCCGGATTCCAATCCCAGTGCCACTTAGCTGGTTCGAGCGTACCAGGATCGAAGCCACATGCGCGCAACTCGTTGCTTACCCTCTGAAGGGCTTTCGAAAGCACATCGGGCAGCGCTCGACGTTTTGCCGTTGGAACTGCTGCATCCAGGATTGCGTTTGCCCGCTCGGACAAGTCAGCCTCCTCTACTGCTGTTTCGGATTGTAGCGGTTTCCGTACCGCACCTTGAAGCCATCGCCGAGGTCTTCAAGTATCCATATCGACGTCTTTGGGCTTGGGGCGTTCGGCGAGAAAAGCCGACGTGACAGGCTCGCGCAATCGGCATCAGAAAGCTGTCCGGGCCTGGTAATCAGAATGACGTTGTCGGATTGGGCTCGGGCTGCGGCCGATGCGACGTTGTTCAAGCTCGACGACGCAGACACATCCTTCAGCTCCATGGTTTGCCCCTTCAGAATGAGGTTGTAGTCCGAGGTCCGGACGTTCTGCTGCCCGCCCGGTTTGCTGCCTTCGGGGAATTTCGAGACGATGTCTATCTTGAAGTAGTCCGCCGCCATTCTCCCGACAGCGATCTCCTGGGGCGTGGCCTCCGTGTTCAAATTGAGATAGGTGCCCCGTCCCGCTGCTGCTCTGCCCATTCCAGCCGTTGCAAAACCCTGTCCGGCCACCCCAATCGCAAAAGAGAATAGGCTAGCTGCGCGTTCGCGATCGTTCCGAGCATCAAGGAAGGCACTAATGCTTTCCCCCATGAAATAGCCGTTTACGGCGCTGCCAACGAGTGCCATCCCCCATGCCTCGGAGACTCCGGCTGCAGCCGCGAAACCAGCACCTCCCGACATCACTCCCGCGGAAACAAGCGGGCCCATCCAGAGACCTTGCGTGCCAAATGTGATCGCGCCCTCTATGCCGCTCCGAATGGCACCATATGCGGCTCCGGTGATACCTCCGAGAATGGAGCTGATGGCGAGGGTCGCCCCAATCTGGGGAAGAGTCATCTGCCCGGTTGGGTCTCTGAAGCTAACAGGGCTGTCACTTCCATATAGATATGGCATGCCCGTCTGATCCAGCATCGGATCCAAACTCACAAACCTCCCCGTCCTCGTATCCAGCCACCGGGCCCGGTTCTGGTACATCCCCACGTCGCCCACGTAGCGCTCGCCGGCGAAGCGGTACGGGTTCGTGCTCGTCCCCGTGGACGAGACCGTCGACCCAAACGCCTCGTACGTCCAGGTGTCCGTCCTCGTGCCGCTCACATCGAGCAAGCTCCGCACGCTCCCGAGGCCATCTGCCTCGTACATCTTGGCCACATCGCCTCGGATCTCTTCCAGCAGCATGTCGCCGGCGCGCACGTACATCGCGGCGACGGCGCCGCTGCCATCGACCTCCGCCACCACATGGCTCAGCCCTCCGCTGGTATCCACCAGCAGGTCCGTCGCCACGCCTCCGACCACCGTCCGCACCAGCACCCCATCCACGTCATACACGTTCTCGACCACCGTCCCATCCGCCTTCGTCACCTTCACCAACCGGTCCTCAAAGTCCCACTCGTACGTCGCCTCGCCGCTCCTCCCCACCAGGTTGCCG
>CAZFYZ010000261.1:0-2180 GCA_964523735.1 uncultured bacterium | reverse complement strand
TGGTACCGCTCGCCGAGGCCGACAAGCTCGAGTAGCTCCATTGCGCGCTCCGTGCCCTCCTCATCGGACATTCCGGCAAAAATGGTGGGGAGCTTGACGTTTTCGAGAGCTGTCATGACCGGAATCAGGTTGAAACTCTGGAAGATGTAGCCGATGGTGCGGCAGCGCAGATATGCAAGCTCCTGAGCGTCGAGCTGCGCCATGTCTACATCATTGATGAAGACTGTCCCCGAGGTGGGCTTGTCCAGTCCTCCGACCATGTTGAACAGGGTCGACTTACCGGAGCCCGACGGGCCCATGATCGAGATGTACTCGCCACGGTAGATGTCGAGCTGGATGCCCTTGAGGGCTTGAAGAGTCTGATCGCCCATGGTGAACTCTTTGATCAGGTCCTTGGTGCGAACGACGTATTCTTTCTTTTCGGTAGACATATCAACCTCGATCTCAGTGATGCGGGACACCCATCACGAAAACACGAAATGGAGAAAGCACAAAGACCCCTCCCCGGCCCTCCCCTAAAGTGGGAGGGAGAAGGGAACTCCTCCCCAGCCCTCCCCTAAAGAGGAAGGCGGCCACGCACTGCTATATCTCCGCCCTCAGCGCGATGGCGGGGGGCATGTTGGCCGCTCGGAGCGCGGGCGGGATTGTCGCAAGTGTCGTCAAGAGAAGCCCGACAAAGACGGCCCATCCAAGCGTTCCGAGTATCTCCACAAGTTGCATGTTGCCGACCAGGTCCCAGCCTTTGGTGAACCCGGCAAGCAGCACGATGATGACAAAACCGGCCACCCAACCAAGGATGGAGGCAACTATACCCATCATGCCCGACTCCAGCATAAACAGCTCAACCACGAACTTGTCGAGCGCTCCCAGGCACTTCATCGTTCCAATTTCCTTGAAGCGCTCGGTGACAGCCATCAGGAGGCTGTTCGTGATACCAACGAAGCAGACCAGCAGAGACATCACCACAAGCCACCTCGTTCGGAAACGATTGTTGCGATCGGCCACCATGATCGTGTCGCCGTCCTTCAGCTTGAGCTGGCCGGCCTGAATGCCGCCCTGCTCGAAGTTGGCTCGGACACGACGGCCCTTGTTGACAAGCATGATGTTCGTGCGGTCGGCGTCCTTCGTGAGCTTTCTGGCTTCTGCGATAATGTCGTTCAGGCTGCGGGCGTGCGCGTTGGCAAGGGTCTGAATCGGCTTCTCCGGCACGGTTTTGAAGATCGCGCATCGGTCCTTGCGCGCTTTCCAGAGCTTGATCCAATCGGGCTTCTTCTTGATCTCCTCGAGGAGCCCGGCGGCCTTGAACGTGTTGCCGTCACCTGCCAGGTGCTTAGCCACGCCCTTGGGAACACCCACGCGGACCGCATCGCCTACAGTGATGTCCTGGTCGAGTACCACGAGTGAATAGAATGGCGGAAGCCCGCGCGACTGCTCGCGAAAGACGTCAACGAGCGCGCTGCCCTTGAAGGTCTTGCCACTCTTCGCGAGCTTGCGGGCAACGTTAGCCGGCACTCCGTACTTGATCGCATCTTTGACATTCACGTCCTTGTCGGCTGCGGCGTCGATGTAGAACGCGATCGGATCCTGCAGTTTCTTGAGGCTCTTCCACTCTTCGTTCACGCGCGTGAGGTTCTTCTCCGCGCGCTTAACGTCGAGCTTGCCCTGGACTATCTCCGCCAGGCGGAAGGTGCCGTCAGACTGTGCAACGCGGTCGATGGCGTCGTGCGAGATGCCGGCCTCCAAGCCCTCTTTGACGGGCACTGGCGTCCAAGCATTGTAGTCCTCGGGAGCGTTCACCTGACCGGAGATACGCACGAACCCCGCAGGGACTTCCTCCGGCAGCGGCCACTGCATCAGAGACTGCGTCAGCACCACTGTAAAGAAAGCGATACCAAGGAAGATGCCACCCGCGGTGACCATAGACCTCCAGAATCTGATCCTAACGCTATTCAGGCTGATCTGGAACGCTCGTTTGAATGGCAGCCTTGATTGCCGCCCGACAGCGCTCTTTCCGCGCGGCTTTGTGAGGTTCGGGTTTTGAGGTTCGTGGATCGAACCCATAGCGCTATCTCCTTGATCGCTTCCGGCGAATTCTCGTCTCGTCGGCCGGCGCAGTTGTCTTCGATTTCTTGGTCAGCAGGCCGATGTAGCCGCGTTTGGCGAGTGTCTGCAGGAACAGA
>CAZFYZ010000260.1:0-2237 GCA_964523735.1 uncultured bacterium | reverse complement strand
TAGCGCCGACTCCGCCGCGACTGGCTGGAGTGGTCCCGTCCAACGCGCCGCTGCTGCCGTTCATCGGATCCTGATAGATGGTGGCCGGCATCGCTCTGCCTGCCAGTGCCGCCACAACCACAGCCATCAACATACCCGTCCATGCCGTTCCGTTACCAAGCCTTCTGCCCATATTCATACCGTCTCCTTTGTGTTGAGAGCGTTCTGTCAAAGCTGACAGCCCGTTTTTCTGTGTAACTGTCTTATTTGCAGGGAGTTAGCCGTCTCTCGGCTTTCTCCCCCCTTTTTCTGTCCATTTCGGTCGACGAGAACGGCGACGAGAACGGTGGACGATTGAGATGCTTACTACTCGTTAGCCGCTCTCGTCGCCCGCTCTCGTTAACCGATCTCCCTGAGTCTTGATTGATAGTGTAGGGTCACTCCCTGCCTCTTGTAACCACACGCAAAACAGAGAGGACCCTACGTGAAGAACGATTTGTTGAAACTGGTTCGCTGGTTCTGTCGCCATCTCACATTCAATGACTTGGCTTCCGTTGTTCCCGTGCTCCAAGAGGTGTTGTCCGGTTCACGCCGGGACGTGGAGCTGAAGCCGGACGAGGATCGCCCACCTCATTACCGGCAGTTCCGCGTCGATGCGACGCTGCCACTGACACAGGATCCGGAACCTCCATCCGGTGTGCCCGACTGGCAGGTGCTTCAGCAACGCCATCAGGAACAACACGGCAAACCCATTTCCACGGTCCGCCATCGTGGCGGCCGCGCCGTGCCTGAGAAATGCCGCTGTCAGCACTGCCACGCGCCGGCGCGCTATCTCTATCTGAACAACGGCAAACTGGGCTCCCAAGTTCTGTGCAAAATCTGCGGCAGAACCACGCCGAGCAGTCAATCACGCCGGGAAAGCCAATCGCGTTACTGGTGCCCGCACTGTGGCAACGCGCTGTTCCGCTGGAAAGAGGACGGTATCTCCACGACCTACAAGTGCCCCAACAGACACTGCCCTGTCTACCAGGAGAACCTGGCGGCACTCACGGCCGAAGAACGGGCCATGCGTGCGGACGGCAATACCAGCCAGTTCAAGCTGCACTACCTCTTCAGAGAGTTTCACTTCGCCTCCGAAGCACTCTTGGTGGTTCGCCCCGAACAGGCGCCGGTGGATCTGAACCGCATTCACAACAACCTGCACTCCGTAGGCCTTTGCCTGACATTCGGCGTTAGCTTCGGCCTCAGCGCGCGGATGACTGCACAGGCCCTCGAACGCATCTTCGACCTCCCAATCTCACACCAGACGGTCATCAACTACATCAACGCAGCCGCCAGCTACCTGAGCCGCTTCGTCGATGCCCACTCTCCGGTACCGAAGGGCACCTGCGCCGCCGATGAAACCTACATCAAGATCGAAGGCCTCACCCATTACACCTGGTTCATCATCGAGCAGAACAGCCGTGCCATCTGCGGCTACAACCTCTCCAACAGCCGAGAGACTCAACCGGCCCTCGCGTTGTTCAACAGCTGCTTCGGACCGCCGCATTCGCCGAAGTGCCCGGTCGCCGAAGTGGTCACCGACGGGCTGCCCTCTTACGATAGCGCCGTGGTCGCCTACAACACCGCCGTACGCCAACACTCCCAGCACGATCTACTCGCCAAGCACACCGTCATCGGCCTGCGCAACCTCGATCCCGAGAGCGAGGAATACCGACCCTTCAAGCAGTTGGTCGAACGCCTCAACCGCACCTACAAGTTCCACACGCGACCACGGGCCGGCTTCAAGCACTTCGATGGGGTTGTCGCCCTGACCACACTCTTCGTGGCCTTCTACAACTTCATGCGCCCCCACGGACGGCTCAAAGCCACCCCGCCCGTCCCGCTGACTTGCCTGCAAGGCGAAAGGCTCTACCCCAAAATGTGGGTCGAACTGATTCGCCAAGCGGCTTGATCAATCAAAACTCAGTTGTCAAAGAACACTCGCCCGCCTGTCGCGGCAGGCCACGCTATGCCGGCATGCCCTCGGCCATGCCCACGACACACGATTACGCGCGACGACTGCGGCTAACGATCAGGCGCGTAAGCCTCTCGTCGCCCGTAAGCGTCGCCCGTAAGCGTCCACCGATCCCCGTCTCATAAGTTTTCATCTAATTTTTGACAGAAGCGTTGATTGCCCCAACGCCCAATCTGGTGTCGAGCATCCAGATAACGCGGGGATTGTAGCCGTTCGAGCGCGGCAAGACAAGTCCGGCATG
>CAZFYZ010000259.1:603-2260 GCA_964523735.1 uncultured bacterium | reverse complement strand
TTCAGATTCTCCTTGCTGGCCATTACGCTGTTGCGCCAGAGAAGACGTCCGGCGAGTCGTGGACCGAGAATCTTCAGCGTCCACTTGAGCATTGGATTGCCGGAGGACTGGGCGCGGGTCAGCTCGACCTTCTCGACGTTAACCTGATACTTGCCGTCAGGGATGTCCTCGAACTCCCGCTCCTCGACCGGAGCTTCCGCAAAGTCGTCATCGAACTGAGCGAGGTCAAGATCGCTCATGCCGGTGGTGTCGTAATCCTGGGTCATCGGGTTGCCTCCTTGGGTGTCTTCTTGGTATCAGCCGTGGCGCTGAACGCCTCGGCGAACTTGGTGTAGTCGAGATCGATGATGTCGGGGAGCCTGCCTGTGCGGTCGCCCGCCTCGTAGTTCAGGCTGGGCTTCGTGCGCATGACCCGGCGCGCTGCCATCTTGCCATCGGGACCTGTCGCCGTTTCGATGTCGCAGTAGAGAACCATATCGACCAGGCCGAGCACGATCTTCCGGGCCTTCTCCGGCAGCGTGGGCACGGTTTTGTTGTACTTGCCGGTACGGGTCTCTATCTCCACCTCCTGAGAATGGGAGATGAGATACAAGCCGCACGACATGAACGCAAGCTTGTTCAGGACGCGCTGGAACTCGTTGTTGACGAGAGTGAAGCCCTTGCCATAGCCGAGATCTGATTCGTGCTCTATCTTGAACTTGCGGCAGACATGCTCGGCGCACATGCGATATGCGTTATCGATGGTGTCCAGAATCACAGTCTTGAACTCGTGCTTGCCCTCTGCGATCTCACCGCACGCAGCAAGCAGTTCGTCCCACGACCGGATCGGAACCTGGAACACCTCCAGGGAGTTCAGACCGGGCTCGGTCGAGAGGAAGATCGCGTTGTCCGCATGCGAGCACCATGTGGATTTGCCTATCTTGGTCGCGCCGTAGACCAAGACCGTCAGGTCAGCCAGGTTTGGCTTTGGCGGTGTCTTCTGGGTTGGTAGTAACATCAGAATGCCTCCTTATGGGCGGTCAATATCTTGGAATCCGTCCGCAGCTCTTCGTGCGGCGGCTTTGTCTCGTAGAAGTTGGCGACCACGTTCTCACTGCCGTTCGAGCGGCAGAGCGGGAAGTAGGCGCACGTCCTGTGGTTGGCGAAGCAGTAGGATGTGTTCCGGTAGAACGCATCACGACGCCTGCAGTCGAGGAACTGCTGGGTGAGCTCCCAGAGGTCGCTTCTCATCGCGTCGAACTGATCGCGCGAGATGTATAGCGCCTCGCGATAGAACATGTCAGGCTCTGCATACTTCGCGGCAAGCCGATCCTGAAATGCGTCGTCTAGTTCCGGCAGTTTGCGGGTGGCGGAAGACTTGCCGGTCTTGGACTTTGCAAGCAGCTCCGCGCGTCGGGCTTCGAACTCACCTTCCGTCTCGCCCTTGCCCTGTTGGAGCTTGGCTTTGACGAGCACGTTGTAGATGACGCCCGCGACCTTGATGCCGAGCGTTTGCTCGATGTAGTGCGCATACAGCGTGATCTGCAGGTCGGTCCAGAGCTTCTCAAGATAATCCGCATCGACCTGGGAAGCTGTCTTGTGCTCAAGGATGTAATGCTCCCGGCCCCGCCGGATTATGCCGTCAACCTTGCCTGCGATGGTCAAGCTCCGAGAGCAC
>CAZFYZ010000259.1:0-593 GCA_964523735.1 uncultured bacterium | reverse complement strand
CCATGAAGAATATCTCGATCTGGTGCGTAACGCCGAACGTTTTCTCGAGGGCGACGATCTCGAAATCCTCAGCCGGGTAACGAGCGGCATAGCCATTCATCATCGCCGTCGCCAGGTGCCAGTCGGACTTCTGCGATTCATCCTGAGTCCTGTTTGGCATGGACCTGTCGATGAAATCGAGCACTGTGTCCAGCCCGCTTCCGCCGTGCCACATCTCCAGGCACGCGTGGATGAGCGTTCCGAAAGAGAGGGCCTGGTCCCGCCCGATGGGGACCAGATCTCTCAGATACCTCCACTCGCAGGCTCTGCGGCAGTTGCGAAAGGCGTTCCAGAATGAGTAGGTGGTAAGCGTCGTCGGACTCATGCGAATGCTCCGTACAGATCGAGCGTGTCGCCGAGTTGTTGGCCGGTCTCCTCGAAAACTACTCGGAAGCATCCACCGGCTCTGGCATTGAGGAACCCGGCAAACACCCGGGCGAGATCGTTTCCGAGCTGAGACTCAGCGTCTATCAGGCATGTGCGACGCCTCTTGTTTACAGCGAATCTGCCGTCGACCATCATCGCGGACTCACCGTGGATCGACTCCACGGGGA
>CAZFYZ010000258.1:0-2269 GCA_964523735.1 uncultured bacterium | reverse complement strand
GATGGGCGCGCTCGACCCCACGCAGGCAGCCTCCGGCACCATCCGCGGCGACTTCACGATCTCCACACGAGAGAACATCATTCACGGCTCCGACGCCCCCGAGACAGCCGAAGCCGAGATCGCGCTCTGGTTCCCCGAGTAGAGCGCGCAGCCGGTCCTGCTTTGCCAGCGCCGGACTCCATGTGGTAGACTTTGCTTAGCAAGACGCGCGCACTCGCACCGTCACATTATCTCGTAATGAGTCTACTCACACGCTTGGCCAAACCAATCACCACGGCGCCGGCACCAGGATTCATCCTGCTGCTGGCTGCGTCTGTTTGTCTGATCTCTGGATGCGGCAGGGATCGCCAGGCGAATTCTGCATTGTCCGCCCCACAACTCGCTCCTGTCGCAAGCGCTAAGCCTGGAGGCGCACAGGCGGCAAAGACCACTATTCCAGCAGAGGGCAGAGCAACCGCGAAGATTACCCAGGCCGAGCCCGAAGTCGTGCTCCCGCCACTGGAGATCGTGCAGCAGAATCCGACCTTTACCTGGATCGAGAACGGCAAGGTCAGCATGAAAGGCTCAGCAAAGAAGTTCGTCGGCGAGCCCACGAATGCCAAGAGCGGATCACCGTTGAGCTGGAGCGGCGTGTTTCTTGACTTTTCGGCCCAGCTATACGAGAATGGCAAGCTGACGACTTCCATGAAAGCCGCCAAAGTCGTCGCCAATCAGGCCGACCGTACGGTCCTGGCCAATGGCGGTGTCGTGCTCAAATCGCTCGATCGCGGGACAGTCATTGAGTCCAAATGGGCAAAATGGTTCTCGCGACAGAACAAGATCGTAGGCAACGGGGGCGTCAAGTTCGTATGGAATATGGGCGGACAAGGCACCATGAAAGGCGAAAGCGCGGCATTTGTCGCCGACACTGCCCTGAGCCGGTTTGAGGCGCGAGACTCAGCGAAAGGACTGCTTCCCGAATGAAAGGCATTCTGATTTCATTTGTCGCCGTGCTGACTGTGGTGTTGTGTTCCTGTGCGGCCCTTGCAGCCGAGATCGACCTGGTCGATGGCACCAAAGTGATCTACGATGCGCGGCAGCAGCAATACGGTCCGCAAGGCATCGTCCTGAAGGGCAATGCCAAGATCAAGGTGTTCAGCAAAGCCCAGGGTACCTCACTTATCGCGCTGGGCGAGAAGATCACCGTCACCTTCTTCAGTGACGATGACGAGCAAGAAGCGGCGGGCGCGGTGAGCATGATCAAGTCCGTTGAGTTCTCCGGATCGCCAAGAATAACCAGCACCGAGACCAAGGAGATAGTCGACAAGAAGACAAGCAAGAAGCTTGGTCAGGTTACGGTCACAACCAAGGCTTCCGCGGATCTCATGGCATACAGCGGAACTGATGGCATTGTTACGCTTACTGGAAACGTAAAGATAGAGAGAGACGATCCCTCGATGTTCAAGGGCACCGGCAGCGGCGAGAAAGCGTGGATAAATCTAAGCCGGGATCCCAACCGGGAGTTCGATTTCCGCATCGAGACGGCGAACGTCCACATCGATCCTGACGAAGAGATGCTCAAGTAGAACCTATGAAGCTCGAAGCCAGAAGTCTGGTCAAATCCTACAAACGCAGGCGCGTCGTCAATGACGTGAGCCTGTCCATGGAAACCGGTGAGATCGTTGGCCTTCTTGGGCCGAACGGCGCCGGCAAGACTACGTCGTTCTATATGATAGTGGGGCTCGTAAAGCCGGACCAGGGCTGCGTCTACCTCGATGACGTCGATATTACCCACAAGCCAATGTATCAGCGCGCCCGGCTGGGGCTGGGTTATCTGGCACAAGAAGCATCGATCTTCCGCAAGCTCTCTGTGACCGAGAACATCTCTCTCGTGCTGGAGATGCGCGGGGTCAGCGCCAAGGAGCGCAAGGTCAAGATCGACTCGCTGCTCGAGGAACTGGGCATCACGCACATCCGCGACCACCAGGGCATGGTCCTCTCGGGCGGCGAACGCCGTCGAGTGGAGATCGCGCGGGCGCTCGCGACAGACCCCAAGTTTATCTTGCTCGACGAGCCTTTCACGGGCGTCGACCCGATCGCCATCCACGATATCCAGCAGATCATCCGCCACCTCAAGGACAGGGGCATCGGGATCGTGATCACCGACCACAATGTCCGTGAGACCCTGGCGATCACCGACCGAGCGTATATAATGGCGGGAGGCGAGATCAAGACCTCCGGCCCTTCCGCGGATATCCCCAACGACCCCATCGCGCGCGAGTTCTATCTG
>CAZFYZ010000257.1:0-2292 GCA_964523735.1 uncultured bacterium | reverse complement strand
TCCTGGTACCCGGTGATTCCGGTGGAAGTGGTACCCCGAGACCCCGCTGGCGACAAGCACGCGAGATCCTCTGCTGACAGCTTCACCTCCTATTATCAGCCCGAGAGGCCGCGCGGTTACTCCAGAAAATGCAATCGATGCTGCGTTAATCCCGGCGCGGAACCGTTCATGCTTCTTCGGGCAGCATGAACGTCAGGCACGGACGCGGATCGTCGATGTCCACGGGGCCGCACTCGACGCGCACGCGGTAGGTTGAGCGGCGCCCGGCTCCCTTGATGATTCCCGAGTATTTGGTGAAGGAGGCTTGTCTACACAAGCACGCGCCCGATCTCCTTTAACCAGCCGATGATTTCTCCCTGTGGGTCCGTTTCCGCCAGATGTGCCCGGGTCATCCTGCCTGCACAATCCTTGTCGTTCAATCTGACCTTTGCTTGCTTGATCTTCTTCTCCTGCTTGTCTTGGCTCAAGGCATCCCAGGCGTTTGGCGAATTGCTCCCCATGTGATTCGCCTGAGCCACCAGCAGAGGCACATCATCAAAGTCGCCAACCTTGTCGGGGAAGTCACGCGCTATTGCCTTGATGAGCTCTGGGTGAATGTAGTTCTCCAGTTCACGTTTCGAGGTGCACCAAGCCTTGCAGCGCGGACGCGCCTTCCAGGTCTGCAGGTAACAGTCGTACTTCGGTGGGCCAGGCGGTGGAGTGTCGCGATCAGTAATGTAGAACTCGTCGCGATCCAGCTTCGCCAATCGGTGAGTCCATAATTCCATGCTGCTTCCACCGAGCGGCACGAAGACCAAGGCCCCCTTCTCTTCCTCCATCCCAAGGTCAGGGATTGTTGGGTCATCCTTCGCCAACATCTTGGACACATGTTTCAAGAAGCAGATATCCCATTTGCCCTCGACACCGAGAAAAGCCTTGATGTCATGGTCGGGTAGTACGCCAAGCGTCTCCTTGATCAATCCGAGCGTCGAATCATCCTTTCCGTTAAGGACGGTCGGCCGACCGCCTTCGCGTGAGATCATGCGAAGACAGTTACGGTCGACCCTGCGTGCGAGCGTCGGTGTATGGGTCGTGAGAATTATCTGGCAGTCGCTGCTCGCGACTAGAGATTGAAAAGCATCCAACAGCATAATCTGGTGGTTTGGGTGTTGGCTGGTCTCCGGCTCCTCAATTGCGTAAAGCACGCCTGTTCCCTTGGACGCGGACGACTCCTCTGCCCTCGCCCGGAAAAAGTTCAGAAGAACAAGACGTCGAGTGCCACTGCCGCGCTTGTTTATCGGTACGCCCTCGTCCCCAGTTAGGGACACGGAGAACAGCGAGTCCCAGTTCTTGTTCTTGATCTGCGGATTCATCTCGTGCGCGAGGTCAGGGCTCATTTCCTGGATCTTCTCGACGGTCTTCTTAACGAAGGACTCCAGCTCCGCCTTCACTTTTCCCACGACCCCGTTCAGCGCAGCCTCGTGGGCTCTGATGGCCTCCTTGATTGCGGCTTTCATTGGGTCCTGAGCCTCTTGATCCTGATCCGTGCTGGGTCGATCAGATTTGAAAAGGGCAAACGTGGGGAGAAACAACTGAAGTTGATCCCACACGGCCTTGCCGGTTTCCGATGCGAGGCCGATCTCACGTTCGTTCGGTTTCAGCTCGGGAGCGTGCCTCCAAATGGCTGCCCTCAACTCGGCGTTGATACCCTGGTTCACCCCCGACATGTCGACTCCCAACTTCTTGGCCCTATCCTTGAGGTCTTTGTTCTTGAGTTCGAGGAGGTCGTCGTAGCCCACTTCCGAAGGGTGAGAAGCAAGTGCCGTGGTCGTCACCTTGGACTTGGTAGCCGAAAGGTTATACGTCTTGCAGATCTGAAGGCGGCCATCACGACGAAGAAGGAATTCCCCGGCAAGTGTCGTTGGATGCCGATCATCGAGCACCAAATGCGCCGGCAGTTCCGAGAAGGCGCAGGCAATCCGTACACAGGACGGGTCTCCAGAGACGGAGGCGTCATCCCGATCGATCGATTCACCGTTGAAGAAAGTGTTCAGCGCATCCATTACGGATGATTTGCCAGCGTCATTCTTGCCGATGAGGATGGTCAGGTCCTCGAAGGTGATGACTGTTTCTTCCTTGTAGGCGCGGTAGTTGGTTAGGCGCAGTTCAACGAGTTTCATAGGAGTCCTCGCAATGGGTCAATGTGATCATTTTACGCCGATCTCACGGAACTCCGCATTGGCTACCCCTCCATGCCTGGCTGTTGCCGCGCAGGCTGATTGATGGGGATGGGAGCCGGGTCGACGATGGGCA
>CAZFYZ010000256.1:0-2300 GCA_964523735.1 uncultured bacterium | reverse complement strand
TTGGGTGTTAGGCCCCGGGAAAATAGATCGTCGCCAGGATTATGTTGAACACGAACGCTCCATTGATTCGCGCGAATCAGTGGAGCTTTCGTGTTTCTATGAATCATGGGCTCACAGCTCACGAATTGTCACTTGAGACCCTTCGACCATGCTCAGGACAGGCACCGTGAGAGATCTGCTTCTGGAGCTCGCTGAACCAAGGGGAAAGCAGGTTTCTCGCCCCGCTCGAAATGACTGTGGGTAAGACTGAGCTACTACATCAGGGCCCCGTGCGCAGGAATCTGGCGTCCTCTCTCATAACTCTCCAAACGTGAGACTGCCGAAGCCGCTCGTGAACTCGTTCGCTTTTGTGAGGCAAGTTGTCCTTGAGTACATCAAGGACAACGGAAGTCTTGTGGCGGCGGCTGTCGCGTTCTATATGTTCCTCTCTCTGATCCCACTGCTGCTGCTTGGTGTAGCTGGAGTCGGCTATCTGCTGGGTTCGCCAGGCCGGGCCGAGAAGCTGCTGTTTGATTATCTGGGCAACTACTCCCCGGCGCTTGCCAAGCAGGGGGGAGCGCTCGGACTCGGCGAAGTCGTGCGCGGTGTAGTGAGCGGGCGAGGCGCTGCCACGGGCTTAGGTCTTGTGTTCCTTCTGTGGTCCGGCACCTCCGCCATTGTCACGCTTGAGCAGGCTGTAAACGTGGCCTGGAACTGCACGCGGGTGCGGCCTTTCTGGCTGAACAGGTTGCTGGCGGTCGCGATGTTGTTCATCGGCGGCGGGCTGTTCGGAATATCGTTCATCTCAACCGCTGCTCTGGAGAGGCTGAGGCATACGGAGCAGTGCTTAGTGGGTATCTGCCCCGGACAATGGTCAGGGTTGTGGAATCTGACCGCGTACTCGCTGCCGCTTGCGATCACAGTTCTCGGGTTCACGCTCGCCTACAAGATCCTGCCACGGGTCAGCGTGCCGATCCGCTCGGCGGTCTTTGGCGGCTTGCTGGCAGGCGTTCTGTGGGAGGCTGCCAAGATCGGGTTCAGCTATTATCTGAACAACTATGCGGGCTATAACCAAGTCTACGGCTCGCTTACCAGCATCATTCTGCTGATGGTCTGGATCGACTACTCAGCCATCGTTGCGATTCTTGGCGCCGAGGCCGCATCCGTCTGGGCCAGGCATCACTCCCAGGAGGCTCCAGTTGAGGGATGACCTGGTCGTAAGAGACGCCGTGGAAGCGGATCTGCGCGAGATGGCAGAGATCTACAACCACGCCATTCTCAACACCACGGGAACGTTCGATACGGTTCCCAAGACCGTCGAGCAGTGGAGGAAGATGCTCTCGAATGCCTCTGCGGCGTACCCGCTCATTGTCGCGGCGATCGGCGACATGGTGGTGGGCTGGGGGGCGCTCAAGCCTCTCATAGATCGTCCCGCTGCCCGTTTCTCCACCGAGAACGCAGTCTATGTAGACCCAAGCAGCCACGGCAAGGGGATCGGGACAGCACTCATGGAGGAACTGGTGGCGCGTGCCCGCATCAAAGGGTATCACGCGATCATCGCGTTTGTTGTCAGCGGTAACGAGGCGAGTGAGCGGCTGCACGAGAAACTGGGCTTCGAGCGCGTCGGATTCCTGCGTGAGGTCGGGCACAAGTTCGACCGGTGGCTGGACCTGATCGTATATGAGAAGCTGATCTAGAGGCTGCGTACAAAACAAAGCCGGGGATGAGTGTCATCTCCGGCGCCTAGAAGAATGAGTCCAATCTTGTTGTCAGGAAGCAAGTCTAAAACGTGCCGCACCTTTTGACTCCGTCTCCCCGCGAGTGCCTACCAGGCACCCGACGGAAGGTCGGAGCACGCCTCTGAAGAAAGTTGTCCATTGCAACTTTCTCTTGCAGACGCAGCAGGCATCCTGGTGCCGGTCGTTCTCTGCTCCACACCAGAAGCACTTGACCATCTTAAGTTCACGCTCCTCCAAAGGTGGTGACGCCTGTAAGGGGCACAGGTAGAGTCACCAGCAAAACTGGCTGCACAAAACGTGCCAACAGGCCCATCAACAGGCATGATTGAGTAGAAAATCCCCAGCAAGATGACTGTCTGCTTGCCAATGACCATATACCCGCCGACCACTGGGTTCAAACAGGCGGCCGTTTAGCGGCGCTTTCGAGGGCGAGGCGAAGCGATGTATGTGTTCAGTTCTCTGCACATGTCATTTCGAGCAGGGCGAGAGATCTGCTTTTGCCAGGCCTTCATCTTGGACGCCACGTGCGAAAAGCAGATTTCTTGTATGATTGGGCTTGTCTGTCTGATAATGTGGCGGGGC
>CAZFYZ010000255.1:0-2336 GCA_964523735.1 uncultured bacterium | reverse complement strand
TGATGCCCCATCCGGCGCTGATGCCCCATCCGGCGCGGATGCCATCTCCGGCGCTGATGCCCGATCCGGCGCCCGCTCGAATGCGACCCTTAGCCACTAGCGATTGAAACCACGTCACTCCCAGTCCGGACTCAATCTCGATGTGGCCCTCGTAGTCCGCAACATCGACGGGCCCGCAGTATTCGCGCCGCCCATTGGCCTCCTTGAAGTCAGTGGCTGTCAGTCTCAAAACATCCATCTCGAAGCTCCTTTCATGTCAGACGGGAAACCCCGCATTTTTAACAGTAGAGAATCCCGGAATACTGTGATACACTGAACTCGGCATTAAGCGCGAACAGTGGTTACGGACGACCCTCGGGACTTGCGTCTCGGGGGTTTTGTTGTCTTAGGGCACACCCGCGCCGCATACTCGTTGAAGAGCCGCGCCAGCCCGCAGAGAACGGCTTCTTTGGCTTCCTGTTGGGCGGGCGTGGACATCTACGCGGCCTCCCGTGTGTGGTCGGTAGTCAGTGACTGAATGACAGCGATGACCTTATAGGCCCAGGCGTCAGTGACTTCGATCAGGTTATGCTCGATGTCCACCAGACCGTTGCGCCCGCCTCGCAGCCCCAGGGCATCAGCCAACTGCTTCTGTGAAACGTGGGCTTGTCGGCGAGCATTGAGAATATCAAGACCGTTCATTCATAACTCCTTGCTGCTAACAATAGTGGGCAGCATTAGAATTATGCCACTGCACACAGTTGTTGTCAATACCTTTTTGTGGGGTATTTCTCCCCACTGTCGCAACTGCTTACAGTGAGCAGTAGTTTATGGGACCGGGACCATTCCCCGGAAGAGGTGTTCAGGTATAATGCAGACAGTTGTTAGCAGTATCGAATGCAGGGGATTTATGGGGAATCGAAATCAGGAGTGGGGCGACTGCATCAAGGCGCTTCTGCAAAGACACAATCTGTCGTGGCGAGGAGCTGAGATACGTTGCGGAGGAGCGGTATCCAGCACCTACATTGGGAGTATGTCGCAGGGAAAGATACCTCAATACGATACTGCCGTAGCGTTCCTTGCAGCATTCCCGCGAGAAGAGGCTGTCCGGTGTCTGCGTGCGGCGCAACTGCCGATCCCGGAGGAATGGGACCTCCCTGTCAGCCCACTGGATGCTGTCGAGAAGATGCTCGGGCGCGCTGTGCCGACCATTCCCGAGCAGGGCAAGCAGCAGATTCGGGACTTCATCAAGGAAAAGATGGAGCAGTATGGAATCCCTGTAGAGGAAGACAAGCCGCCCGCGTAGTTGAGGACGGCATTATCCGAGAGGAGAATGCTATGAAACGCGCTTTGATCTTCGCCGCAGTCGCGATCCTCGGCGTGGCCTCCGCCTGGGCAGACCAGGCAAGCGCCAATGAGCCCAAGCGAGTCACGTTGCGATCAGACTCCCCCATCTCTATCAAGCTCGCCTTGGAAAGAGTGCTTGCCGGAACCGGACTCGCTATCCGTTTCGATCAAGGCGCTAACCCGGATACTCAGGTGACCGCTTTCTCTTTTGTGGATGCTCCAATAGCCTCCGCAGTGAAGTGGCTATCTGCAGGGGCTGGTTTTGAAGTGCGGGAAGAAGCCGGAGGATACGCCATCATTGGCAGACCAGCCGCGTTCTCCGCCCCAGAGCAGGCCGCCGAACTCGCAAAGAAACCAGCAGTTGGCATGCGGAAGCCCGAAGTAACTGCGGTGCTAGGCAAGCCGGGAACAAAGGGCTTGTGTTTGGAGGGAGACGAGGTTTGGGTCTACCCAGACTGGATTCTCGGCTTTCAAAAAGACCGGTGCATCAGAGTGGAACCTGCTCGACAATCCGTAGTGTTTGTGCCCGCAGATAAGCTTCCTCCCAGCGCCGAGAGGGCGCGACCCCGAACGCAGGAGGAGCTTGTGCAATACATCCGCGATAGGCGAATCAATGAGGCTATAGACGCGGTGATCGAAAGGGCACGTTACGAGAAGCGAGTGGAAGAACTTGTTGCTGATCGGATGCCCGAGATCGAAGCCGCGCGCGGTCGTTAGCCCATGCCCCACGTCGCCGTCTACGCCCGCGCCTCGACCGACCAGCAGGACGAATCCTGCGAAGTCCAGCTCGACATCGTGCGTGACTACTGCCAGCGCCACAACCTCACCATCGTCGCCGAATACGTTGACGAGGGGCTCTCTGGCGGGCTTGAACTTACGAAGCGCCCAGCCGCCTGCCGGATGCTCGCCGACGCAGCAAAGGGACTCTTTCAGGGAATTGTCTGCCGGTCGCAGCGCAGGCTGTGGTAAAACAACAACAGCTATGGCTGGTGATACTTTCATCGGAGATG
>CAZFYZ010000254.1:0-2341 GCA_964523735.1 uncultured bacterium | reverse complement strand
ACCTGTACAAAATTGCCTATGCTGCTATGCGTGGCGGCTCAAATCGATTACGGACTTGACCGACATCTCGTCGCGCCGTTTCATGATGGATTTCCAGCGCCGCTCGATTTCCTCCACCTTGAGAGAATCCCTGGCGAAGCGGCCCATGGCCTGCTCGTGCAGGGCATTCTGAAGTGAGTCGTCGACCAAGGTTTCCAGGTAATCGAACAGGGTGTAGTAGCCACGGGCGTCGTCGAGAAGTCCGAGGTAGTCCGTGACCAGCTCCTTGGGGGCGTTCTCCCAAAATGGGTCGCCGCCTGCGGCTCCCTTGTTGAAGTTCTTCAAGATCCACCCGAGCTGGTAGGCGACTGCCCACGTGGGCAGGTTCGGGTTGTAGATCACGTGCCTCCGACCAAGGTGCCCGCAGCGCGTTGCGACTTGCCGCAAGATCACGGGTTGACGCTCCTCGATGTCCTCTGGTAACCTCCTACATGTCTTTTCTTATCGAAAGCTGGTGACGGGAGGAAGTGACCTATGGGAATCGGCAAATGCATCAATGCTTCGGTCTTGGCCGGTATTCTTGCCAGTTTCTCTGCATGCACAGGGCGGCCCAGCGAGGGAACCATCGGAGAGCAAAACTTCGCACTGCGCAGTGAGGATGGCAGTTACTCGCTATACACCGGCAAGGATATTGCTGAACTCATCCAGAAGGGAGAAATCCCTGATGCAAATCACCCGGGGTCATACTACAAGCTGCGTGTTCCAGAAGCACTGATGCAGAGTGCTCTGAATAAGAAGGGGAAAAGGGTCTATTCCTTATCACTGGAGGATGTGCAGTTTTCCGATGTGGAGTTGACGGTCCATACAACGAAGCGACCCGGGCCAGGACAGGCCGCAACGGCTGAGATGGAGGACACTGTCGTGCATCCAGGAGATCCCTGGGTAACAGGAATAGCTCAGGTATACATTCCTGATGCAGGGCCATCACCGGACCCAAATGTCGCGGTGGGGCTGTTTGTGCTCACGGTATATGCGCCCTCTCGGATCTGGCCTGAAAGTCCATTGAAGGGCTTGTCAAATCTTACTTACGACAATGGAGTGACGGAGGATCCTGATGGGCTTCCAGTCCTAAACTACGCCAATTTGGATCCTCGTACTTGGCCGCCCTTGCCGGAGAACTGGAAATGAAACGTGTTGCGTTCCTGATTTTCACTGCTCTGAGTTGTGTCCTTGTTCCGGTTTCCCGTAGCTGGGGAGTCTGTGGAAGCCTAGCGAACGTTTATGTACCCGTCGGCGAGATGCGCTGTAACATGACTTCATGCTACGGAAATGCTTATCACGACGATGGCGAACAGTTGTCGTTGAGACAATACAAGCAGATTGGCTGGCTACCGTCTGGATCCGTTTTCGATGTAGTTGCGGGAAGCGTGATCGAGAATAGAGATGCTGGCGGCTGCAACACCCAGGCCTACAACGCCCTCCAGATGTGGTTCTATTCTGCAGACTTTTGCCAAGGAACCACAGGGTATGCTAGGTCTGAGGTGCTCGTCAACACATGCGCAGGCGGCTCTTTGCGCTACAACCAGACCTCCTTACTGCGTGTGCCATACTTGGGGTATACGGCTTCCTACGGCACGGGGATGTACACCAGTCTTAGCTCGGGTGCAGCGGACTCGGGTTGCTTCAAGGTATCCCAATCATGGGACGGGTGCATTGATTAGCGGGTTCGGTCATGGTGAGCAGCTAAACGCGGTTGCCGAAGAACCGTGAATCCCTTGCAGGCGGGGTCATGACGTGATCGGGGGGATCGCGGTACACGGTGGCCGGATGGAAACAAGCTCGCGAGACACCGGAAAGGACCCGCGCACCGACGTCGGCCGGGCAGCGTGCCCGGGTTTCGTGCCCGGGTTTGCGGACGACCAGCGAAGGGACGCACGGCCGACGCCAGACAATTTGCCGACGTCCGACGAGGCGGACCTCGGTATCCGTTCCTTCTGGCCCGTTGGTGACAGCAAGGGCCACGTGGGGTACGAGATGGTCCGAGAGGTAACGGA
The DNA here is from genome assembly GCA_964523735.1 of uncultured bacterium. GTDB lineage: Bacteria > Armatimonadota > UBA5829 > UBA5829 > UBA5829 > CAZFYZ01. Next base: position 308 of record CAZFYZ010000254.1, on the reverse strand, counting down.
CCATGCGGAGAAACCGAGCCGAGTGGAGCAAGCAGATCGCTCTCTGGGGCACGATAATCGGAAATGGCGGCCGTTCGTCATCAGGCGCGCACGCAGCGCAGGTTGTAGCTCAGCAGCTCCCTGAGTTTGTCCTTCTGGGCAGGGGTGAGATCCTCCGGGCGCTTGAGGAAGCACCAACGCGAATTCTTGATGGGCTCGAATCCATCTCGCGCAAGAGTACGACGTCCACAACTTCGACCGCGAGCCCCCGCGCACGCTCCGGCGGTATGCCTGGCGCTCGCGGGCTGCAGTCCGGCCGACCCGGGTCA
>CAZFYZ010000253.1:0-2388 GCA_964523735.1 uncultured bacterium | reverse complement strand
CGAGAAGCTCACGCCATCGATCGCCCGCAGGCCGCCAAAAGACTTCACCAGGTTGTTGACTGACAGGCTAATCACGAATCACAGATCTCAGATCACAAATGGAGGGCCTTCTTCAGCCCCGGGATCATCCCCTGCGGCGAGAGAATCAGTATCAGCGCAAGAAGCACTCCGAAGACCATGTGCTCGATGCGCGATGTGTCGGCAAGACGCATCGCAGGGCCGGCAAGCGATATGATCTCGTGCAATGCCATCAGAATAACTCCGCCCGCCACGCTTCCCCAGATGCTGCCCATCCCACCGATCACAACCATCGTCACGAGCTGCACGTTGAGCATCAGCCCGAACTCCTCGGGTAGAAGGCTTCCTCCGGAATGGACAAAGGTAAAGAGCACACCAGCGACAGCAGCCAACACACAGGAGGCAACGAAGACTCGCACTTTCACTCTGTGTGCATCTATCCCAAGCGACTCGGCGGCGGATTCGTCGCCATGGATCGCCCTCAGCGACCGTCCTCCGGGAGACTCAGTCAACTGCACGGCCCAGGTGATACAGCCCGTGACAAGAAGCCAGATGAAGTATAGCTTCATCACGTCCCGGCTGATAGCAAGGCCGAAGACTCGTGCACCGTTCGATAGCAAACCAAAGAGGTCCATCTGCGGCAGGCCGAATATCCCTTCCGCGCCGCCGCATATATCAAGCCTCGCAACCCCCTGGGCGATTATGATTCCCACACACAGCGTTGCCAGGCCCAGGTGGTTGCCCTTGAGCTTCAAGATCGGCCAGCCGATCGCGAACCCGATGAGACCCGTCCCAACAAGCCCAACGACCATTGCTACAGGCAGGGAAAGCCTGTACTCGTTCACCAAGACGGCTGGGATATAGGCCCCGAGAGCATAGAACCCAGCGTGCCCGAGTGAGACCTGCCCCGTGTAGCCCATCAGTAGCGTCAGCCCGCAGACGATGATCACGTAGATCCCGCACAGGGATGCGAGGTCCACCAGATAAGAGTAGCTTCCACGGGCGACCGCAGGAAACGCGGCCACGGCAACCGCCATCGCAAGAGGCCCCGTGTACAGCTTCCAGAGTGGCTTAGGCGTTGGGAACTTGCCGGTCATCGTGAAAGCAGCCCCCTTGGCTTCACCAGGAGCAGCACAAGAACCACCACCAGCGCGATGATGTCCTTGTATCCGGATGAGAAGTAGCACAGGAACTGCTCGAGCACGCCCATCAGGAGACCTCCGACCACACACCCTATGGGATTGCCGAGCCCACCAAGAATCGCTGCGGAAAAGCCTTTGAGGCCGATCATAGTTCCGCCGTCAAACTGCATGCTCAGTATCGGGGTGATCATCACTCCCCCCACCCCGGCGAGCGCCGCGCCTATCAAGAACGAGAGTGCGGAGGAACCCCCAACACTGATTCCACAGAGCCGAGCGCCCTCTTTGCTCTCTGAACACGCGCGCATGTTCAGCCCAAGGCGTGTGTAGCGGAAGAAGACGGTCAGCAGAAGCATGCACAAGCCTACAGCCGGAATCACGAGGAGTGAGTGCTTGTCGGCCTCACCTGCGCCGATCCTCACCCCACCCTCAACAAACCGCGGCAGGGTCTGAAGATCAGTCCCCCACACAAACGACGCAGCAGACTTGAGCACGATCGAGATAGCGATAGTGAGGATGATATATGTGACCGGCGAGGCCCCCTTTGCCGGCCTGATTCCCAGCAGGTATGAGACCACTCCAACAAGGGCAGCAACCCCTACCCCCACAAGCACGGCCCACGGCAGCGCCAGGTGCAGCCCCGAGTGCGCCCACCAGGCCGCCAGCCCGCCAATCATTACGAACTCGCCCTGCGCGAAGTTGATGATGCCGGTGGTAGAGTAGATAACATTGAACCCGAGCGCGATCAGCGCATAGATGCTGCCGATCACGACCCCGTTCACAAAGAATAGCCCCAGGTACTGTCCCACGATAGATAGGATAGCTCAACAGACGTGGATTGCGCAAGGAACACCGGCACGCCGCAGGAGTCCACTCCTATTGCACCGTCATTTCGAGCGTAGTGAGAAATCTGCTTTTCAGCCTTTGCCTGGAACTTGAAATAGGCAGATCTCTCGCCTCGTTGGGATTACTGTGGGCGAGACTGAACTGACTCTCTAGTCCAGTCTCTAGTCCAGCCGCGATTGACCGACCCGTGCGCCAAATGATATACTTAGACCGTCAGCCGCGCACCTGTAGCTCAGTGGATTAGAGCATCTGACTTCGGATCAGAGGGTCGGGGGTTCGAGTCCCTCCAGGTGCGCCATTCCCGACAAGTCGCCACCACAGTTAATCACCCAGCCACAGCCCAACTTCGCAACTAGGTCATTAGCTCCTCCAGGCATTCAGACAA
>CAZFYZ010000252.1:0-2418 GCA_964523735.1 uncultured bacterium | reverse complement strand
TCTTTCCCAAAGCCGTAATGATCATTACACTGGCAACACTATTAGTATGGTCGTTGAATATATTTATTTTTTATCTGGCTAAAAAATTCAGGACTGTTAAATTCATAAAGCTGATCAGATATTTGCTGAGTTATATAATTTCGACAGCTCTGATAATGGCAGCATTAAGGATGTTAAGACTGGGGCTTTACAGTCAGACTCATGTCCCGGATGTGACTTCCGGGCATTTTCCTTATGCAGCTTCCATTATCGGGTTATCAATTAATTCTGTAATAGTTATTATCGAAAATCTGATCCTGATCAAAGGCAGGCAGGCGGAAATTGAAATTGAAAATGCCAGGTTGAAACTCAAAAATGCAGAAGCATTATATCAGCAATTAAAACAACAGATACATCCGCATTTCCTTTTCAACTCGCTTAATACCCTGAAATCACTTATCAATATTTCTACGGAAGCTGCAGAAGATTATCTTTTAAAACTGTCGGACTTCCTTAGGACCTCCATTACAAAAGGGAACGATAATTTAGTAAGCCTTGAAGAGGAACTGAAATTATGCCTCGACTACCTGGAAATGCAAAAGATCAGATATGGTGAGGCTTTGCAGTTTAAGATTGATATTCCTGAAGAAAAGCTTAATTCGGGATCCGTTCCTGTATTTTCACTGCAGTTATTGATTGAGAATGCAATAAAGCATAATGCCCTGACAGATGAAATACCATTATTTATCAGAATTCTATATGAAAACGACCGCATTATCGTAAATAATAACATTCAAAATAAAATGATCTCTGAATCATCCCCGGGATTGGGATTAATTAATCTTGCAGAACGTTACAGAATCTTATCAGGAGATGAGATTATTATAAAGAATACTAGAGATCTGTTTTCAGTAAGTATTAAAATTCTTGTCAATGAAAATAATAATCATTGAGGATGAAGAATTGACAGCCAATGATCTTGCTTCCACAATACTGAAAACTGATAAAACAGTGAAGATAATGGCTGTTCTGAGGTCAGTTAAGGAATCAGTTTCTTATTTCAGGGAGGGTAATGATCCGGATCTGATTTTTTGCGATATTCAGTTAGGTGATGGTTTGAGCTTTGAGATTTTTCAACAATGTTCAATTACGATTCCGGTAATATTCTGTACAGCATTTGATGAATATGCATTAAGGGCATTTAAAGCTAACGGGATAGATTATCTACTGAAACCCTTTTCAAAAAAATCAGTTAGTGACGCTTTACAACGTTACAGAGCATTGAAAAATAATTTTATTTCTTCAGCCATTTCTATTGAAAAAATACAAGAAATGTTTGAAGAGCAAAAAAACAGGAAGCAAAACACTATCCTGGTATATCACAGAGATAATATAATTCCTGTTAAGATTGAGGATATCGCAATTTTTTATATTGAAAATGAGGTTACACATCTTATTACTTTTAATCTCAGACATCACACTATCAACAAAACCCTTGAAGAACTTGTATCTATAGCCGGTAATAATTTCTTCAGATCAAACAGGCGGTCTCTGATTAACCGTAATGCTGTTAAAGGAGCATCACATTATTTTGGCAGAAAGTTAACAGTAACTCTAACTATCCCGTTCGGTGAAAAAATTACGATCAGCAAAGAAAAAGTTACATTATTTCTTGACTGGCTTTCAGAAAATTAAAGGTCTGTTCCGTTTCAACCCCTGTTTTGTCCGTTTCGGTCAGAAATCAATTGATGCAGATTTGGAAGTTAACTAAATTTGACAATAATAAATATTTTTCATGATCAGTGTAATGAATAACAATTTATTGAATATAAATAGTATAAAGCTTCTTTACTGGATATTGATCATATCATTGGTCTTCCATGTAAACAGTGCAAAAGCGCAAAATGAGATTTCTGCAGGTTTAAGTCTTGATGAATGTATTGAAATGGGTCTCAGAAATAATCCTGCTCTTCAGTCTTCACAATATAATGTTGAAGAAACAAAGGCTAAAGTTGAAGAATCTTTTTCAGGTTATTACCCTTCTGTATCCTATAATACGGATGCTGAAACTTTTTCAAAGAAAAACGGGGCTGAGCGTTATAATAATTTCAATACCGGAGTAAGTCTATCATATAATATTTTTCAGGGATACAGAACCAGGTCGGTATATGGTATATCAAAAGATAATTACCAGGCTGATCTGCATCAGCATTCAGTAAACATGCAGGATCTTGTATTCAACATCGTTGAGGCATATTACCGGACACTTCAGGCGGAACGTATTCTGCAAAGTGCAGAAGAGGATGTCAGAAAAACCACTCTTCATCTGGAATTTGCAAATGCAAAACACAGAGCGGGAATGGCAACTAAGTCTGATATACTTAAATCGGAAGTAGAACTTTCCAATTCAGAACTGGAGAGGATAAAAGCCCGGAACAG
>CAZFYZ010000251.1:0-2461 GCA_964523735.1 uncultured bacterium | reverse complement strand
CGGGGTGAGGACCAAGGGCTTCAACCTCTACGTCGCCGGCCGGCCCGGCACCGGACGCAGCTCGAGCGTCTCCGTCAAAGTCAAGGCAAAGGCAAAGAGTCAGCCGGAGCCCTCCGATTGGTGCTACGTCCACAACTTCCACGACGCGTATCGGCCAAGGGCAATCAGATTCGACCCCGGCAAAGGCCCGGAGTTCGCGGCTGATATGGACCAGTTCATCAGGATCGCCCGTGCGGAGATCCCGCGGGCATTCGAGAGCGAGAACTATTCCAAGCGCCGCACCGAGACCCTCGACGGCTTCCAGCAGCGCAAGGATGGTCTGCTGGAGGAACTCCAGAAGACCGCCGCCGATCTCGGATTCTCTGTTGAGGCAACACCTGTAGGTATCGCGTCCGTCCCGCTCACGTCCGAGGGAAAGCCCTACACCCGCGAAGACTACGACAACCTGCCCGAGGATCGCAAGCAGGATGTCAAGCAGCGCGGGACGACACTCCAGGACGCGATCAACCAGTTCATCGCCCGCACCCGAGCACTCGAGAAAGAGGCGCAGGATGAACTCCACGAGGTGGACAGGGAGATCGCTCTATTCGCGGTCGGTCACCTGCTCGAGGACCTCCGCGACAAGTATATGAAGTGCGAAGCTCTAGGCGACTGCGAGGCTGTGCTCGACCACCTGACCCTTGTCGAGAACGACATTGTGGAGAGACTGGACGACTTCCGCTCCCCCGAGAAGCGTCAACAGGGCTTGCCACCGGCCTTCGAAGAGCTTGCTGACGTCACGTTCGATCGGTATCGGGTCAACGTCTTCATTACCCACGAGAACGGCAACGGCGCGCCAGTCGTGCGCGAGCAGAACCCAACATACGGCAACCTGATCGGCCGGATCGACTACAAGGCCCGCTTCGGCTTTATGAGCACCGACCACAACATGATCAAGGCAGGCGCCATTCACCGTGCGAACGGTGGCTATCTGGTTCTGCAGGCCCTTGAGGTGCTTCTGTCGCCTCTTTCGTGGGACGCGCTCAAACGTGTGCTCCGATCAGGCGAGGCTGCGCCGGAGAACCTGGCCGAGCAGTACGGCTTCGCATCCGTGGCCACGCTTCGACCGCAGCCGATCCCCCTGGACCTTAAGGTAGTGCTGATTGGCAGCCCGTACATCTACTACCTGCTCTACTACCTGGACGATGAGTTCCGCAAGCTCTTCAAAGTCAAAGCCGACTTCGACATCCAGATGGACCGCAACGACGAACACGTGGCTCAATACGCGGCATTCATCGCCGACTGCTGCCGCGAGTCCGAGCTCAAGCCCTTCGATCGGACAGCGGTCGCAAGAGTGGTTGACTATGGCTCTCGCCTCATGGAGGACAAGAACCGCCTTTCGACGCGCTTCATCGACATCTCCGACATCGTGAGCGAGTCTGCATACTGGGCGGACAAGGCCGATGCCGAGATAGTCACCGCTGAGCATGTTGAGCAAGCCATCGAGCGCAAAGCCTACCGCTCGAGGATGATCGAGGACAAGATCCAGGCAATGATCGACGAGGGCGTGATCATGATCGATACCTCCGAGCCCGTCGTCGGGCAGGCCAACGGCCTCTCGGTATACGATCTCGGCGACTACTCATTCGGTAGACCATCACGCCTGACCGCCACCGTTACTGCGGGCAGGGGCAAGATCATCGACATCCAACGCGAGAGCGAGATGGGGGGGCGCATCCACTCAAAGGGCGTTATGACCCTGGCCGGGTATCTGGCCGCCAAGTATGGCCGGAAGAGCCCGATAGCCGTGCAGGCGACGCTTGCATTCGAGCAGCTGTACGAGGAAGTCGAAGGTGACTCCGCCTCCAGCACTGAGCTGTACGTGCTCTTGTCGGCTCTCGCGAACGTGCCGATCAAGCAGTCGATCGCGGTCACAGGCTCGATCGACCAGTTCGGTCGGATTCAGCCCATCGGCGGGGTCAACCGCAAGATCGAGGGCTTCTTCGAGGTCTGTAAAGCGCGCGGGCTTACGGGCGAGCAGGGGGTGATGGTCCCCAGATCCAACGTCCGGCACCTCATGCTCAGGCGGGAGGTCGTGGACGCGGTGCGGGAGGGTAAGTTCAGTGTTTGGGCGGTCGAGTCAGCCGATCAGGGCATTGCGCTTCTCACTGGCATCCCGGCCGGTGAGCCTCAGCCTGATGGCTCCTACCCCGATGGCACAATCCATGCGCTGGTCGCCAAGCGTCTTGAGGATCTAGCACAAGCAGTTAAGGAATTCGCGCCCGGCCCGGTTACGGAAGTGAAGAAGGCAGGGGATGAGCCCGTGCCGGCTATTTGATCCTCACCACACTTGTAGCAGGCGTCTCCGACGCCTCCCTTGGGCGTCAGGAGCCGCCCGCTACAACTCTATCTCAGCTACCTGGCTCTCCGTGATGCCTCACGAGAAAAGCGCACCGAAATGATGGTTGATGCCTCACGAGAG
>CAZFYZ010000250.1:0-2504 GCA_964523735.1 uncultured bacterium | reverse complement strand
CACGGCCCTGGCGAAGAAGTGGCACAGCCCTTTGTGGGTCAACATGTATTACGAGCGCACCGTGGAGGCGTATCGCGAGGACTTGTGGCGGCACGTTTTGGGAGGCGGGCGAATCAACTTCCACCCCGTCTACCCGGCTCCAGCGAATGTCCCGCCGGACCACCGCACGACCTCGCTTCTGGGCGATAACCTGCTGGCGGCCGACTGCCGCATTCGGCTGCTGAACTACATCTCGTCTGCGCCGATCGCGTCCTCCACCGAGACCTGCTTGATAGTGCGGGTCTCGATATTCATCGTGGTATCCGCGAGGTCCTGAGCGTTCATCTCACCAAGACCCTTGAACCGGGTCACAATGACGTCCTTCTTGGTCCCGACGGTCTTGAGGATATCATCCCGCTCATCTTCGTTGCGAGCGTAGAGTATCTTGTCCTTGCCCGCCTTGATGCGGTAGAACGGCGGCTGCGCGCAATAGATGTGCCCATCCTCGACGAGTGGCTTCATGTAGCGGAAGAAGAATGTCAGCAAAAGCGTGCGGATGTGGCTTCCATCAACGTCGGCATCTGTCATGATGATGATGCGGTCGTAGCGGAGGCGGGACTTGTCGAATGTAGATCCGCCATTGCCGTTGCCATTGCCGTTCTTCCTGCCGCCGGAGACGACGATCTCCTCGTCTTCCTCCGCGAACAAATCGCCTTCATCGTTATCCGTGTCGGAGTCCATAGAGCTGTGCGTAATCCCCGTTCCGAGGGCCGCAACCAGCGACTTGATCTCTTCGTTCTCCAGGGCCTTGTCCATGCGTGCCTTCTCGACGTTCAGGATCTTGCCTCTCAGCGGAAGGATCGCCTGATACAGCCTGTTTCGGCCTGACTTTGCATTACCGCCGGCGCTGATACCCTCGACGAGGAACAGCTCGCACTTCTTGGGGTCACGCTCTATGCAATCCGCGAGCTTGCCGGGGAGCGAGGAGTTTTCCATCGCAGTCGAACGCTTGACCATATCCGCGGCCTTGCGCGCGGCCTCCCGAGCACGGTGGGCCGTGAGGGCCTTGTCTATGACCCGCTTACCGGCGGTGGGGTTCTCCTCAAGGAACTCCCCAAGCTTCTCTCCCACGATGGAGTTCACGATACCATCGACTTCACCGTTGCCGAGCTTGGTCTTGGTCTGGCCCTCGAACTGCGGATGGGAGATCTTGACGGAGATAACCGCTGCCAGACCTTCCCGAACGTCGTCGCCGGAAAGATTGGGGTCTTTCTCCTTCAGGATGCCGTTCTTGCGCGCGTAGTTGTTGAGCACGCGAGTGATGGCGGTCTTGAACCCCGAGAGGTGCGTGCCACCTTCCTGCGTGTGGATGTTGTTGGCAAACGTCAGGATGTTCTCCTGATAGCTCTCGTTGTACTGCAGCGCGACGTCTGCCACAATGCCATCGCGCTCGCCAGAGAATGAGACCACCTTGTGCAGGGGCGTCTTGTTGCGATTCAGGTGCTCGACGAACTCGGCGATGCCGTTCTCGTAGTGGAACCGTCGAACGCGCTCATCCTCATCTTCCGCCTGCTCGTTGATGAACGTGATAACGAGGCCACCGTTGAGGAAAGCCAGGTCACGCAAGCGGCTAACAAATATGTCAGGGTGGTATGCGTAGTCGCCAAATATCTCGCGGTCGGCAAGATAAGTGGTCTTTGTGCCGTGTTCGCCCGACTCGCCCTTGATCTTCAGAGGCGCGCAGGGGATGCCGCGCTCGTAGCGCTGGAAGTGGCACTTGCCGTCGCGGCAGACCTCGACCTCGCACCACTCGGAGAGAGCATTGACGGCCGAAACCCCTACCCCGTGCAGACCGCCCGAGACCTTATAGTGGCCTTTGTCGAACTTGCCGCCGGCGTGGAGCATGGTCATCGCGACTTCTACGCCGGAGACCCCCGCCTCGCTGTGGATGTCTACCGGAATCCCGCTGCCGTTATCCTTGACGGTGACAGTGTCGTCTTTTCCGAGGATGATTTCGATCTCGGTGCAGATACCCGCGAGGTGTTCATCGATGGAGTTGTCTACAACCTCGGTGAACAGGTGGTGCAGGCCTCGTACGCCGGTATCGCCGATGTACATAGCGGGCCTTAGCCTTACGGCCTCCAGACCCTTGAGTATCTGTATATCATCCGCTTCGTAGCGGGATTCTTCCGGATTCACGTCTTCCTGAGTGTTCTCTAGCTCGTCCCTGTCATCCGCCATGAGGTAATCAGCTCCTGATCGAAGTCCGAGGTCGGAGGTCTGTGGTCTGAACCATCCGCCGTACACGAACCGAGCCGCCGAAGTGAGGCCAGACTAGCCCTCACAGGGCGGATCGGATACTCGTGCAGTCTATTGGATTCCCGAAGGGAAAGTGGTAGTCTCTGCGCGTGATTGCACACTCATATTGTATCATTTGCGAGCGTGCAAGGTCAAGCCGCTACGAGGGGCCAGCAGTGTATCCTCTGAGTGTGTAAATTGGAAAGGGAGTATCCTTTCGGTTGTTG
>CAZFYZ010000249.1:0-2543 GCA_964523735.1 uncultured bacterium | reverse complement strand
ATTCTCGAGGCCGTGCGGGACGCCATGGATCGCGGCGTAAAAACGCTGATTGTGGTGACCGGCGTGCCCGGCGCAGGCAAAACGCTGGCTGGGCTGGAAGCCGTTCAGAGGTTGCAAAGTAAACTCGACTTAAATAGCCAGCAGGCTTCGTTCCTCTCTGGCAATGGCCCCCTTGTCACCGTCCTCCAAGAGGCCCTGAAACGAAGCGTGGCCCGAAGACGACGGGGCGTCGCTAGGTCCATTCAGTCGCGCGTCAGAGAAATGCACCGGTTTGTTCGCGAGAGCTATGGCGATGCCCGCCCGCCCGCCGATCGACTGATTGTCTTTGATGAAGCCCAACGAGCATGGACCGCGGCAAAAAACAAAAAGAAGTTCGGGCGCGATATCTCTGAACCCGAAATGGTTTTGAAAATCATGGGCCAACACGATGGATGGACGGCCGTGGTAGCCCTCGTTGGCGGCGGCCAAGAAATCCATGGCGGCGAGGCCGGCCTAGCGGCGTGGGGCGATGCACTGGCCAGCAACGGCAACTGGGAGGTTGTGACCTCGCCGGAAGCTTTGCATGGCGGGCCGGCAGTTGCCGGTTCGCGGCTCTTTCGCAACGAGCCCCCTCCTTCGCTTCTCGTAAAGGAAAACCCGGCCCTTCATCTGGCCATCTCCAAACGGTCTTTCGAGACGGAAGTCACCGCCCAATGGGTTAACGCCCTGCTGGACGGTCGACATTCCGAATGTGCCCAACTGGCCGCAAATGGTCTGCCCATTTTCATGGCAAGGGACCTGAAGACCATTCGCACATGGTTGCGTGATCGCCAAGGCGGCCATCGCCGCACCGGTCTCGTGGCCAGTTCCGGAGCCGCTCGACTTCGCGCGGAAGGCGTGGAACCACCAACTTTCAGCTTTTTGGGCGGAATCGATTACTCCAAATGGTTTCTTGAACCCGACGGCGACCATCGGTCGTCCAACCAATTGGAAGTCGCGCTCAGCGAATTTGAATTGCAGGGCCTTGAAATCGATTTGGTTGGCCTCCTTTGGGGCGGCGACTTGGTCTTTCCCGACGGCGCTGTCGTTACACGAAAGTTTACGGCAACTCGTTGGATCCAAGTGGAGGGCACTGGCGATTCTCAAGCCTCTGCCGATGATCCTCGCACGAGGATTCTCAACAAATACCGGGTGTTGCTCACTCGCTTTCGGAAAGGCATGGTCATTTTCGTCCCAAGAGGTTCGCACGAAGATCCGACACAAAAGCCCATGGATTTCGACAGCGTCTACGACTATCTCGGCAAGTGCGGCGTCACCCCTCTTGTTTAAGGAATATCGGAGCCTTCCTTGTCTTCCCCTGTCCCGTGGTTCGCAATAGCCCCCCTCACGAACCCGCACAACAACGCTCAACGGCCCAAGGCTCGCCTGTCCTTGCCGGTCAATTCCCCGGCATCCCTCTCCCCGTCCGACATTACACATAACTGTCTTATGCGTTCGCTAACCCCGGGAGAATAACCGATTTGCCCAATTTGTTTTTCGATTTCTCCAACAATTCTCCGGTAGCTTCCGCCGGCTTTTATCGCCTCATTGGCTTTTTTGCGGGCGGCTTTATGCCCCTCATTTGCGCCAGCACTCGAGATTTCAGCCGCAGTTTTGAAAAGTTCCGCCCAGGTTAACATGGCGTTCATCAACTCCCACCAGTCCCGAACATCCAAATTCACCAGTTTCTTCATGTTGCGTCTGCCTCATTTTCTCTTCATATTTAACTGTTAGGGCTGCCTAGAGCAGCGGGCTTTTCTGCCCGCGTTCGAGCTGGCTGATGTAGGTGCGGTGGTAGCCGCTTTCGAAGCCCAATTTTTCCTGCGTCAGGCCGCTTTTTTCGCGGGCTTTTTGCAGTTCTTCCCCGAACGCTTTTTCTAAAGTCATGGCGTATTCCTAGAGCGCTTATTAGACCGCGATGAACACTATTGATCTACAGACCATAGTATTCATTTCGCCCTCGACAGCCTCTATTCATGGACGATGAGTCAGGTCGGAGATCCCATTCGCGTCCTTCCCGCCACGGGCGGGCAAGCGTCCCATTCGCAATAGGCTCCCGTCCCCGCCCCCATCCCGTCCATCCTGTAAATTCTGTCTATATCCCCCTCTGCGATCTCTGTGCGCTCTGCGGTAAATCTCCGCACGTGCGCGCGCCGCTGCGTTTGTCGTCGCCAATTTTCCGGAATCGGGCTAGGCTGGGAGCAAATCGAACCCGAGGAGCTGCCATGAAATCGTTCAAGTCCGCCGGTCTGGTTTTGGCCCTCGCCCTGGGAACCTGGGGCTGCGAAAGCGACGACGATCCCGCCTTCGATCCGGTCCATCTCGCGGGCACCTGGATCCAAACCGAAAAGGACGGGCAAGCCGTTCCGACCGACGACCGCTTCGTATCGATCTACCGGGCCGACGGCTCGGAAACGTACGCCATCCGCGGCAACGCCAACCACTGGGTCGAGACCGACGGCTACGCGTACGCGATCGACGGCCGCACCATCGCCGTGGCCGGCCACGGCACCCAGCTCGAATAC
>CAZFYZ010000248.1:0-2556 GCA_964523735.1 uncultured bacterium | reverse complement strand
GATCCGGTTGTCGGCGTCGATCAGGTTCGTACCCTCCGGGCATTCTCCCCCATGACAGTTCCCCTCGTACAGGTAGTGGTCGTCCGAACAGTCGGAGCACGTTGTCAGGTCTGTGCACGCCGCGCAATTCGACTCGCATCCGGCGCAGATCCGTTTCGATGCGTCGGAGATCGCTGTACCTAACGGACAGGCCCCTTCGTAACAGATTCCTTCGGATAGATAATATGCGATCGAGCACGCCGCACAGCGACCGGCACCCGTGCATGTGATGCAGTTGGAGTCGCAGCCCGAGCAGAGCCTCTTCAGGGGATCTGACATGTAGGTACCCGTGGGACAGGCTCCCTCGTAGCAATAGCCCTGGAAGAGGAAATATCCCTCCAGGCAGGAAGTTGCGGTGCCGCCGCTGCCGTCCGGGACGCTGTCCAAGGAGTCAAGCGCGTCCGACGCCTCTGTGATATCTCCGGCCGGCTCCGAGGAACCACACCCCAGAGTCAGAGATGTCAGGAGTAGCAATGTTGGCAGGGTGTCTGGTTGCCAGCTCATGAGGCCTCCCTAGCGGTTGAACCTAGTCAAGATATCACATTGCCGGCTGCGCTCAAACATAATGTCGCCAACGACACATTCTGTCGGCAACGACGCCGTTTGTCGTTCACGACGTATCTATTAGGAACTGTTCAGTATTCGATCATTGCTTGATGGGGAATCGATTCAGGCGTTGCTGCCCAGGGGCATCTTGAATGGCCCGTCGAATCGTCATAGACTTGATTCAACGTCATGCTCTTTGACAACGTGGATGGGGTCGAGTATCGGAAAGGCATGGCATGGCATGGAAAGGGGATGAATCTCCTGTTGAGCGTGACGGAGTCAGAAACACATAGGAGAATTTCATGCCAAGACACAGTGATTCGACCCGTCAGTCTTTTGAACAGAATAGTCCGAAGAATCCAGAGCGTGCTGTGGTCACGTACTGCCCTGGGTTGGTATGGCGTTGCCGGAGGGCGGTCACGGCTCCGCTGATTACTGCGGGGTACGAACTTGCCCGTCACATCTGGGATTTCCTGAGTGACGAGGGCGATGATGCAGATGAGGCATACACTCACCTGGAGCATCTCCTCCGAGGGGGTTCTCGGGACGATGTGATGGCCTGGTATCGCGAACGCTTTCCGGCGGTCTTCGCGGGTCTCAGGACTTGCCAGCGACGAGGCATGGTAGAGGGTATCCTCCGTGCGGCCGATGACGGCGTCATGGAGGGCATCCTCTTCTAGCGGTTCGCTGTGAAGACACGACACCCCTCTACGTTGTCGCTCCCATGCTTGTTGGAACGACGCCGTTCTACAGCGGCACGGCTACTTGCACGCAGGGCGACCGCGATCTGGACTCCCACAGAGAAGATCCTCGAGGTTTGCCGACACTACCTGCGGCCACTTCGACGACATCGTTTGTCGTCCGGGCGGGATGCTCTGAAGGCAGAAGGCTGCCGCAGAGCTCGTGATGTGGGCAGCGGTCATCATGTCCAGCTTTCCGCAGTCTATTTGTCCGCGCTTCATCGTGCGCGGCTACACTGCAATGTCTGCCTGTGAGTATCTCGGTCCTCGGGATAACTGCTTGCCTTCAACACTATCGGGACTAGAATCGGAGAGAGGACAAATGGCATTTGGAGGCGGCGGAGATGAGGGGTGCCAAGTGCCCAGAGTGTGGTCGCAAGTTGTTAGACGAGGCCCAGTACTGTCGTCACTGTGGGCGGCCGAGATTCGCTGCCGGGACAGGAGGACCGCTCCAACAAGTTTACTGCGGGGCTTGCCATCGGCTGATTGAAATACACGATGAATCCCGGGAGTGTCCCGAATGTTTTTCGCAGCTTGATGAAGTGGGGACCATTGAACCCAACCCGCGACGATTCAAGGCAGGACCGGCATTGTCTGACGAAACCCTTCGCGAGTTCAAAGACGCGTCTGGTTTTGGAGGACCACGTGTCACGAAGGGCGTTGCCATTGGACTGATCGTGACCGGAGTCATTGTCCTCTTCTCGATCCTCGCTGCTGTTGGAAAGCGTTCGGAGCACGCCCTGTACTCCGACCGGCAGACGGCGCTGATGCAATGTCTATATCAATGTCGAAAGGACGCTGGTTGCAGGGAAACCCACTATCCAGAATGGACCAACTGTTACCTACCGGCAGATTGCGGCGACGGATGCCTTCGCAAGATCCAGAACAGGTTCGATGGCGGTCCCCCAAGAATCACAGCAAAGGACGATTGGCTTGAAGCCTGCGGAGACCGGTGTGAGACCCAGCATCCTGAGGCTCTGCGGTCTGTTTCGGAAAGCGATGCACTGCAAGGCTGTCTCAGACTCTACAATCGCGATGCGGACGCAAAGTTCGGACCGTGAGTCCATCCCATTCTTCAGGATGACGTTGATGCTGCGATAGCTGTATATGCCTAGTACGAGATTCTCGGATAAGACAGATAGGACAGGCCTTGCGACGACGGCGAGTTGCTCAAGATTGGCTTCGACGTCGCCGAGCGGACCATCCAGCGGTACATGCCGAGGCGGCCGGC
>CAZFYZ010000247.1:2341-2579 GCA_964523735.1 uncultured bacterium | reverse complement strand
CCCAGACCGAAACCGGCCAGGTATGCCAGATCAGACGCATCCGGACTTACCGTTGCAAGCGCGGGCTGGATCTGCTCGCGTCATCCGTCTTGCTGTTAATCACGGCGATTCCAGCCGGCATCCTGGCGCTGCTCATAAAACTCACCAGCCCCGGTCCCGTGCTCTTCAAGCAGAAGAGAGTCGGCAAGGACGGCAAGGAGGTCGTGCTCTACAAGTTCAGAAGCATGAGCGTTGGGAA
>CAZFYZ010000247.1:0-2331 GCA_964523735.1 uncultured bacterium | reverse complement strand
ACGATACTCGGCATCGTGAGTACATCAAGCTGTTTATCGAGGGCCGCGATGACGAACTGCGCAAGCTGCAGGGCGAGAGGAAGCTCTACAAGATGACTGCCGACGATCGTGTCACACTGGTCGGCAGGTTCTTGCGTCGCACTAGCATGGACGAGCTTCCGCAGTTGATCAACGTGCTCCGTGGCGAGATGAGCATGGTAGGTCCGAGGCCGCATCTAGGTTATGAGGTCGATCTCTACAAAGACTGGCACCGACGCCGGCTGCAGGGTATGCCCGGGATAACCGGCTGGTGGCAGATACATGGCCGAAGTCGTGTGCGATTCGATGAGGCGGTGCGAATGGATATCTGGTATCTCGAGCATCAATCCCTCATTCTTGACATTCGCATTATGCTTCGCACTATCACCAAGGCTATCGTTGGCCGCGGAGCGTGCTGATGACGCTTCCTGTCATTGTGACTAAGGAGCTGATATGAGTATCAAGATCGGTGTCGTTGGGGCTGGCTACTGGGGTCCCAACATCATCCGCAATCTCAACCAAATCCCCACATGCGAGATGGCGGTTTGCTGCGACATGGACGAGAAGCGCCTCAGGCACATGGGTGATTTGTATCCTAACATGAGGACGAAGTCCGACTACAGCGAGGTTGTGGGTGACCCTTCCATCGATGCCGTCGCGATCTGTACTCACGTGAGCGCGCACTATCCCCTGGCGAAGAAGGCTCTGGAGGCTGGAAAGCACATACTTGTCGAGAAGCCGTTCACTGCCAAAGTGGACGAGGCAGAGGAACTGGTTGCCCTTGGCAGGAAGAACGGCAAGGTGGTCATGGTCGATCACACGTTCGAGTATACTGCTGGCGTCAACAAGATGAAGGAGATTATCGAGAGCGGATTGCTCGGCGATGTGCTATACGTCAACTGTTCCAGGTTGAACCTCGGCATATTCCAGCGTGATATTAATGTGGTCTGGGATCTGGCGCCGCACGACCTTTCCGTGATCCTCTATGCGACAGGTCTTCGCCCCACCTCGATCCGCACGGTCGGCATGAAACTGCTGCACCCCAAGGTCGAGGACGTAGCATTTGTCACACTCAACTGCGGGGCCGCTAACGCTGTCATCCATGTAAGCTGGGTTGACCCCCTCAAGATTCGCAAGGTCAGCGTCGTTGGGACAAAGCAGATGCTGGTCTATGACGACTTGGACCCGCTGGCAAAGATTCAGATCTACGACCGCGGTGTCGATAACCCGCCTCACTACGACAGTTTCGGCGAGTTCCTGTGCTCCTACCACTACGGGGACATCCACATGCCGCGCCTGCAGGAGACTGAGCCGCTCTCGACGATGTGCAAGCACTTCCTGGAGTGTATAGAGACCGGCAAGACTCCGCGCAGCGACGGCGAGAGCGGTCTGAAGATGGTTCGGCTGCTGGCTGCGTCGGACGAGTCCATTGCGCAGAACGGCGCAGAAATCAGAGTCGCCTCCTGACGCTGTAGTCCGCAGTAGACAAGCACTTCTTGGGGATGCCTCGGGCACTGCTCTAGCTCGAGGCATCTTGCTGCATGTCGGGCACCTGATCCATGCGCAGGGTCCGGAGTTATTGTTGCCTGGCAACCGTTTGACACGCTCATCGGCTTATGCTACTATTTGCCTACACGATCCCTTCGTGCGTCGTCGCCTACTCAGGTTCCCCTTAGCTGAACTTCAAGCGGCGCGTGCACTCATCCGGTGCCGATCGAAGGAGGCTTTCTTGACAGACGGCAAGCCCACTAATGACGAGTTCGTTATAGTCCTCGATTTCGGAGCGCAGTATGCGCAGCTCATAGCACGGCGTGTGCGCGAATGCAACGTCTACTGCGAGATTATGTCCTTTGATACACCTGTTGCGGAGATCGCAGCCCGTTCGCCACAAGGGTTGATCTTCTCTGGCGGGCCAGCGAGCGTCTATGAAGAGGGTGCCCCTCGAGTCGATCCAGCTATCTACGAACTGGGAATCCCAATCCTCGGCATATGTTACGGGACGCAGCTGATGGCCTACCAACTGGGCGGTAAGGTCACATCCGGTGAGAGCCGCGAGATGCAGGTAGTTGACTGCAACGGGCTTTTCTCTGGTTTGGACACCGAACTGACCTGCTGGATGAGCCACGGTGACCTTGTCGAGTCAGCGCCGCCCGGGTTCTGTGTAACCGCAAGCACCTCGAGCACTCCGGTCGCCGCAATGGAAGACCGCGAACGCAAATTCTCGGGTGTGCAGTTTCATCCGGAGGTCGTGCATACGCCTAATGGCACCGAGATACTGCGCAACTTCCTCTATCGCACGTGCGGACTGAAGGG
>CAZFYZ010000246.1:0-2610 GCA_964523735.1 uncultured bacterium | reverse complement strand
GGCCAACCCCGGTGAATGAGTGGCCGGTACCAGGCGGCATGGGCATGACATCGCCCTCGCTCAATACGAACTCCTGGTCATTCATCTTCATCCGCATTGAGCCTTTGATGACGCAGAATGTCTCGTGCTTCATCTGATGCCTGTGATAGGGGCAGGTCTGGCCGTCCATTACGAACAGGAACTTGCCGCAGTAGCCGGTGGCGGGATCGTTGGCGATCCAGACTTCAGTCTCTCCTACTTCCGAGAAGCGCTTAAGGCCGAAGTCGAGAACAAGGGTTGTAGAGTCAGGCATCTTGAGCCCCCACTCAGCTACCTGCTTGTGGAATAGCTCAAGCGCCCGCTCGCGCTCCGCACCGTGGAGTTCTACATCGTCATACTTGCCCAAGTGTTCTTCCCCCTCAAGGTGTGATATCGATCTGGCCTTCTACTTGATGCTCGCCTGTGTAGACTAGTCGGCGAGGTCGTTGTAGAGGCCGTCCTGGTTAAGCGCAGGTCAGGATCTGTGATCGTACGGAGGCATCGAGCGGCGGAATCTGGGACATCCTCCGTCACCACATTATACTGTTGGGTAGAAGCCGTCGGCAAGACGCTGTACACATAAAAGGCCGGAGGAACGGGTTCCTCCGGCTGCACATCATTATCTGATCTACGTCAGATCGCTTGTACTAGCGCCTTCTTCTCAAGGCGAATCCCGCAACCGGAAGCAGGCTCACCAGAGCAAGCAAGCTTGAGGGCTCGGGAACAGGGCTCGGCCAGATGCAGACGCCGAAGTTGCCCATGCCGACGGTATTGTCCGTGTAGACCTGGAACGCCGCGAACTCGCCAGGCAGCACGGGGTCGCCATAGAAGTAAAGCGACATCTCCGCACCGACAACTGAGTTGTTGATCGCCCAAGTGGTACCGACCTGGGTGCTGATGGGGTTCACACCGCCCATCGAGGCATCCTTGAAGTCGACGTTCGAGACATCTGACCCGTCATACGAGAAGATCCTGAAGTGGAAATCCCCCCACGCGTTCTGGCTGGTGTTCTTCACGAACACATATGCGGTTCCCTTGAAGGGGCTTCCGTCCTCATGATTGAAACCCTGGTCAACCCAACTGCCGAGTTCTACCGGATTCTCTTGAGTTCCGATAAACGCGTCATCGGCAAATACTGGCGCTGCCAACGCAACCAAAAGGACACTCAGAACAGCAACTAATCTCATCTTCTACCTCCTTTCCCTTACTGCTTGACCGCGTCTCCACGTCCACCGCGGACCGTGCGCGGCCCATATTGAGAGGTAACCATACGGGAGCCAGGCTCTGCGTGCCCTTTGCTCCCACACTCAGTGTAGAAGGGAATCGCTGAGTTGTCAATCCCCATTTTGCAAATTTTGCACTCTCATCAGGGCTACGTTATGCTGAACTCGTTTTGCCACCCAGGACGCTGCCTCAGGGGGTGGGGGCAGGTGTATCTCGAGGGGATGTCGTGCCGCTGTAGTCCCGGTCTCTGGAGAACCCGCCCGTATCTGGGTAGAACTGATGTGCGAGAGGATCGCACACAGACATATACCAGAGGAGTTGCCAGATGCGTGTGGGAGTAGCCGGCGACCACGGTGGGTACGAGCTGAAAAACAGACTTAGCCAGGAATTGCAGGCCCGAGGGGAAGAGGTCGTGGACTATGGCGCGTGTGAACTGGACCCCGCGGACGATTATCCGGATTTCGTGCTGCCGCTTGCTCGAGCTGTGGCAGCAGGCGACGTTGAGCGTGGGATCGCGTTCTGCGGAAGCGGCGTCGGGGCATCCATAGCGGCCAATAAGGTTACCGGTGTGCGGGCCGCCCTGATCGTGGACTGCTTCTCGGCCCATCAGGGAGTCGAGGACGACGATATGAACGTCATATGCCTTGGCGGACGGGTGACGGGGTACGCACTGGCGCTTGACCTGGTGCGGGCATTCCTCTCGGCACGGTTTGCAGGTGAGGAGCGGTTCCAGCGCAGGCTGGACAAGATCGCCGAAGCAGAAAGCGGCGCTAGAGGCTCTTGATCCTCGCTACCAGATCAGATGTCGAGTAGCCCTCGCTTGCGGTCTTCGAAAGCGGAATGACTTCGATCCGTCCCCCGACGCTCCTGACCGCCTCAGATTCCGGCAGGTCCTCCGGCCTGTAGTCCCCACCCTTCACGTGGATGTCAGGCCCAATGGCTCGGATCAGCTCTACTGGCGTGTCCTCGGAGAAGATCGAGATATAGTCTACGCATTCCAGAGCCGCAAGCACTTCGGCACGCTCGAACTCCGGGACAATGGGTCGCTCCGGGCCCTTAAGCCGCCTGACGCTAGCGTCGCTGTTGAGCCCGACAACCAGCAGGTAGCGAATGTGCCCGAGGTGCAGGATGTCGAAGCAGCCGTTCGTGTGGACGACTGCTCTGCCGGAAGCCTTGGCCTGTTCTATGGCTTCCACCAGCTTGGACCGGCGCAGGAGCTTACGCTCAACCGATCGAAAGGTCTTTTTCGTGTGCACTGTCTCTCCCATCACGAAAGCTCCAGCGACCGTAGCGGCCCAAGCGCCTGCCGGATCGCATCGACCCCTACAACCCCTTCCCGCAGGACACGCGGCGGGGAGACACTTAGGT
>CAZFYZ010000245.1:0-2631 GCA_964523735.1 uncultured bacterium | reverse complement strand
AGGCATAGAAGCCATTGACAGGCAAGACGGTATCTCGCCCTGCTCGAAATGACATTCCCGCAGTACTGAACATTCTCGGTTCATCCTGTGCACTTGCCACAGCCCGCCGATCCTAGTATCCTTATTGACGTAGTTTCTTTCGGAGGATGCGTCTACCATGCCCAATCCGGAAGCCCTCGCGGCTGCCATTGCTGAGCTAGATAGCTTCAACCCAAGTGTTCGCGCCGACGCCCTCTGCGCACTCTCAGCACAGATAGACTCAGGTGAGATTTGCCTCCCGCCAGTGAAGAGCGAGGTCAATCTCCACTACCATACGTTCTTTTCATACAACGCCGACGGCTGGTCTCCCAGCAGAGTAGCGTGGGAAGCGCGCAAGTACGGCCTGGCGGTCGCCGGCATCGTGGATTTCGATGTGCTCGATGGAATGGAGGAGTTCCTCTCAGCGGGTGAGCTCCTGGGGCTTCCGACGACGGCTGCGATGGAATCACGGGTGTTCGTCCCCGAGTACTCAGACAAGGTCCTGAGTTCCCCTAACGAGCCGGGCATCGCCTACTACATGGCTGCCGGCTGCTGCCGTCTGCCGAAACCGGACACCGAAGCAGCCGCAACTCTGTCGTCGATGCGAGAAATGGCTCGCGCCCGCAACCTGCAAGTGATGGACCGGGTCAATGACTACCTCGGCACTGTCCGGCTCGACTACGATGCCGACGTGATCCCACTCACGCCATCGGGTAACGCGACCGAGCGTCACATGCTGGCTGCCTACGATGCCAAGGCCCGCGCGGTCTATCCCGAACAGGCGGCACTCACAGAATTCTGGTCGAACGCCCTCCAGATCTGTCCCTGCGAAGCGAGCGGGCTTGTCTCCGATACACCAAAGCTACATGAGCTGATTCGATCGAAACTCATGAAGTTCGGTGGAGTCGGTTATGTCCCTCCAACCGCCGAGACGTTCCCGGACGTCGATACTGTCATCGGCATGATCCGCGGCATCGGCGCGCTGCCGATGATCGCCTGGCTGGACGGGACAAATCCGGGCGAGGCTGACATGCCCGCCCTGCTCGAACTCATGGAGTCCAAGGGCACGGTCGCGATGAACATTATCCCTGACCGCAATTGGAACATCAAGAACCCCGAGGAGCGGCGAACCAAACTTGCGAATCTCGAGAAAGCCGTTCAAGCCGCACGAGACATCGCCTTCCCGCTCTGTGTCGGGACAGAGATGAACAAAGCCGGCCTGCCGTTCGTGGACGACTTCTCCGCCCCTGAGCTGCAGTGGTACGTCAATGACTTCCTGGAGGGAGCATACTTCCTCTGGGGACACACTTTCCTCTCACGTGCGGCGGACATGGGATTTGCCAGCGAGTGGGCCGGATCCCACTTTGGCAATGATCGACGCCGCAAGAACGAGTTCTATGCCGAGATCGGGCGCCTCGGGCGGCCTGATCGCACCCGAATCGAGACCAGTAGAGGACTACGGTCGGCTTCGCCGAAGGAAGTGCTCAAGGCACTCGGCGGCTGACCCAGGAACAATTTCGGGACCTGGACAGGTAACTATAGTTGCGCGTGAGCATTACGCCGGGAGGCGATTCACTATGAACAAGGACATTCTGATACACAAGCTGCAGAGGCAGTTACTAATAGAGCGGATTTGCATTGGAGTAGCAGTCTTCATCTTTGGCGTCTGGTCCTTCTGTGGGCACGTTGCCAGCTCCAAGAGGTTCATCGTCGTGGACGGCAAGCCAGTGGTGTGCGTAGGATCCGAGAGAGATGCGCGTGAGGTCCTCAGCGGAATCAAGAACCACTCGGGCTGCGATCCGTCAGAGATCGAGTTCCGCCAGGATGTCGTTATCGCCCGCGCTCCTCACGACGTGCGCCCAGTCAGCCGCCACAAGGCCATGCGAGCAGTCCGAGGCATGGTCTCACCAGTCGTCCCGAAGTGGGCGATTCTTGTCGATGGCCAACCCGTGGTTGCGGTACCCAGTCGAACCGCCGCCGGCCACGTGTTGGAGAAGGCCAAGCTCAAGTATGGCAACCTCGCCAGGAACTTGGTCGAAGAGCCCCAGTTCAAGGAGAAGGTTACAGTTGACATAGTCCCCGTTGACCCCGCGATCTACCGGAGTACTGCGCAGTCAGCGGTGGATTTCATCTTCCAGAAGCCGCGCCCCACTTCCCTAGACGCAGAGTACGTTGTGCGGAAGGGAGACCTGGCAAGCACCATCGCCGCCCGCCACGGTCTGAGACTCCCCGAGCTTATGGCTCTCAACGTTGGCATCAACCCCCACCGCCTCCAGATCGGCGACAGGATCCGAGTAAAGAAGACACAGGCGGGCAAGGCGAAGTTGACCATCGTTGTCAGAGATCAGTCCGACCGGACCGAATCGATCCCGCCTCCCGTTCAGCGCGTTTCGAGTACCAGCCTCTACGTCGGCAAGAGCTACGTGATCTCGCCGGGCGCTTCGGGGCGGCGCAGGGTCAAAGTAGCCACCATATATGAGAATGGCGCCAAGGTGGGCTCCGAGATAATTGAGGAAGAGATTCTTCGCGACCCGGTCCCCCGCCGCGTCGCAGAGGGAATCAAGCCCAGATAGAAGAAACCGTGGTAGATCAGTTCGAAGAGATTATCTTGAC
>CAZFYZ010000244.1:0-2633 GCA_964523735.1 uncultured bacterium | reverse complement strand
ACAACCGAAAGGATACTCCCTTTCCAATTTACACACTCACAGGGTACACCACTCCGTCCAGGCTTCGACTTGAATTGCTAAGGCAATGAGTGTATCATGGTCTTGCGAACGGCGGTGAAACCAGACGTGGGGGGTGTGCACCAAAACCGGTAATTCTACCAGGTGCAGCGTGGGAACTACTGCCCGCCCGCCGTACGTAAGTAAGTCTAGAGGTAAAGGTGGAGGCCACTTTGGTGGAACTTGCAGAGGCCGTCTCCGAGGTCACCAAGAGCGCGGAGCGACGTGAGTTTGATGCACTCGTTGAGCGCTATCATAAGCAAGCCTATAACATCGCCTATCGCATGGCAGGCAACCATGCGGACGCCGAGGATCTGACCCAGGAGGCGTTCATTAGGGCATTCAGGTTTTTCGGCCAGTACCGAAGGGAACTTCCCTTCGATAGCTGGTTGTATAAGATCATGTCGAACGTGTTCATCGACGGGCTGCGGCGAAAGCCCAAGGCGAGGATAAGATCGCTGGACCAGCCCGTGATCACTGAGGACGGAGAGGCGCAGATGGAGATAGCCGACCCGTCAAGCGGACCCGAAGAGGCGGTTCTCTCGGGAGAGATGGATGGGCGTATACAGGCCGCACTGACCACACTGCCGGAGGCTTTCCGGCTAACGGTGATATATGCGGACATCGAAGGCCTGTCCTACGAAGAGATCGCTGAGGCGACGAACACGAACATCGGCACAGTGAGGTCGCGGCTGCACCGCGGTCGAAGGCTCTTGAGGAGCAAGCTCAAGGGCTACGCGGAGCAGTTGTTGGCATAGGCAGAGGCTCTAACCACCGTCATTCCGAATGCAGTGAGGAATCTGCTTGCGGACCGAAGGAGAAGCAAGTTCCTCGCGATGCTCGAAATGACGATGTAGACAAAGAAGTCAGTGCAGGGCAGGTGTATGGTTATGAATTGCCAGCGAGTAGACAATCTGATGTCGGCCTACATCGACGGAGAACTCACCGGGGCTGAGATGCTCGCGATCAGGAGACACCTCCATGATTGCCAGGATTGCGCCGAGGAGTATGAGTCGATGCGCATGGTCAAGCAGGCTGTGGGCAGGCTGAGAAACGTGGCCCCGCGCCACGATTTCGCTCAGGCGATCCTGGCCCGGATCGAGGAGGTCCAGGTTCCGCCGCATCAGCGGATGCTGGATGCGGTCACAAAGTTCGTCAATAGCAGACTGAGTCCCGTCGCTGCTGCGTTGGTCGCTTCGGGAGTTGCCTTGGTGCTGCTTACGGCCGGCGGAATCGATGGCGTGGCTCCACAGAACACCGGACCGGCGATGGCTGCTGTGGGTGCGCACAATGTCTCGTTCATACACGAGTCCAATCAGCCCACGGTGCCCATGACCCCCGCTCAGCCGTTTATGGTTGAGGAAAAGTCAGTCAGCCAGCCGGAGATACAATTTGCCAGCTTGATAAGATAACGTAACGGCACGCGCAACGACGGGAAGGGAACTGCCACTTTGGCCAACAACTGTTGGCGTAGTGCTGGTTCCCTTTCTGCTGTTTGGCCCCTGCCTTGCATGGGTAACGGCTGAGCCGCTCCGTTGCGCAGCGCGGAACGTCTTTTGCCGTATCTGCGTCAAACGGGACAGATGAAGCTCTGTAAGTATCACAAGAACGAATCGGAGGAATGCAAACATATGCATAGGCTATCTGGTTTTGCGAGAAAGGACATGGCACTGGTTGCCATTATCGCGCTGAGCGTGGCGCTCGGGTTCTCGCTCGCGGCCAACTTCTACAATAGTGACTCTGGCGCGGCGATAGCGGCTCCACCAGCTCAGATGGCGTGGGAGACTGCCTTCGAGACCATCGCCAGGGACATCTCGCCGAGCGTGGTCAACATAACAAGCGAGCGCTACGTTGAGACGCCATCGATCTCTGGAATGGAAGACTTCTTCAAGGACTGGCCTTTTGGCCCTCAGCAGCGCAGCCCTCAGCCGGAGCAGAGGGAGCGCCAGAAGACCCAGGGCGCCGGCACGGGCGTCATCGTGAGGTCTGACGGCTATATTCTCACCAACAACCACGTCGTCGCCGACGCAGACAAAGTGACTGTCAAACTCAGCGATGGTCGCAAGTTCGACGGCAAGGTCACCAAGGATCCAACCAGCGACCTGGCGATCGTTAAGATCAACGCAAACGACCTGCCCGCGGCCTCTTTCGCAGACTCTGATAAGATCAGGGTAGGGCAGTGGGTTGCCGCCATCGGGAACCCGTTCGAGCTTCAGAATACTATCACAGTTGGAGTTGTCAGCGCCTACCGCCGCTGGGCCGGGGCTGAGAGCGCGGTGCCGGTTGCCGGTGACGTGATCCAGACCGATGCAGCCATCAATCCAGGCAACTCCGGGGGTCCGCTGGTCGACCTGGAGGGGCGGATCGTCGGCATCAACTCGATGATCAAGACACCTTCCGGCGGCAACGTGGGCGTCGGGTTCTCTATTCCTTCCAACACCGCCAAGTACGTGATGACCCAGCTTATCGAGAAGGGCAAGGTAGTCAGAGGCTACCTGGGGATCGAGCCCATTGACCTCAGTCCGGTTATGAGGGATAAGCTTGGCGCGACCAGTGGCGCCCTGGTGAACCACGTT
>CAZFYZ010000243.1:0-2637 GCA_964523735.1 uncultured bacterium | reverse complement strand
GTTGCGGGGTCAGGCGCGCGCGCCGTTCCATCGTGCGGATCTCAATCCAGAGTAGTCCCTCGAACGGCCCGCCGTCACAGAACGGCGGAACGTGGTCCAGTGCCCGCGGGGCCACCTGATGAGCGAGCTTATCTAGGTCCACGTCGCTGTAGAATAGTGTTCGGTCAGCCATCTTTCCCGCCTCCTTGCTTCAGCCCGATTCGGGTGGTATACTTGACTCGACAGTTTCAAGCTCCACCTCTTTCTCTCTCAGGCTCCGCGCTTAGGCTAGGCGGGGCTTCTATGTCAGCGTTCGTCACCTCCCTCGACCTGATCCCAGCCGACGCCGTAGATACTGCTCATGATCTTCAATGACGCATCAATAGCGTCGCGTGCGACGTCATGCGCGAACGCACCCTGTGCTACAGCCGCCTCGATTATCCGGCAGGCATAATCCGCTGCTCCGCGCTTGCGACTCTCGACTATGCGGTCGATCTCCGCTTCCCTCTCCGGCGTCAATCTCTGCTCAGTCATTGGGGCCTCCGTTCTTTGGTTTCCCGCTTCCGCTCTATTGCCCATTGAATTGCGCGGCCCAAGTGAAAGAACAAGTATGCGAGCACAGCAACTTCTCCTCGCCAACCGCTTGCGATTCCCGTCAACACAAACACTGCTACAGTGCATCCCGTTATCATCCAGAACAAGTTGTCTAGCCTGGGCATCACCCCTGCCCTCCCGCCGCCTCAAGCGCGGCCTTTGCTTTTTCGAGAGCTTCGAGCAGGGTGTTGCCCCAGTACACTGCTCCACCGTCCTCGCCCACAGCCCACAAACTGCGATGTCGACTAAACCAGATGGCCCAATACGTATGTGCCTTCAGCACCTCCCGCACGAGTCTTCCCACGCGGGCATCGGCGGCTGTCTGGTTGTCGATCTCTGCGAGACGCGCGGCGCCCTCCCGCGCTTTGGCGACCTGCTTTTCCATCTCCGACTCCTGGGGCGGGTTCGCGGCGAGCTGGGCGCGGGCTAAATGCATGCACTTAGTATCGATCTCTGCTTCAGTGACGTCGCCGCACAGATCGGCAAGAACAGCGCACACATGCCTCAACTCCTCACTCACCACGGGGTCGCGGGGCTGGTAGTAGCGCCAGTTGTTGGCGCGGCATTCTTTGCCGTCTATCGCGTCACATTTCCACCTGCACTCCTCGCACTTACTCACCATCCCGGAAACTCTCCATTCCGCTCAACGCGAGCCGGACTGATCCATACTCGACGAGACATAAACTGCTCGTCTCCTTGAATCTCGTCAATCTCGCTCTGGAGACATTGACGATGATCCTTGCGTCCAAACACCACATAGCCGTAATAGGGCCTACAGCCGGGATGCTCGACCAGCCCGATCTGGTAGGCATAGCGCGGAATCCGGTCGAACAGTCGCTTGAGCCATTGCACGCACTTACTCGCCATCGCGGGCCTCCTGCGGCTGGCGGGCTACGCGAACGCCTAACACAATGACGCGCGAATAATCAGGGGCGTACGTGAGCACGCCTCTGTTAGCCTCCCAAAACGCCGCCAGTGCTGCATCAAGCTCTGTCAAGCCGCTCGCTTGGTCCGCCGCATCGTCAAAGCAGTCAGAGAACATCATCTCCGTTACATCGCCAGTATTCACTCGGTATGGCTCGTGGTCCGTGCAGGCGAACACCCACGGAGGAATCTCGTCAGTTTCGTCTAGCATACTCTGGACGCTCTCATAGTATCTACCGTCGTAGCCGCCGTGGTGGGGATCGTGAACCCATCCCTCGTAGCATTGTGGAGTCAGTTTGGTTGCCGCGTCATACTGCGACTGGAGCAGCTCTGCCTCACGTAGTTCTCTGCACGCTTTACACTCCCAAGGGCCGTGAGTATTGCCTGTGTTCACCTCGCAACCGCATCGCTTACACACTGGCGGCGGGCAACAGTTGTTGGCTTCCGATTCGATTCGGTGGACTCTGCGGCAAGCCTCACAGTAGTAAACACCTGCTGGGGTTCCGTCTCTCTTAAATAGCTCTTGTGCGTTCATCTCTCACTCCGTCCTTTCTCCCCCTCGGGGGCGGTCAGCGCGGCCCAGCGCTCCCAGTCGCGCAGCACGGCGTTAATGACGATAGGCAGTTCCGCCAGATCAGGCGGCCCAACCGAGATAGCCGCAACAAACTCCCGCGCCACTTCGACGCGGATTCGGGCGGCGAGAGCCTTGGCGTCGTCTGCCTCTGGCACACGAACAGCATCGCAGCTCAGGACCAAACTACAAACCCTCTTTCGCCTCACCCCTCCTCTCAGCCTCAGCCATCCCACCAGCCCGACCTTGCCGCCGACGCAGTTGGGGCAAGGGTAGTTCCCCCACATCTCACCCGACGCGATCAAACCACTGCCCCCGCACGCCGGGCAGCGGAAGATGCGGATGCAGATCATCGGGGGCCTCCGATCAGCCCAAAGTCCAGGTGGCTTGCCCGGGTCTGCTGCAGTTCTCGGACTTCGATCCAGACGCCGGGCTTCTGCGGCACCAGTGGATGGGCCGGGTCACAGAAGCGTTTCTCCGTCTTCACACTGACGATGAGCGAGTCATCACGTATCACCAGGCCAGTCAGGCAATCCTCGATAAGCTTCTGGTAGTTGGAGGCATCCGGT
>CAZFYZ010000242.1:0-2705 GCA_964523735.1 uncultured bacterium | reverse complement strand
GAGGTATAACCGAAAGTTGTGGATGGAGAGGTGGAGACAAGCGGCGTATCATCCTTGAGGTTAGACGAAACGATTGGGAATCAAGGAAAGGATACGCCACATGGAACAGAGTACGGTACCGACCGAGTGTTTGTCAATCCGGTCGCGGGATGTTCTGACGGACATCCTGCGACAAGGGGCCCAACAGATGTTGGCTGCCGCCGTGGAGCATGAGGTTGCTGAGTACATCGAGCGTCACGCTCTCGTGCGGGATGACGACGGCCGTCGGCAGGTGGTTCGCAACGGCCGTTTGCCGGCTCGGCGGATTCAGACCGGTCTGGGGCTGGTGGAGGTCCGGCAGCCTCGCGTCCACGACCGGCGGACCGATGAGAACGGCGAACGCCTGCGTTTTTCCAGTGCGATCCTGCCGCCCTACTTGCGGAGGACCAAGAGCCTGGACGAGTTGATTCCCTGGTTGTACCTGCGGGGGATCAGCACCGGGGACTTCACCGAGGCCCTCCAGGCCCTGCTGGGCCCGCAAGCCAAGGGGCTGTCGGCCACCAACATCGTCCGCCTGAAAGAGTCGTGGCAGGAGGAGTGGAAGAACTGGTCGAAGCAGTCCCTGGCCGAGAAGACATACGTGTATTTATGGGCCGACGGCATTCACTTTCAGATCCGGCTGGAGGAGCCCGACAACAACCGCCAGTGCATTCTCGTGCTCATGGGGGCGACGGCGGACGGCCGCAAAGAGCTGATCGCGATCACCGACGGCTATCGGGAATCGGCCGATTCCTGGCGTCAGTTGCTGCTGGAGGCCAAAGGGCGAGGTCTGACGACGAGCCCGAAGGTGGCCACCGGCGATGGCGCCCTGGGCTTCTGGGCGGCGTTGCGGGAGGTCTATCCGGCGACCCGCGAGCAACGCTGCTGGGTGCACAAGACGGCCAATGTTCTGGACAAGATGCCCAAGTCCCTGCACGAGAAGGCCAAGACGATGGTGCAGGCGATCTGGATGGCCGAGACACGCCGGGAGGCGTTGAAGGCCTTCGATCTGTTCGTCCAGAGCTTTGAGGCGAAGTATCCCAAGGCGACGGAGTGCCTGGTCAAGGATCGGGAGGTCCTGCTGACGTTCTATGACTTCCCGGCGGAGCATTGGATCCACCTGCGTACGACCAATCCGATCGAATCGACGTTCGCGACGGTGCGGCTGCGCACGGTGCGGACCAAGGGCAGCGGGAGCCGAACCGCCTGCCTGACGATGGTCTTCAAGCTGGCCCAGTGTGCGGAGAAACGCTGGCGTCGGCTCAACGGTCAAGAGTGGATCCCCGAGGTGATTCGGGGCGTGAAGTTCGTGGATGGAATCAAGGAGATCGCCGCTTGAACGGATGTCCCTCTCTGTTCATCCAAGACAAACAGAGAAGGCATCCGCCAGAAATCTCATCCACAACATTTGACAATATCTCGGGTCCAACGGTAGTCAAGCATCCGGAAACAGTAGCCCGCAACGAAGGCGTTGTGTTGCGCGGCGCGCGTGTGGCGGTCAAGGAAGCAGTTCTTATCAGCGCTCATGAGGCGGAGCAATGCCCGCACCTCACCATCCACCTCAATAGGTACAACCATGAGTGACTTGTAGTCACCGACAGTATGCTCATACTTGAACCTCTCCTTGAATTCATCAGCCGCCTTCTCCTGAACGTTGTTGCAGACAAACACCTTGCCTGTTTCTATACAATGGGCGCTGATGCTCTTTTTGTGAAGCCAAAAGACATCCTCTTGGGTCGTGGATCTTGGGTCGCTGGGCAGAACTCGTCTGCAGATACCCTTTCCTATATTCAGTATGATGTCGGCGATCCCCCCATAGGTTTCGACGGATGACAAGGCAGCTCGGCAAACCAGTTGCCACATGTCAATGGAGAGAGCGTCTTCCACGAGCCCCGTGTATGCACGCCTTACCTCCGACGAGACACCGGCCTCTTCGCCCACCGTCCAGTCTTGCCCCGCGTCAAACTGATCGAACACACTCCGAACTCCCCTCAGAGTCTTCTCTCCTTCAGGCAATAGCCTGGCGTGCATACTGTTATACGCTCCATTTCTGTCCCGCATCTCCAATGTGCGTTGACTGTGCATTCTCTCCATGCGCATCGTCAGCATCTCTGACAGCAGGTTCCTGAAGTCCCGGGAGAACCGGCGATAAGCATCGAGAGACATAGCGACATCAGTCCGTAGCTTGTCGTCCATAAGACGCAGAAGGTGGAGGATATCCGACAGTGAATCTCCCTTTGTCTCCACTATCTGTTCATGATACAACTCCTGAATGAGCAATTCACGAACGACTGTGCCCACAAACACGATGGCGCTTCTAAGGTCATCGTTGTCGAAGACATCATCATACGGATCGGCCACGTGAAAGTTGAAGAATAGCTGGCCTACGCGGTCACACGTTTGGCCGACACCCTTGTAAAGACACAGCTTTGCTGTTGCTAGATCGCCTTTTCCGCCGTACTTTTCAAGTTCGCGGTCGCGAAAGCTCTTCCACCCTAAGGGACGGACCTGGTCTCCTCCAACTCCTCGAAAAACTCCTCGTTGGCCCCGGTAAAGGAAGCAAACATGCTGCTCAACTGGACGGAGATATTCTTCTTTGTCTTGGCCAGGCCTTCCCTGATCTTATCGAAAAAACTCAAAAGTTACACTCCAATACATTACAGTAAATTTGCATCATTTTTGTTTCT
>CAZFYZ010000241.1:0-2707 GCA_964523735.1 uncultured bacterium | reverse complement strand
GATATCCAACGAAAACAGACGAGCCCTTCTTTCACTACTTGGGGAGCAGTGGCAAGCATCACAGACTCCGTGTGCAACGTGGTCAACGTCTGGAACCGGGAACGGCAGATTACTGAGCGCGTTCGGGCAGAGTGTGTCGCCACTGTGGAGATAATCCGTGCCGAGGTCAAGAAGCTGCAACTGCGCAAGGATGCCTTCGACGCGTGGCTGAAGGATCAGGGGAAGAATCGTGCGACCATGGAACGTCAATTGGATCTGATGTGGCGGCAGGTTGAACTCTGGGATGAGAAGTTCAAGGCCCTTGACCTTGAAGAAATGAAGAAGCATCAGGATCTGCTGAAGACATACCTTGCGTTCAAGGTAGATGTCCTTGATCGCATTACCGCGATGTTCGACGCGTACTATCGACCACAGGCTGCATCGAGGATGCTTCCGTAGTGCCCTGAGCACTGGAGGAGATGGATGCTGCCAATCATATTGGCCGCCGCCGGTCTCTCGGTCATTGGAAAGATGGCCCTTGATTTCCTCGGCAACGATATCCGGGATGACCAACGCGAAAGGCGGGCACAGAGCAAACGAAAGGCTCTCAGCGCCCTGGTTCGTCTAGAGTATCAGTCGCGGGGACACATGCTCGATCTCCTGACCGCAGCACAAGATGAAGCATGGGCAGAGATTGACCTCATCCGAGATCAGAAGACCCGCGTACTCCGCCAGATCGAATTTGCGAGACAGAGCAAACGTGCAAGCCGAGACTTCGAAGCAAGGAACGCGAGTCTTGCATACGGGGTTGCATTGCGAGAGGCGACGACGCTACTGAATGTGCGGGAACACTACTGGCACAGCCTTATACACAAGTACTCGACGAAGAAGGCCAGTATCGTCCGAGATGAAATGTCCGTTCGCAAGAGGCTCGGACCGCGCTTCTTCGACCGACCCGACTTCGAGGAGTTTGTCAAGACACTACCAATCCCCGGCAGGCTGATCGAAGCACGCATGGCAGGCCTGCGCCGAACTGGCTATCGATACGAGTTCGGTGATGGCTTCACCGCAACCGTGACCCGCGACGCTTTTCGCGCAAGCGGAGAGAGGTGGCAAACGGGCCGAAACTCTCCAGTATTCGTGTCTCAGGTGAACTACCATGAGCGCACCGTGCAAGTCGACCTGTCGCGTGGCGTGCTCCTGAAGATGTTGGAGAAGCAGGGCTTCAGCCTTCTCACCCTCAGCGCGTCTGCCATACCAATCCAGAAAGAGCATGTCGTGGTTGGCTACTCTCTTGACTGGCGAGGTGTGAGAGTGTTCCTTCCCGCTCGGTTCGCTCGGCGAGCGGTGGACTCCGGTGACATTGTGGAGTTTCGTCTTGTTGAGGAGCGTTTCGATCCGTACAACTTGATCGCCACGATGATGTGAGTTTTGAAAGCCCCCGGGGAGTTGTGCGAGGCGTCACCGGAGCCGTGAAGGGACGGAACGACAGGATGTTCTTCGTGTTGCGCGATCGCAAGCGCTGAACTGTTGGGATGGACCCAGGGTGTGACATGGTCGGTTGGCACTTCTGGGCCTGCATGCGGGGGTTGAGGAACCCGGCGGGGGTACGCGCCAAGTGGTGAAGATCTATCATCCTATTGGTTCGCTTGTCGTGCTGGAACCGTTGGACTCCACCCGTCACCGATCGACCGTTATGGATTGTTTGCGTTGGAATGTGACGCACGTCCTATCGGTTCTCGTCCACCGCTTTTGTCGTGGTGCGTTCTGATGAACTGAACATCGGCAGGTGTCTGGTGCCCCGCGAGTTGCTGAAGTTCTGAAGTCGCCCCTGAAGTAGCCGCGACACCGTTTGTCATCGTGCAGGACGACGATCACGCCGAGAACACCGGCATGCTGCGCGCGCATAGCCGCGATCGAGGATCGCACCCAGGTTGGCCTTACCTGACCACCTTGGATGGGGCCATACGTTTGCTCCCGCGCATGTTTGCTCCCGCGCATTGCCAGTGTCCGACGATGGTGCTAGGTTTGCTTCACGTTCCTGAGGGCGTTGCGAATGCTGAGGCTGGAGGACATCACGGTTGGGTCACGCCTGCGGGGCCTTACGCCCGCGGACGTCGGGACGGTGAAGGCTGTCCAGTGGTTCGGTGACCACGGCGTTGAGGTGATCTTCGAGGCAGGAGGACACCTGCACAACCGTCTTGTCTACCGCGACGATGAGCCGTCCCTGGAACTGGTGGCCGGGGGCCGGCCGTGGTCTTTCGATGGCGACGGCGACTTGTTCCGCCTCGTGTCCGAGGCCCAGCGCATCCGGCTCGCGTGGCTGTTCGACCCATACCTCGCGGTCACCACGTCGGTGATCGAGCCCCTGCCGCACCAGATCAGCGCGGTCTACGAGGAGATGCTCCCCCGCCAGCCCATGCGCTTCCTGCTGGCCGACGATCCCGGCGCGGGCAAGACCATCATGGCGGGCCTGCTGATCAAGGAGTTGATCGTTCGGGGCGAACTGGAACGCTGCCTCATCGTTTCACCCGGTAGCATCACGGAGCAATGGCAGGACGAGTTGGCAGAGAAGTTCGGGCTGGAGTTCGACCTTCTGACCAGCGACATGATTCAGGCCAGCCGCACAGGAAACCCCTTCGAACAGCACAACCTGCTGATCGCCCGGCTCGATCACATGTCCCGCAACGAGGACATCCAGCAACTCATCCGGTCGGCCCCCGAATGG
>CAZFYZ010000240.1:0-2713 GCA_964523735.1 uncultured bacterium | reverse complement strand
GGTTAACGACTTGGACGGGCGCAGGATGTGCGCCAGGGAGGGCAATGGAGGTTATTCCTTGACGTGGCCTCTCCCAGAGAGTAGAATAGAAAGGTCACACAAGGAGCGTTAGGGATGGCGCTATTCTCGTCTCTACAACTGAATACACTCTTGGCTCATACAGCAGAGTCTTGCGTGTGGGCATTGGCGACGGCCTCGACCGGCGCTCCTTGTGTGACAACTAGGCGGCGTCCCCGGTTCGGGGCCGTCGCTATTTGTGTTTGGGGAGGTTCCACAGATGTCGCGTAGAAGAGTCATTGATCCCTCTATGTGGGACGACGAGGACTGGGGTAGTTTGCCAGACTCCGCCCGCCTACTATTCATCGGTTGTGTTTCGCAAGCAGATTGCTTTGGGAAGCTTTCTGGGTCAGTAAACAACCTTAAGAAAGTGATTTGGGGCTACCAAAACGTCTCAACTCGCAAGGTTGAGCAAAATCTCATGCTGCTAAGTCAGAATCTCCGTCACTTTCACTTGTATGAAGTTGACGGCAGACCTTACATAGCCCTTTTACGTTGGTTCAAATACCAATTTCTTAAGAACCCCACTCCAAGCCCCATTCCGAACCCAACTGGGGTGGTATTCGATCCTCCCTGCCCGGAGGAATACAGGGCCATTTCTGAGCCCAAAAACGATAACCGTTCCGGGAATGATTCCGGGAATGATTCCGGGAATGATTCCGGGAATGATTACCCCCTCGCGCGCGCGGAAAAGAAAAGAAGAGAAGAGAAGAGAAAAGAAGGTAGCGCGATTCCGGGAATCGCTACTCCTTCTGCTGCCCTTTCCCACCCCATCGTCCGGGCCTACATCGACCTGTTCTACCCCACCGGTTACCCCAACAACAACGGCTGGCTTAAAGACACGCTGGCCGCTGCTCTCAAGATCGAGTCGGGTAAAGGCTACCGTCGTGGCGACGTGGCAGGCCTGATGCTCTACTGGCAGGATGAGCGGCTTGCCGGATACATACTCAAGCGAAGAAAAGTCCCGTCGCTTAGCTACCTCTCTGAGTTCATTCTGCCTAAACTGGCTCGCGAAGAAGAATACCCCGACTGGGATGGCCTTGACGATCCTGCCGTTCTCGCCAAGATCGAAGAGATTAAGAGCTACCCCGACTGGCAGAAAGAGGTGGCCTGATGTCAGCATGCGTGCCGCCCAACTCAATCGAGGCCGAACAGTCCACACTGGGCTCGATGATGATCGAGACGTCTGCGATGCTCGAGGGGCTGGAGATTCTCCACCCCGAGGACTTCTACCGTCCAGCACATCAACAGGTCTTCGAAGCGCTCTCCCGGATATCCAGCAGGAACGAGCCCTGCGACCTGATCACCCTCCAGGAAGAGCTCAGGGCTGCAGGCAAACTCGAGGATTGCGGTGGAACTGCCTACTTGATGGCCCTGGTGGACGCCGTCCCCACCGCCGCCCGCCTGAAGCACTACGCAGAGATCGTCCGGGAGAAGTCTGACCTGCGCAAAATTATAGCCGCCGGGATGGAGATTGTCGCAGCAGCGCAGGCAGAGGAGCCGGACGTCAAAGACCGCTTCGTCCAGCGGGCCATCAATCTCTCGTCCGGCAACGGGACTCGCATCCGGAAGATGGACGAGGTGCTGCACGTGGTTCACGACCGGATCAAGCAATACCAGTCCGGCAAGCCGAAGATGGGGATCAAGTTCGGCATTCCCCATCTCGACAACGTGAGCAGAGGCGCACTCAATGCAGAGTTCACTCTGGTGGCCGGTAGACCATCCGAGGGCAAGACCTGTCTACTCACGCAGCTTGCAGTCCAGGCCGCAATCGCCAACGTTCCGACGCTTATGTTCTCCCAGGAGATGACCGCTGAAGACATAGCCGAGCGGGCTGTCTTTATGCGGGCTCGGGTCGATGGCGAGAAAGCCCGCGATGGAAAGCTCGCCGAAGAGGACTGGGATCTGATCAACGAGCGCAGCGCGGAGCTCTACGAAACCCCGTGGTGGACAAGCGACCTGCCGGCGACGATTAATCAGGTCGTTGCAGAGACCAAGCGCTACATCCTCAAGCACAAGGTCCAACTCGTGCTGATTGACTACCTGCAGATTATCCAGTGTCCTGGTCGCTTTGAGAACCGAAACATGCAGGTCCAATACATCACCGAGCAGCTGAAGGCGCTAGCGATGACTCACCGGATACCTGTCGTGGCGGCTACCCAGTTGAGCCGTGCGCCGTCGAAGCGAGCTGACCCGGAACCGACTCTCGAGGATCTGCGCGAGGGAGGCAACCAGGAAGCCGCTGCTGACAAGATCGTGCTGATCTACAACCCGCACAGGCGCGAGTGCGATGAGGTGATAGGTGTCCCGTCCTGTCTCGCTCGCCTGATAGTCGCCAAGAACAAGAACGGCAAGATCGGACCTTGTACAACCCGCTGGATACCGCAGTGGACGCGCTTCGAGGACACGGAAGAGGACTGGGTTCCGCCGGCCAAGGGCGCCAAGCCCTGGGGGAAGCTATGAGTGGACATCCACCCACCCAAAAAAACGTGAGGAGGAAACCATGACCTGGAGCCTATTCATTCCCGGCACGCCGCTGGCCAGAGCTGAGAAGCGCGTCACGTTCCGCACCAAAGGCGGCAAGGTGATCAACAAACTCGCTGACAAGGCGCCGCAGGCTGCCCTTCTCGCCCTCGGCTGACGCGTCCCGGTCTGG
>CAZFYZ010000239.1:0-2764 GCA_964523735.1 uncultured bacterium | reverse complement strand
TCCTGGTGCAAGTGGCAGCCGCCTCTCTGGTCGCCAACCCGGCTGAACTTGAAGAGCAGGACGAATTACGCTGGTTGACCAGGCTTCGTGACCTGAGCAGAGGGCGAGATGAGCCATGGTCTCTCGTTGTTCCCGAACTGGCTCAGGCAGCATTCTTTCAGCCACCGGTGCCAGAACGCAGTCTTGCGAGTTTGTCGAAATGGCTTGCAACGCCAGACCTCATGGATCTGCCGGTCAACTCAAAGAACCACGACATGAAGTTGGCTAGGATGCGTCGAGCCACCCCGGAGCACTGGGCGTATGCTTTGGTCACCTTTCAGACGATGCAGGGCTATTCCGGCAGCAAGAACTACGGGATCTTTCGCATGAACGGTGCCTACGGTAGCCGTCCAGGGGTTGGGTTCGCCCCTCTCTCGTCGCTTGGCGGTCGTTTTCGACGTGACGTTGCTGTCCTGCGCGGCACCCGCAGCCTCTTGCAGGAAACTCATGGATATCCGGAACGCGGGGGGGTGCTCTTGGGATGGCAACTCGTCCCTGCCGTTGTCGCGTTGCGATCCCTTTGTCGTTGAGGTCTGTCGGCGTGTTCGATTGGTCCGCGAGGGGCGCTTGCTGGCCGCTCGGGTTGGAACGTCAAGTGTTCCCCGGATTGACGCAGGGGAAACGCATGGCAACGTGGGTGATCCCTGGACGCCGATCAAGAAGACCGGCGAATCTCTGAGCGTAAGCGCCACGGGCTGGTCCTACAAGCTTCTCTCGGACTTGCTGCTCACCCATCAGGATATGATTCCGCCTCCGACGCAGCACCAGCTAGCCTGCGACGGACCGGACACCGTCTTTGTGGCTGAGGCACTTGTCCGGGGACAGGGTAAGACTGAAGGTTGGCATCGTCGCGTTCTGCCCATGCCAGAGCGAGTTCGTCGACTGATGAGTTCTGCGGACGGCCGGAACTCTCTGGCACAACGTGCGACTGACCGAATCGAACAGGTTAGGCGATTGCAGTCGGAGGCACTCTGGCCGGCTCTGCGAACCCTGATCCAGGCTGATACCAAGTCACCAAACGCAAAGGACCATCGTCCTGGACGCTGGATCGAACAGCACCAACGCGATGTTGACCGCGTGTTCTTCGACCGGCTGTGGGCTGACGTGGAACTTAACGATGATGACTCCGACCGTTCGTGGCAGTTCCTTATTGTGGAACTTGGAAAACGATGCATGAATACAGCGATTCGGTCCGTGCCCATTCCCGGGGTTCGATGGTTTGCGGTCATTGCAGCCTCCGAACGCGAGTTCGAATTCCTGGCGCGTCGCGCGTGTCCCCTTGCATTTGAACAGCGCTCACCCATTGAGGAGGTGCATCCGTGAGAACGAGTTCTCTGGAACCCGGAGAGGGTTCGGCTGTTCCCGATCTCGTTGGCCTTATCGGCCGCATCGCTGACCTTGTTGACCGAGGTTTGCCAGTCGGAGATGTGGCGGACCTTCGCCGAATGGAGCCTGGTGATATTGGCCCGCCAGCCCTCTGGAAGCTAATCGCGCTGGTCCTGGAACCGGCAGGACAGATGCGGGGAACTGACCCCGGGCGTACGCTCGATGAGCAACGGTGGGCATCTGTTGTCAACTGTCTTGCGTGGCTTAGAGGTCTTCATCACCCAGGATGCAGGCTTGGGAATGTCCTAGCAACATCAGGGTTTAGCGAACTGCGCTTCCTTCGAATTCTGCGAACTGCTGGCCCGGCACTGGCCAAGGCAGCCCAAGGTTCTGCTCGATGGTGTGCCTCTCGGGGAGAGTCCGTTGACGCCGTTGACCTGGCACGACTAATCCTCAGCGATGGCCGACGCGACGAGGAGCTTGTCAGACGCCAGATAGCGCGGGACTACTTCGGTCAAGTCGCTCGCGGGACGCGTACCGTTTACGGATCCGAAGAATGAAAAAAAAAGGAGGTACTATGAACCGCTTTCTGCAGTTCCACGGTCTAGTGAGCTACCCGTCCGCACTTCTAAACCGCGACGACGCAGGCTTTGCCAAGCGCCTGCCCTTCGGGGGTATCACGCGGACCCGCATTTCATCGCAATGCTTGAAGCGCCACTGGCGGACGTTCTCTGGCGAATATTCGCTGGCGGAACTGAACATCCCCATGTCGGTACGATCGAGGAGCACCTTCGAACGGTACATTGTTGAGCCGCTTGTCCGCGATGGAATCCCGGTCGAGCTAGCTCGTGGGGTTACGTCCGCGCTGATGGCCAGGGTCCTCGGCAAGAGCGATAAGGCCAAGGTAACGAAGGGGGATGTCGATGGCACGGTTCGCCTGCAGAGTGGTCAGGTCACGGTCCTTGGACGTCCCGAGGTAGACTTTCTGCGGAAGGTCGCCGCGGACATTTGCCGTGAAACTGCAGATGTAAAAGCCGCTGAGAAAGAAGTGGAAGCTCAGTTTGGAAAGAAGAGCACTGCGCTGCAGAATCTGAAGGCTTTGAGGCATGCGGCAGGACTGGACGCGGCTCTCTTTGGTCGCATGGTGACCAGCGACATTCTTGCACGGGGGGATGCCGCGATTCATGTTGCACATGCTTTCACCGTGCATGGCGAGGCTGCAGAGCCTGATTATTTCTCGGCCGTTGATGATCTTGCCGGTACAGGCGATGATCCCCAGATGGGCAGTGGCCACATCAATACGACCGAACTAACCAGCGGCCTGTACTATGTTTACGTTGTCATTGATCTGCCCCTGCTGATCTCAAATCTTGAGGGATGTCGCGTCAATGATGTTGCC
>CAZFYZ010000238.1:0-2765 GCA_964523735.1 uncultured bacterium | reverse complement strand
TCTCTCGTGAGGCATCAACCATCATTTCGGTGCGCTTTTCTCGTGAGGCATCACGACTTGGCGACGAGTTTCAGAACCGGGTCGGAATTCAGTCTGCGGGCACGGGCGGCGAGTTCGGAGTGGGATCGGCCGTGCTGTTGGCATTGGCGAACAGGCTTCTGGCCGATTCAACGAGCGGCGCGAAGTCGTCGGGAGAGTCCGCGTCGACGATCATCCGCCAGACGCCTGACTCGGTGCGGGAGCCCCTGATGAATATGAATGCGCTTCGGCCTGGCGCGTGGAGCATCACGCGCCAAGCTCCGCTCTCGTCGCCGGTGCGCGTCTCCACCATCTCGGTCTCCTCGAAGTTCTGGAACTCATAGCTGTCGAACCCGAACGAGAGCGACTTCCACGTCTCGTCTCGGAAGGTCTCCTCGAGCCGGCGCTTTACTATCGCTTGGGGCAAGTCAGGCGCTGTGAGCCTGAGCATCAGGTTGGAATTCTCCGGAACAGAGGTCACCAGCTCGCTGAGGGAAATGCCGCTTGTGCCGTCGAACCGGCAGCCGTTGAGGCCGGCGACAATCTTCATCCACTCGCAGGCGATCTCTGGCGTCGATTCGGCTTGTGCGGCGGACAATGCCACCTGCAATCCGTCGCGGCAGGTCGCGCTGCCAAAGATCGTGCCGCCGTTCGCCCCCTCGACGCCAACAGGGACATCATATCCGGCCTCGCGAAGCGTGTGCATCTTCGTGACGACGTTGATCTCGCCCGTCTCGACCTGAAAGACCTCCGCGCCAAATGCCTCGGCCACGTGATGGCTGGCGAGTGAGGTTGCATCCGAGCAGACTACGGCCAGAGGCTTTCCTCCGCCACCCTGCAGTCTGCGGCGGGCCAGAGCGAGCGCAATGTTGAACGTGGCCACGCGCTGTGGAGGTATGATCGCCGACTCGTCGTGTCCCGGCAGAACAAGGTTGCCGCGGTCGGCGTCGTAATCGAACGCCACGCCGAAGTGAGCGCCGTTTCTCGCAGCCGCCCTGGCCACCCGAAGAAGCATGTGCCGGCCGCTGGCCGGATCGATACCGTCGGTGTCGATAGCGTGCTCGGGATAACCCAACTCAGCGTTGATCTCGATCGTGCGAACTCCGAAGTGCTCCAGAACGCGAGAGTCTATCCCGCAGCCCGCGCCGCCGTTGGGATCGACCAGGACCGGCCCGAGCGTAAGGGGCTTCAGGCAGTGAGGGGCAACCCCCCAGTCGGCGCCAGTCACATCGAGATAGGCGCGTTCGGCGGTGACACGACTGGACTCGTTGTCGGGGTTCGCCAGAGCGCTGTCTACGGCCTCTGTCGAGACTGCCGCGATGGCCCGCTCTGAGCCTTCATTGGTTGAAGCGACCGCCGCGATAACTTGCGCCATCACTTTCGCCGACAGGAGCGCGCCTGCGGGGGCGGCATCAGCTGACTGATCGGAGCAGCCGGTCAGGAACTTGAAGCCGTCATTGTCGATCGGGTTGTGGCTGGCGGTGATCATCACTCCGCCATCGGCATTGAGAGCACGAATGGCTGTCTCGGCAAGCGGAGTAGTAATGATACCGAGGTCGATGATGGTCAGCCTGTCTTTACCTGCTGCAATGAAGCCCTGCGCCATCGCTCGAGCGATCGCTGCGCCGGTCGGCCTTGGGTCGCGGCCAATCAGTAGGGTCGCGGAACCAGCCCTGACAGCGTCACGAGCGTAGACATAGCCATAGGCCGACGCGAGCACCTGCAGCTCAGGTGATATCTCCGACCCCTGGCCGAAGACGGTCCGAACACCGGAGAATGACTGAACAAGGTTGGGATCGCTCAGTGCGGCTCTTAGCATAGTCAAATCCATCATTGGCCTGGCGGCGGCGCGCAGTTAGGGCCGATGATCGTGACCTCCGTCGATAGCGCGCATGATCGGTCCGCCATCGGCGCCGTTGCTTCACCAAAGAAGGCCAGGTAGCCTTTGTCAGGCGGCTTGATAGAAACTGTGAAGCCGGTCCTGGTTGACTTCATCGGCACCGAATCCCACTTGCAGTCTCGGAAGCTCAAGGTATCAGATCTCGCCGTCCACAAGAGCGCGGAGTCGGCCTTCGATACAGTCTGGATATCAAGCCGGCAGGCGCCCTTGCTCTTCGTGCATTTCCAGCTCACCTTGGGTAGCTGTGACTTGGAGGCAATGGCACGGATGAACGCGGCCGATGTCGATATCAGCTTCATGGCGCCAATCGTATTGCGTGAGATATCGTGCCCGGCATCAGGCACGTAGAGCACGTACTTCGGCCCGCGAATGCCCTTCCAGTAGAGATTGAGCGCGTCGAGCGGCCAGTAACCATCGTTCGCGGCGTTGACGATCAGCTTCGGGACAGCTATAAGATCTCGGTAAGCCCAAGGATCGACTATCTGGGCGACCTTAAGGCCCTGCTCCGTCGCGAGGGCATCCTGGATGTTGAGTTCGGTATAGTCGTCGATCTCATTACTGTAATTGCCCCAGTAGGCTTTTTGACGAGCCATCTGGCCTGCCAGGTTCAGGTTGTCGTAGACCATCGGGATAATGGCTTTCACGCGGTTGCGGTCAGCGGCAGCCGTAAGCCAGGTGGTCCAGCCGCGCTTGGACGCCCCCATCACGATGAACCCGCTCATCTCCTTGCCATAGTCCTGCTTTGAGAACTCCTGCAGGGCGTCCATCGCCCGCAGGACCGACTTGGTCATCGGCAGCAGCAGCGGCCACGTGTCGTCGCCTGTTTCCATGGCTTTGGCGAAGGTGT
>CAZFYZ010000237.1:0-2839 GCA_964523735.1 uncultured bacterium | reverse complement strand
ACCGATCGTGCACCGTGTGGGAACCCACGCC
Organism: uncultured bacterium; assembly: GCA_964523735.1. Taxonomy (GTDB): domain Bacteria; phylum Armatimonadota; class UBA5829; order UBA5829; family UBA5829; genus CAZFYZ01. The sequence goes on along the minus strand of CAZFYZ010000237.1, from coordinate 2,808 downwards.
ATCAAGGATGGTGATGCTGCTCAGTCGACGCAGACCCTACGCCACCCCTCTGGCCACCGGGCCCCGCAGGGCTATGTCCCCGCGCCACCAGGTGGGCTCCTGGTACCCGGTGATTCCGGTGAAACTGGTACCCCGAGACCCCGCTGGCGACAGGTGAGCCGGCTACAAGAAAGGTCATACTCTTAAGCGCTACCCCCCAGAACAATTCCGCGACGGATCTGCGAAACCAACTCAGGCTATTTCCCGACAATTACACCCCACTTCCCCTGAAAGCCGAATCGCTTGAGTCCTGGTGCCAGGAGGTCCGAGCGGGTGCGAGATCCGCTAGCGAGCTTCTGCAACACGTAGTGGTGCGGAGAACGCGAAAATATATTAGGGCGGCATTTCCGAATGCAGTCCTGAGGCAGCGGAACAGCGATGGCACGTTCGACTCTGTCCCGATCAAATTTCCGGTGCGCAGGTCTGGTTCAGAGCAATGCCTTCGTTACAGCCTTACGGAGACATATCACAGCGGAATCTATCAGCAGATCCTGGAGGGCCTTCGAACGCTCAAGTATCCGCTGCATGCACTGGGAGAATACCTATCCACCGAAGGAGCTGAGGATCCACTCGCTCGCGGAGTCCGTCGGTCACGAAACAACGTTCGTGGTCTTTTCAAGGTACTGCTACTGAAGCGCCTAGAATCGAGCGCGTTTGCCTTCCGCATCAGCCTTGAACGCCTTAAGCAACGCCTTGAAGAGGCGCTTCGCAATTACGAGCGCGGCTTTGTCTTGCTAGCCGGGGAGACGGTTGACGACGAGACAGGCGAGGACGAACCTATGGACCGGTCCCTGCCAGTTTCGTTGTTTGAGGGCGCCCGTTTTCTCAAGGCGATGCGAGAAGATCACATCGAAGTAAAGCGCCTGCTCAGCATGGTCGAAGGCCTAGACGCAAAGAATGACGCTAAGATCCATCGGTTGATGGCGTTTCTCGAACGCAGGAAGCCGGGCAAGCACAAGATTCTGATCTTCTCGCAGTTTGTGGATACGGTCATGTACGTGGCAGCCGCCGTTCGGTCCAAGTACCCAGATGTAGCAGTTGCGATGGGTTCTGACTCACAGGCACTAAATCGCGCCCGGCAATTCTCGCCGCGATCAAACCGATACATGCTGAAGGAAGGCGACCGTGAAGCGAGCACGTTGGTTAGCACAGATGTTCTGAGCGAAGGCGTTAACCTTCAAGACGCCGATACTCTCATAAATTACGACCTCCATTGGAACCCCGTTCGCCTGATACAGCGCGCGGGCCGCATTGACCGTATTGGCTCGGCGCACGAAGAAATCGAGGTCGCGAGCTTCCTCCCCGAACGCGAGCTAGAGGCAGGACTCGGACTAGAAGAGGTACTTCGACGACGAATTCGGGAATTCATCGAAGTATTTGGCGAAGACAGCCAGATCCTGCCAGAAGACGCGAACCCGCAGGAAGACAAGATGCTTCGAGCATATTCTGGGGAAGGCATGGATTTTGACGAAGATGAGTCGGACTCTGAACTGGATGCTCTCAGCAAGCATCAGGAGCAACTCCTCTCCCTGCGCCGAGACTCTCCCGACGAGTACAGTAGGATCCTTGCACTTCGAAACGGACGTTTCGCGACCGTCGAAGGGGGCGGCTCTGACATAACCGCATCGCGCGTTGGCAACTTCTGGTACTTCTGGACCACAAGAGGTGGAGACGGGGCCGAAGTGAGTGCTCGTCAGGCGCTGGATTCGTTCCAGCAGAACACAAGGCAGACCCAAGCCCCCAACACGAGCACGGCGCGTGGCTGGGAGAAGCTGGGCATTGTCGAAACGAGGTTCCACGCCGCAGCGGACATGCTGCGACTCCAACAAAGCCAACCACGGTTGAGTCCGAGCATGGTGACCGCCCTGAAGTCGCTGGAGCAGTACTTGGACGTTTGTCCGGAGGGCCGCCGCCAGTTGGCTCAATCCGTACTTGAAGGCGTTCGGGTGCGGGCTGGACACCCAACACTTGAACGCAACGCCTATCGGTGGCGAAAGGATCGTCTCAGCCCTGCCATCGTATTCTCCGAGTGCAAGAGGCTGCTCCCATCTTTAAGCTCGCCAGCTGAGGAACTCGGAGAAGCGTTGGTTGTCGCTGGTAGTTTCCGAACGGACGTCTGACAAATGAGACGCGCCGGTGACAGGGCTTCGAAGATCTTCAAATAGATCCGATGGACACCATGACAAGGAACGATCTCGACCGACTGGACATTCCTGGGCTCCTGAAGAAGACAGATGGCACATGTTTCGAGTTCGCAAAGGTTCTCGTCGAGAAAGCGGGAGAGCTTCGAACCTCTGGCGACGATCTTGGCGGACGAGTATTGGGCCTACTCGGTGACATTTGCAGCTACTCTCTAGGCCCCGGGATGGACCGCGAACCATTCGGGCCTCGAATGGTCTATGGAGACAAACGTTCGCCTGCCATCGAAGATCTCCAGGAGCCCGACCTAGCTGTCCTTGACCATTTCGTCGAGGCTATTACCACCCCAGATCTCAAGGCCCGGGCTGCCGACGTCCTCTTTGTCAGAAAACGGCACCACAAGTACGGGCGGCTCGCCATTGATGCCTACCTCGAAGCCAGTCAGCTTCTGAGCAACAGGAATTGGACAGATGCCGTCCACAGACTTGAACGAGCACTCTTGGTCGCCAGCAAGATTCGCAGCGAGCGCGACCGTGTGCTCGCCCACGTGACCCAAGAAATCACCAAGCGCCAAGCGGACGGAACTTACTTCGGCTCTCCTATAGTTCCTGTGGGTGTAGCGGCGTGAGC
>CAZFYZ010000236.1:0-2894 GCA_964523735.1 uncultured bacterium | reverse complement strand
CCCATGGATGCTCTCCATCATATCGGAGGTGTCCACGAAACTCGGGCAAGCTCACTCAGCAATTGGACCAAAACGCCGACCTCTTCCCCCATATAGGATCTAGCCGGCAAGGAATTCTTCAACAGCGTAGCGGATCAAAAGAACTCGACGAGAGCCGATCCAGCTGATTCCATCAAGATCATCATTTGAAGCTGCGATGATGTCTGCGATCGTCTTGAACCTCCCATCATCCATCAATCGCTGCTTAGTCCCTGGAGTAAGCTCCAACTCACTGACCGGTTGCCGCAGCAATTCCTCATAAGGTGAAGTGCGCGTGAGGGGCTGTCCACACGACGGACAGAATCGGGAGCCCTCCAAGACACTCGCGCCGCAATAAGGACATGGCAGAGCATCGGACTCCTCGGCCACTCGAAAGTCCAGCAGACGCGGGCTGTTGCGTGTAAACTCCTTGAAACGCTCACGAGGCGGGTCGCTGAGTGCACGAACAATAGCCTCCACCGGTGGATTGGTTTCACCAGCGTAGATAGCATTCTCGCGCACCAAGATTGCTGGATGAAGCAGATACATTTCCGCCGATTCTCTCGCGGTGATCTTCTTCGGGCCGCGAGCGGCAACGATACCTGCATACTGGAGTAACCGGACCGCAGCGTGAACCCGGAATGGCAGCGTCTTATGGGTGGATATCGCCACGTAGCAGACTGGGCGATCCGGTGAGTCTCTACGAGAGGCCTTGTTGGCTTCACGAAGGCTTTCGATAAGCACCTGGGATAGCTGTTGAGCTGCCTCGACATATTTGCGTTTCGAAACCAGGTTCTTTCCAATCTTATTTAGATATGGCCAGAGCGTAGCATCGGGAAACTCCTTCGCTGCGGCAAGCGCCTGACTGCTCGTCACAGCCTCGCCGTTGCTGCAGGGAAGCCGGTTGAGCAGGTGGAGAAACCATCGAGGGTTGCCGCCCGACATTTTTATAAGAAAGTCAGTTTCTACGGTCGCCTTCGAAAGGCTTTGGCCCAATTCCGTATTGTCGAACCTCTTCTTCAGCAATTCCTGAAAGAGGGCCATGCCATCCGATGTCTCCACCTGCCTTTCGATCGGTAGAGTAATTGCATCCTGTCCCACGTCAAAGTCGCGACCATAATTGGTCGTGTTCGGGTAGACCGCGGCCTTGACCGATATTCGGTAGTGTCGAAGATGCCGTATTAGCTGAAAGAACTCAGGTTGCAGTTCTTCAGCAAAACTCTGCGCGGCTTCATCCAGGAAGAACGTGACCGATGGAATACGAGCTGCATCCAGAAAGGAGAGAATCTTCGTCTGTATGACGTCCAGCCCTGAAAAGGCGGACAGAGCCGCTTCCGTTACACCGAGAACCTGGGCAGTCTGACCGGGATCTGCAACCGCTTCATCCCGGTAGTGAGTTTCCAGTCTCTGCAGGTATACGTCAGCCGGAATACCTCCGAAGAGCGCAGATATGCTAGGAAGTCCCGAACGGGCGGCGCTTGCAGCCTCCCACATCGACTTCAACAGTTTTGCGAAGACCCAGCTCTGGAAAGGACTGTAAGTCGGACTTCGTCGCGCGGAAGGATTGTACGTGGCTAGGTATCGAGAGAAGGACAACCACACCGGGAGCGTCTTCGGTTGAGCATCTCGCCGAAGGCGTTCATATGCCACGCGCATCAGCATTGTCTTGCCCGTTCCGCGGCTTCCTTGTAGCAAGAACACGCCGGGGGTCATCAGGCGTGCTACGAGGGCCTCGTCGCCTCCACTCCCGACAAAAAGGGCCAAGACGTCTTCTGGACTGAGGTCCTCGGCGCGATCGCTACCGGTAAGAGTGTCAGACTCACTCATTGCAATTCCCTCTCTGCGTCCGGCGACTGGTGTCTCTCAAGAAGAACTCTTGGAAGACTCTTGGTTCTGGAAAGTTTAGGGTGGGCGGCAACTGCTCTTCTCGATCGAGAAACGCGAAGAAGAGGCGCAGAATCCTCTCAACCGTAGGCATGAATTCACCGCCGCCAGCGCTTGCCGTCACTGGCGTCTTGTGAACAGAGCGGCACAGGTGGTCGTAAAGGTCCCTAGCTTCCGTAAAGATGTTCTTCGGCGTGACCTTGTAGAGGCGGCGATGGCTTTCGTCCTCGAACAGGGCTTTGAAGTAGGAGCAGAACTCGTGCTTGTCGTCGAACAGTTGGTGCAACATGTGGAAGCTCTTCTGGCGCGCCCAGAGATGCAGCGACATCCCTTGCTGGCGGTAGTACAGCGCGAGGAACATTCCTTCCATGAACCCCCGCAAGGTGGAGAACGCTACGGCATGTCGGAGCGACGCTTCGGCCCAATAGCTGTCAATCAGATCGGCTCGGGAATTCTCGAGAAGCGTCCGAATATCGACATCGTCACCCGAGACGATATCAACGATCGAGTCCAGGGCGTCAAGGGCGTTCGACGCGTGCTGAACAAGCTGGGCATCGACAGACAATTTGGCCAGAGACGCGCCGCTGTCAGCCAGGATCTTCAAGACTGCCGCTTTCCGCGCCGGTGTCTCACAGTGGGAGTGGCTGCCGGTTGGTGGAGCTTCCGGAGATGCGTGATATTCCGCCGGCGCGAGGAGGGGATGGCCGTCTTGGCTTTCCACTGAGCGGGGATCGCTCGACATGTGCAGCAGCATACTACGATCAGATTCATCGAGGGGGCTTTCGGTGGCGTCGGGCTCGCAACACCTTGGCCGGCCGGCCAATAGGTCTCCGGCACCACCCCTTGGGGAGCCGAACCGCTGCACCACGGTCAGGCTGCCGGTCTGAACGCGGCCGCGAATCCTGCGCTTGCGCGCCCGGCGCCGCAGGTCGCTGGTCACGGCGGCGATGAACGCACGAAGCACTGTGTTGACCAGGCGGGGCGAGTAGGCC
>CAZFYZ010000235.1:0-2955 GCA_964523735.1 uncultured bacterium | reverse complement strand
CGAATACCGTTAAGGAGCTTTAGTGACCGTGCGCTTACAGCGGTCCAATGCAAAGGCTCGGCAATATCCAGCGTGTTTGAATACGTCCGCGACTGGAGCGCTCGTGAGAACTGGGAGTCTGGACTTTTCGGCGCAGCTTGCGAGTTTGATCCCAAGCTGGCAAAGTTAAAGTCGCTCGGTGAGGCGGCGGAGCGCTATGCTAACGCGATTATGGATCCAAGGGAGGTGCGGGTGGCACGTGCCCAAGATTTGGACCAAGAGGTATTCGCGTGGTGGCGGCTACCAAAATTGTCTTCGGCGGAAGCAGCGGACAGCAAGCAATTACTGCGGGCATTCTCTGATTACTCGGTGATGCGGTGGGTTTCCGCCATGGACATGCATCGTGGATGCCGCGCATATGTGCCGCTAGTCTTGACGAACCTCTATCCGCGCGCTTGGACCAGTGAGCGATTTACGTACCCAATCTCGACAGGCACTGCTCTCCATCCGGATCCGTTGCAAGCAATGTTGTCGGCAACACTAGAGGTGATCGAGCGAGATGCGCTGAGCTTGAACTGGCTGCTCCGCCGTCCACTCAAGCGGATTCGGCTGGCGCCTGCGGATAAGGCCCTGTTCGACGAAGAGACCTGGGCCCTCCTGCAGCAGCCTGACTTGCAACTCTATGATGCCTCGACGGACTTGGGAGTTCCGATCGTATATGGAAGGCGCTGCCGCCCTGCACACCCGAGGACCGCGAATGCTTTCGGCTGTGCTTCTGACCTCGACCCGGCCAAGGCGATCAGCAAGGCGGCCCGGGAAGCATTGATGATCGCCCACGCACTGGAAACAACGGTGCACTCTCCTCCCGCGGATCCGGCCGATTGCGAAACCCTAATAGATGGCGCCTGTTTCATGATGGGGCCGGAGCGGCATGGGGAATTTGACTTTCTCGACAAGGGCGGAGAGACCGGCATCGCTGAGCTTCCGAGGATTGTTGCTGCGGCCGAAGCCCGTGAACAGTTTGAGTGGATCAAGAAGCGGCTGTTGGAGAGAGATCAGCCGTTTTATGTAGCGGAGCTCACGCCGGATGAAATCCGGGAAGCAGGACTGCGAGTGTTCCGCGCCGTGCTGCCGGGCTTGATGCCGCTGTCATTCGTTCATCGGGCGCGCTTCTTGGGATCGCAGCGGCTGATCGACATGCACCGCTTCTGGCAGGTTGGCGACACTGTTGAAGAGTGCTTGAACCCGTGGCCCCAGCCATTTTCGTGAAGGAACGTGATGTCAATTCATCTTATGCATGCTGGCGCGTTTGGCGCGGCAGTGATGGAAGAATGCCGAGCCACCGGTGACATTCAATCGTCGTCGCTCGCCGGCCAGGAAAATACAGCGATCGAGGCCGATATGGTTTGGCTGGTAATGGGGCAGGCCGATCTTGGTTTCATTGAAACGATCTACCAAGCCAATCGTGGCCGATCACTCATTTGCGGATTCATCTGTGCTCGATATGCGGTGATCACGCCAGTATTTGACGGGAAGGGCCCCTGTCCGAGCTGTTTCCGGCGCAGGTTCCTAGGCATGCCTCCACCGGGCCTGACGAATGAGGCAGCGTTCGCCCTTTCCGAGCGGGCAGGCGTCAACAGCGGATTCGAGGCCAGTTCCTTTGCTACAGGCCTGCCGTCAATAATGCGATCCTTGTTGCAGCGGCAATCGCTGCAGCGTTCAGGCACCGCGGTACTCATCGATCAGGCTAGCACTCGCCATCTCTACGCCGAGCTAACAGCTGTCCATGGATGTCCATGCCGCAAAACCGTTGTGGATGGACGCAGGACCACTGCGTTCTACGAGGAGATTTTCGCATGACATCGACTTACTCGCTGACTGGCGATCCGGAGATTGACTCCTGCTTGCCGACCCGACCCAGAGTCCTTCCGGAGATTACGTGGGTCGCGCTGTCATCCCACATGGCACTTGCCGCCGGAAGTTTAAGCGCGAATCTGTTCCCTACCCGGATCGGAAACACCAGCCTGTTCCAAGTGCTGTCGTGCCTGGATGGCAGCAGAACATTGGCGGAAGCAATCGACGACAAGGGCCCGCAGGCTGACGACTTCAGGAAGTACACGAAACTGCTTTTCTCGGCAGGCCTGCTTGAAAGCTCCTGTGCCAGCCCGTCCGATCTAGCCGCATTCCACGCGCTTGCTATGGATCAAACACGTCTTCACAACAATAGGGACATGGCTTTGTCGCACAGCAGAAGGCCGGTGCTCGTCGACGGAGCACCGCCACTGCTTGAAAGCGCGTTGGAAAAGATGGCTGTGAATACGTCATCCAGTGCTTCCGACCCCGGATTGGCCTTTCGCCTACTGATTTTGCAACCGAACGGTACGCCCCTTAATGAGGGTTCAACGCCACACCCCTCACTTCCGTGCCTTCCAGTGCGTCTGCATGGAACTGCTATCGACATCGGCCCGTGGTTACCGCCAAAGGGCGGATGCCAGCTGCGTGACCTGCAACACTGTGTAGACCACCGTGATTCGGAATCTGCAACATCTCTTCACGACGAGCAGCTGCTGTACTTGTTGGCCGCGCATGCCATAAGCCTGATAGTTGGAGGACTGAGCCCGATCGTGTTGTCCGGTACCGCGCAGCGCATCCGACTGGAGAGCGGTGGACCAGTGATCGAGCAAGTGGCCGTTTCTCCGGTACTGAGTGATCTTGGAGGCAAGGCAGACACTGACACGAAGACCCGCCTTGCCTTCCGCGCAAGGAGCACGATGCCAGCACTACGCCATGTGGGACACAAGGCCCACGAGGCGCACTATGCACCGCGGAACATCTACGCGGCCTTCGAGATTCAAGAAGGCGGATACAATCCGATCTCCTCTGTCCCGTCCCTTGGAACTGCAGATTCAGAGCGGCTCCTGTCCGCGCTTTCGTCAGCGTTCGGTTATTTCAAGGCGGGCGGCATATTAAGGAGGC
>CAZFYZ010000234.1:0-2959 GCA_964523735.1 uncultured bacterium | reverse complement strand
TGCCTCTCTCAGGTAAGGGAAGCCGACACCCCGACCGGTAAGCCCCACGAGCCGGGCAGACGTATAGGAGATGAGCGGAGTGTAGACCACTCCGTAAGCCACAAGAATCAGCAGCGGGAAGCCCGGGACCAGGTAGTGGGTTATGGCGATCTGTACCGCAACCGCGAAGAAGAAAATCGCGATGGAGAGCTTGATGCTCCAGTCCCCCCTACCCTCGGGAGTCGTGCGCCGCAAGGTAGGCCGCTCGGCCTGGCGGGCGGATTTCACCGCGCCCGCAATTACCGTGACAAGCCCTATAGCGGCAATCCCAAGCGCGGTGCCGATCCCAACGCTGAGCCAGAAGTCGATAGTGGTGGACATCTGAGTCTGCAGGTAAGGCGTACCCGGGGTCCAGTGAGGGAACATGCCCATGTGATAAAGGATGGGGTTGAGGCCGAGCCCACAAATGGTCGAGCTTATGAACTGACCCAGGATGATAGGGAACGGAACCACGAACCCCCACATAAGCAGGCCGATGTCCCCTGAGAGCGCCGACCATGCGGCGGGCAGTATGGTCTCAGTGTTTGACGTGAAGTCGATGAATGGGATCGGTATCAACTGGACCGGGTGACCAAAGAGGATGCCGGTAATAATCGGCACGAACACGTAGATCAGACCGAACAAGAGTCCTACGATAGTGCCAGTGGAGAACACCTGCCAGCGCCAGGACTCCTCTTTGCTACCGGCCTCGGCAAGAGCCGTTGCACCAGCCGCATTGATGGGCGCGAATGGGAACGGCAGTCGCTCGATGTCGGAAGTGATCCGGAACACGGCGTAGCCGCCGCCGATCCAGATCATTCTGCCCAGAATCTCGTTCACGACCACCAGGATGACCGGGACCATCCATGACATACTAAGGAACGTCCGTTGGGCCAGTGAGGGATCGTTGGCACGGGGGGCGACCCACGTCGGTATCTCTTTGGCAAGCTCGCCGATCTGCGGACACTGCACCAGGTACTGGTTCCAGATCATACCCGCAAAGCCGGTGTTGGCCGCGCTGACGATACCGCCCGCGATATACAGGAGCATGTACAGCTCCTGCTTCTTCAGCGGCTGGAACGATCGGCGGGCGATCTCGGAGAACAGAACAACCGTGACCCAGGCTCCAGCCGGACCCAAGCCCGCGCCGGCCACCATGCCCAGATACATCGCGCCGGGCATCATTATGAAGCCGACGAACAGGGCGCCGATGATAGCACGACGAGTCAGTCCGTCCTCAAACGTCTGCTGCTTTATCTCGTCCCCAGAAGCGCTTTCCAGGGTTTGCCGCGCTCGCTCTATCTCTTGTATTTCGGTCAAACTAGTCCCCTCAGGTGCTAGGTGTCAGGTGTTGGGTGTTAGGTTCCGGCCTCACACTGGTGTTGGTGCGGTATCGGCTGGTGCGGACGAGACGCCGGTGGGCGCAGCCGCAACCAGGTACTTTTCCCGATCAGCCGGCTTCAGGGTCCGCCAGATCAAGAATTGCTTTCTAAGCGTGTTCAGGAAGCGCCTGTTGACCCGCTTCCAGTTGGATATGTCACCGCTTTCGCGGATTATCTGCAGTTGGACCTCGAACACGTCCTCCATCGTGGTTGGAACAGTGCGTAGGATGATCTTCTGGCTCACGCCCAAGTCGAACGGGGCAAGCCAGGTCTTGCAGGAGATCATATACGCGTGGCCGAGCTCGGATTCGAACTCCCCACTCTGGACGTCCTGCGTTACGAAGTCTCCGATCGAATACTCCTCGTAGGCCTGGAACCATTCCCGCAGGAAGCCGTTGACGCCGACCGCGTGCTCGCCCGTAACCGCGAACGGAAGGACGATGTTCCAGTCGTCACCCTCGGGCTCCGGAACCTTCCAGGAGCGTTCGACAGCGGGCGTGGCAACTTCGGAGGCCTTTCTCGCTGGGTAAAGTGTGCTGAGCAAGACTACCGCGACCACGATCACGGTGCTTGTAACAGCGGACATGGAGGAGAAGTTCAGGTACAAGCCCGGCAGCCAGCCGGTCGCAATCAGGAGCTTACTCACGCCCTGCCCCACCACGTAGCCCGCCACGGCGCCAAGGTTGGCGTAGACCATCGACTCGGCAATGAACAGCACGGCGATGTGGTTAGGCGCGAGGCCGATCGAGCTGAAGATGCCGATCTCACGGACTCTCTCAAAGACCGACCCAAGCATCGTGTTCAGAACAATCAGCGCGGCGATCAGAACCGGTATGAAGACGTTGGAGAAGCCCTTGGACGAACTGGACGCGATGGAGCTGTAGCGGTAGATCGAGTTTCCGATCCCCGCATAGAGGTTGAGGCCAAGACGTGGCATGAGGCCGCTCAACTGCTCCTGCACCTGCTCGAACGTCGCGAACTTGATTGAGATTGAGCGGACCTCGCCGCCTATCCCCATCAGCGTATCGTACGGGATGATGAACGCATTCGAGGGCTCGTGGTGCGTATACTCCCTGAAGCCGGCGTCGCCGCCCTGCTGCTGCTGGGCGCTCTGCTTGTTCATCAGGATGAAGTCAACAGGGGTCATGGGCTCGTTGTCGAGGTCCTTGATCTTCTTGAAGACATCATTCTTGATGATGGCGATGACAGTGTAGCGTGAGCCTCCGAAATCGACTTCGGCCTTGCCGACCTGGTCGGGCGTGATCTTGAGTCTCTCGGCGATGGCGTCGGGGATGATCATCGAGAACGGATCGACCGGGCCAGGCACGCGCTTACCGTTCTTGTAACCAAACCAGTCGCCGGCAACGAAGACGCGCCTGTTCCTTGAGTCGAAGTCCATGATACGCGCTTCATCGGGGACCATGCCCATTGCGGCCTTGGCATCGTATGAATCAGGCCCCCGGCGGAGAGTCAGGAACGATTGCTCACCGAGAGTCGTGCCGAAGAACCAGGCCCTCGGAGCGACGGGATAGCTCTTGCCATGCTTGCCCTCGCCGCCA
>CAZFYZ010000233.1:2698-2973 GCA_964523735.1 uncultured bacterium | reverse complement strand
CATCGAGGTGATGGCGTGCCGCGGCGGATGCATCGGCGGTGGCGGGCAGCCGCTTCCCAACGATATGGCGGCTAGAGAAGATCGCAAGAACATGCTATATGACGCGGACGCGATCCAGCCGCTCCATAATGCCGCAGACAACCCGTTCGTGCAAGAGTGTTACACCAAGCTGCTGCAGAAGCCGAACAGTTCGATAGCTCACAAGCTGCTGCACACGGGATACAAGTCCAGGCGGCGCATCATCGGTGGGAACCTGGAGTTGACAGAGGAAGCCG
>CAZFYZ010000233.1:0-2688 GCA_964523735.1 uncultured bacterium | reverse complement strand
TATCCGTCTGCATCGGGACCAACTGCTATCTGCGCGGGTCGTATGACACCCTTCGGAAGCTCATGGACAAGGCTCGCATTGTGGGGCTGTCCGATCGGCTGGACTTCAAGGCCACGTTCTGCTTCGAGAAGTGCAAGCAGAGCCCAAACGTCCAGGTCGGCGACACGATCCACGGCGGGATTACTCCAGACAAGATCGACACTTTCTTCGAGGAAGTAGTCAAGCCGGCTGCCGAGCAGGCCCCTGTCAAAGAGGGGCTGGAGGTCTAGCCTGTGGTAAACGTAAAGTGCTGCGTGGGGAGTTCGTGCCATATTCGGGGCGGGGCAAAGACCCTGAAGACATTCAAGTCCCTGATCGCCGAGCACAACCTGGCCGAGAAAGTGGAACTGGTTGCGGACCTGTGCCTGGGCAACTGCATTCAGGCCCCGAACGTAATCGTTGATGGAGAGTGCTACGGTGGTATCACTCCCGACAAGGCTGAGGAGTTCTTCTCCGAGCAGATCCTGAAGCGTGCAGAAGGGGGTTAGCCCAATGGCGACGCCAACCCGGAGCATCATAACGACAAATAAGGCCAGGTGCCGGGACTGCTATCGCTGCGTGCGGATATGTCCGGTCAAGGCGATTCGTATATCCGAGGGCCAGGCTCAGGTCGACTCAAGCCGTTGCCTCGCGTGCGGGACATGCGTTCGAGAGTGCCCGCAGAAGGCCAAACAGGTCAGGAACGACCTGGACCTGGTTCGCGAGATGGTCGGGAGTGGCACGCAGGTGGTGGCCTCGATCGCCCCATCGTATGTGGCAGCATTCCCCGACTACGGCGGCGGGCTGTTCCCGGCACTGCTAAAGCAGCTCGGCTTTGACATGGTCACGGAGACCGCTGTCGGAGCGGAGATGGTCGCCCGGGACACTGCAAGGCTCATCAGCGAGGAGCCCTCGGCGCACGTCTCGTCCGCTTGCCCGGCTCTGGTGGACTTGATAGCAAAGTACCACCCTACCCTGGTCGGATCAGTTACACCGATCGTATCACCGATGGTAGCGCACGCGCGGTATCTTAAAGGCCGCTACGGCGACACGACCAAGGTCGTCTTCATAGGCCCGTGCCCCGCGAAGAAAGCGGAGGCCGAGCAGCCCGACGTCGCAGGCGCAGTGGATGCCGTGCTCACATTCCAGGAACTTCGGACGTGGGTCGAGGAAGCCGGGATTCGCAAAGACCAGCTCAGATCGGCGGACGTCGATGACATACCTGCCTCACTGGCCAGACTTTTCCCGCTGGAAGGCGGGTTAGCAGAGGCGGCAGCGATGGGACCGGACCTGCTCCGGCAGGACTTCGTGGCGGTCTCGGGCAGCACCGAAGTCGAGGAGATGCTGGAGAACCTCAAGAACGGCAGCACGATCAAGCTGTTTGAGGCCCTCTTCTGTCCCGGCGGATGCGTAAACGGCGCGTGCTTCGGCGACGGCAAGGACGTCTTCAGAAGGCGCAATCGTGTGTTGCAGCATCAGAAGAGATCAGCTCGCGTTTCGGATGATTCGAAGCTCCTGCAAGCGATGGAAGGCGTTGACCTCGAGAGAGTGATCTCGGAGAACCCGATCCAGCAGCCGGAGATCAGCGAGGATGCAATACGCGAGGTGCTAGCGCGAACTGGGAAGGTGTCGGCAGAGGATGAGCTCAACTGCGGGGCGTGTGGATATGCCTCGTGCCGCGACAACGCGGTGGCTGTCCTCACAGACATGGCCGAACATACGATGTGCATCCCATGGATGCGCAGCGTGGCCGAACGCAAATGCGACCAGATCATCGACAATAGCCCAAACGGGATCGTGATCGTGGACGCGACATTGCGGATCGTGGACTTCAACGCAGCCTTCGCAAAGATCTTTGACTGCACCCCCGGGACAGTTGGACATCCGCTTTCGGTGCTGATGGACCCTGATGATTTCGAAAGAGTCCATGCTGGGGCCGTGGATCGAGTTCTGAACAAGGCTGTCTCATTCCCTGCCTATCACGTCAGCGGGAGTATGAATGTCTATCCGCTCGAGGACGAAGGGCTGGTGGTAGGGATTCTGGCTGACGTCCACAAAGGCACAGAAGGCTTGGAGAGACTGGATCGCATCCGGGAGGAGACCCTCTCACACGCTGAGGAAGTCATCCAGAAGCAGATGATGATGGCGCAGGAGATCGCGAGCATCCTTGGAGAGACGACGAGTGAGACCCGCGTTTTGCTCCGCAAGTTGACGAGCCTGATGAAAGAGGCAGACGAGAACCAGGGAACCGGCAACGGGCATACGAACAACAAATGAAGAGTTACGCAGTTGACATAGCCACTCGCCAGTTCTCCAAGAAGGGCGAGGATATATGCGGGGACGCAGTCAAGGTCTCTTACACGCCGGATTCAACGATCATCGTGGTCTCGGATGGTCTCGGAAGCGGCGTGAAGGCAAACGTGCTTGCGACCATGACAGTCGAACTCGCCAGCGGCCTATTCACCGGCGAGCTGTCTCTACTGGAAATCGTGGAATCGCTGGTCGCTACCCTGCCGATCTGCAAGTGGCGCAACATCGCCTACTCCACGTTTGCCATAGTCAGGATTTATGATACGGGACATGTTACCGTAGCCGAGTACGACTCCCCCACGCTCTTGCACCTCCGTGGGGGGAGTCGGCCGGCGCAGTTCTCGGGGATAGAGCGCACTG
>CAZFYZ010000232.1:2196-3023 GCA_964523735.1 uncultured bacterium | reverse complement strand
CCGCCTTGTCGAAATACATGCCACCAGCCAGATTCTGCAGAAAAGCGGAGAGCTGTTGGTTCATCATTTCGCTCATGCCGCCAGACCGGGGACATCCGGCTGGTCTCAACTCGAACCCTATACCGAAGTAGGCGCATGCATCCTGAAAAGCGTGATTCTTGAATTCAGATCCTCTGTCGGTATGGACTTGCGCAGGTAAGTTCCCGTGCCTTAAGTAGCAGTCGCGTATTGCCATCAATGAAGCGAAGCTGCTTGATCGGCCTAGCTTTACGCCGCGGCCCAGAACATAGCCTGTCACGTCATCAACCATCGGATAGAAAATGGGTCTTTGAAAAACTTGGCTTTCGTCCAGAGCGGAACGGACGTCACCGTATACGCCATCAAGATGTATGCGAAGGCCTGCGATCGCCAGTTGCGCGTTGATCTGCGCTCCGTCAGTTCGGGCCTTCGCTGCGTGAAACGCGCGCCTCCCTCCCGATAGAAAAGCTGCGCGCTCGGGACCTAGGTGCTCGTGTACTGACTTTCGATAGGTTTCCTGGCTTGGGATATGCGTTTTCGCCAGTTCGCTATGCTCCGCAAAGTGGGCGTACATACGCGAAATGAAGGGGAGGCCACCGTCCTTGAGGTATGACTCTGCATGGTCATGCATTGCGTGGTGGATGTACTCGGGTAAAAGCTTTTTGCGACTTCCTCGATCGCCGAGCCTCCGCACGAACGCGGCGAGTCGCGGCGCCCGCTCTTCTTCAGCTTGACGCTGTTTCCGCTGGTCCCGATAGTCCGTCGAGTCGAGCTTTAGACCCTTGGCTCGGCGATCGTCGTACCGCTTC
>CAZFYZ010000232.1:771-2186 GCA_964523735.1 uncultured bacterium | reverse complement strand
GCCCGGGCAGCTTCAAGTTCAGACGCACTGCAAGTCAGCAGCCTCTGGTGTAGCGGCCCAAATTCGCCTGGTGCATTTCGTCGTGAGACTGTCCGCGCACGGATGGCTGCCGCTTCGCTTCGATACAAAATAAAATCAAGGTCGAAATGTTGTCGACGGAGATCTCCCCAGATCTCCTCTCGCATCAGGGCTTGGTAAATGAAGGCTCCGGTAACCCGGGTCGAAATCGCTGACAACTCGGAAAGGGTGTAGGGGCGCTGATCGAGCAGGCGCTGGATGCGACGCAAAGTACCTGGGTCGCCCAACAGCAGATTTTCCGTCGGCAGCCTGGATAGGATTTGGAGATTGGTTCGTAGTGCTTGGGGAAGATCGTCCGGGCTAAAAATCCTGAACCCCAAGCCTAATCTAGTACACTCTTCGACCGCGGGTGAAAATGTCCAACAACCGTCCGGTCCTATCTGCCAGTCGTCATAAGTTGCCGCCAGCTTTTTGAGATCATCCCGAGTCTTCGCTTCAATTAATGCGAGCCCGTCTTGGCGGATCTCTAGGTAATCGGGGACATACGCACGTCTACGTCGCCGGCCCCGCTTGTCCAAAGTAACGATCGTAATGGGCGGAGGCTGGGAGAGAACCTCGACCACATCCCGGTCGGCGATAGCGTTCAGGACATAGACTTTCTCGCATCCAGCGGATTCGTAGTCTGTGAGGTATCTGAACTTGGGCGACGCGTACGCGCCGGCGACATTGCGAAGAGCTGTCTGTCCCACGGCTCGCGCTGGAGGACGGTCGAAGGCGTCAGCGACATAGGCCCTGCCAGCATTACTCAGCGCTTGATACGCAGGCAAATCTTGCAAGGTAACTTTCTTGAACATGGTCCCTCCCTACCGCCGCGTGCGAAAGGGCGAGCCGCTCCGCGGTCAAAGGTTGCCACCCAAGCTGCCAGGATCAGGCGCACTCGCCACCCTCCAAGCGTCGCCTGGACTTGAAAAAGGAGAACGAAGGGGGGTAGGATCAGGACTAGCGGTACCAACGCTGTCCAACTTCAGTGCCCCAGTCGTCAGCTGGGGCATTGTCGTTTCCGCCCCCGGGCCTTATCTGGTCATGGGGCATCTCCTCTCGATGAAGCTGGGAACGTCTGATCGAGCCACGCGCCGACTTGTCGTGTGCTCGCGTACCAGCCACGACGTCCCGGCAGGCGTTTTACGGGGAAAGGCAGCTTACCCCTTTGAACTGCCTTCTGTAGTGCAGAGGCGGTCGGGTAACCCAGGATTTCCACGAGCCGCTCGGTATTGAGCAACGGACCGTATTCCCGGTATAGCTGGTCCGCCTCGGATCGAGACTTGTCCACAGCAAGCCTTGGTAGTCCTAGTTGGACCACACACTACCCCGGCCCCCGATGCAGCGCAACCACCTGA
>CAZFYZ010000232.1:0-761 GCA_964523735.1 uncultured bacterium | reverse complement strand
CGTTCAAAGTTGGCTTTCAATGGTTGATCGCTATCTGTAAACAGGTGGGATGGGTTAATCCAAACGGCTGACGTGCTTATGGCGCATGCCACCTTGAAAATCGCATTGGAGAGGGGCCCAGACGCTCGTCGCGTGACATCTGGTGGACCGCCGGTGGACTAAGCACCCTGACTTGCAGGTCATCAACCCTTCCCTGTTGAAGGGAGTACCATCGCAATATCTTTCGATCTTGTCTGGCTACGTCGGGAATCGCCCTTGGAGCCACTCGACGGCTCTCACCAGCAGCAGTCACTGGACAACTGTCGTAAGCGATGGAGCAAAGAATGGACACCCTGCCAGACGTAGTGCTACTTGCGGCGTTAATCATAGGCGGCACGGTTTTCCTTTGGCTCATGCTGAAGATTCTGGTAGATCGACAGAACCGGCAAACACTCAGCGATCGCGCCGATGCAAGATTGCAGGCGATGCTCTTGGCGGGGGAGCTTCTTCAGGAACTGGCTGAGGATCCGTCTGTGCCGGAGCCTCAGCGGCGAAGGGCCGCGCGGGTAGCCCAGGACTACCCCGAGTCTGACCAGCTTCGAGGCTTCGCCGACTATCTGGCTGCGCAGCTGAATCGTGGACAGTGTAGGGCCACGCACAAGAGCTAGCCGAGCATTGGCCCCGGCCAGCACCCACAACGCTGGAGTTACTGTGATCCGGTATCCGAGCGGAACGTGACAGCGGCGCAAACGTCAAACCCCGCCAGAGACGGCTCCGGACAG
>CAZFYZ010000231.1:1712-3043 GCA_964523735.1 uncultured bacterium | reverse complement strand
TCCTGCAGGCGCAGGTGCAGGGGGCTCTGGGGGGAGTGGCACGCGAGGCACTTGCGATTACTTCGAGGGCGTTTGTGATTCTGACAACAATTGCGGCCACAGCACAGTAGGCGTTGGCGTTTGCAATTCAGACAATGACTGCACCTACAAGACTGGGTATCAACCAGTACGTGGTCATTGTTGGGACCACGATTGTGTTTATGATGTTACGTGCCAGTCAGTACAGATTCGAGCGCAGGCGACCTATACAACGAAAGTGTGCGTTCCCGTGTATTGCCTCGCATGCGATGAAGCTTGCGACCTTCCCCATACAGGGGAACCATTCAGCTGCGAATATGTCATGAGAAATCAACCGCCATTCTGTGGCTCGAATGGCGGAAGTGTAGGCTCTGCCGGCAGCGGCGGGGCGTCCAGTCAAGGAAACGCGTCGAATGGAGGATCTGGAGGAAGCCGGGCCGTTTCCTCGCCTGCTGTGAATTGCGCCTCGTTTTCGTTCAAAGGCTGTAGTATGACGGGCTCCGCGACGTTCTCCAGCAATTGCATCCAAGCAGGTTGCCACTTTAGCCTCGATTCGTGCACGTCCGCCGGTGGGTTGGACACCAGTACTCGGTGTGATTGCAATTGCTACTGATTGGCTTCCGATCTTGATGAGTGACAAAGTTCTATCTGCTTCCCGATCAACGAGGGCCCCATGATGAATATGAAGAGAGGATACTGGCTTGTCAGTGCGCTCGTCGCGGCCCTGTTCTGCCCATCCTGTGTCGCGAAGAATTCCATGATTCGCTACCATCATGGCAACCCAGCCGGAAGTGCATTCTGGATGACCGTTAGCTCGACTGCTGGAGGGTATGATCGATCTGTAGAGACCAGCCTGTGGTACTGCAGCGCCGAGAGCAAGGGGGAACCTCTGTGTACGCAGGCCAAGCTGAGGACCTGTGATCCGAAGACCGCGGACTGCGTTGTCCTGTCTGATATGGTTAGCTTGGATGAAATGGCGAGTTCCAGATCCGCAGGAGGAGTCTCTCACGACGATACGCCGGCAACTGCTCCCGGCCTCCCGCCCGGCACCACGCCGACCCCAGTGCCTACGGCGCGCTAGGCGAAGACTCGTCACTTGAGCACGTCCTTCTGATAGACGTGGAGAAGAAGCCATGAGTTCGGCCCGACTATCGCTGATTTGTCTGTTGCTGGGGCTGCTATCCGCCTGTTGGTCCATGGGCGATCCCGCAATAGGCCATCTGGGCGAGCCTTGCTCGGGAGAGTACACCTGTCGAAGTGATCTCGTCTGTCAAGGTGGCGAGTGTGTCCAGTGCAATGCCGACAGCCAGTGC
>CAZFYZ010000231.1:0-1702 GCA_964523735.1 uncultured bacterium | reverse complement strand
GGCGATGTTGCTGAGACAGGTTTCGAGACCAATAATACCGCTGAAGTTGATGCCTCGGCAATGTCTGCACGTCCGATTACCAGTCTGGTTGTTTTGAAGGGGACATCTATTTGTTCGACGGTGCTGGTAAGGCTCAACGCGAAGTGCGGAGCTGCGGCAATTGCGGTTGTTCCTCGGGGGAGTGTGGATACGTCGCTCATGCGACAACGCGGTGTGATGGAGGCGATGTGTACTGGTACGACTGCAACGGAGCGCGACAGTCTTTGAAGATGGACTGTGGGAGCTACGGATGTGTCTCGGGAAGCTGCTTCTATGGCGCGTGCGATCGAATCAGCAGCAGCTCAGGGCTTGCTCGGTCCTGTGACGCCTGCCCTGGATCGTGCGCCTCATCTAGCTGCTATGGAAGCACCTACAGTTTCTGCCATCCAGTCGGGGACACCTGCCCATGCGGCCTCCGCCCGGGCTCGGTTGCAAATCCGTGCAACCTCACGAGCAAGTTCCAAAATGTCTGTGTCGACTGATTCGTGCGCAACTTGGCAAGGATGAGCGTGGAAATGAGGCGAAGAAGAGTGGCATTCCTCGTCGGGATGCTGGCATTCGCACGCTGGGGAACGCTGGTTGCGGAAGAGACTGCGCCTCCCGGGGTGGCCGGTCCCGAAGCGCCTGAAGGGGACCGGGCCTGTGGATCGAGATGCGTGGTCAAGGCGGATGGTGAGAACGCGAGCCCCTGGGATACCGGCGGCGTCGTTGAGAACCCGGCCGTGTCCTCGCCGTCGCCATCATCCACGGTTTCTGCCTCACCGTCTGAACCTGCAGGTCTGCCGCCGCCCTCGGCGGCCTCGGTCGACCTCGGGGCCTGCGTGCCAGAATGCGACGCGGACCATATATGCGACGCGGGGCGGTGTCGTGTTCGCTTCTCCAGTGGCGTCCGGTCCACGCGGACCTCCATTCTGGAGGTCCGCTCTGTTCCGCTTGGCGCGAGCGTTGTGCTAGACGGCGAGCGAATTGGTCACACGCCATTGGCGAAACAGATACCTTGCGGAGATCACACCCTGTTCCTCACGTTGGCCGGCTATGATGATATTCAGGAGTCTCTGAGGGCAGAGGTCGGAAAGACAAGCAGACACACCTATGAGATGGATAGCACTCGGCAGTATCCGGGGAATCCGCTCAAGAAGGTGGGGCACGCCCTATTCTGGCCTGGAGTCACTCTTACTGGATTTGGCGTGGTCGCAAACTGGAAAGCACACCGGGCCGTGGACGAGATTTCGAACGGCAGGTGGGCCGAGGATTCTGCGCGGCGAGCTTGGCGAACGGTCGCGATCGCATCCTATGTTAGTGGAGGGGTCCTGCTCGTCAGTGGTCTCGCACTGTGGATCTATTCGCCTGGCGACAAGGCATGGTGGAAGAGACATCATGCGATGGCGGTTGTCGAGCCGATCAGGGACGGAATTCTGGCCACTTTCAGCGGCGGACTTTGAGTCTGAAGGCCCGGAGATGCCGGGCGTTGCGTAAGTGTCCGCCTACCGGGAACGGACATGTTCGGGACGACCGCGGACACGCTGACTGTTGTAAGCCGCGACGACCTCCGTCGCGGCGGAAGGAACATGAGCTGCGCAAGGGTGCCTGCCGGATACCAATAAGTCGGTGTCGGCGGCCATCGAAATCCGCAGGAAGCTGGCCACGGGGCACTGGCGCTGGC
>CAZFYZ010000230.1:0-3121 GCA_964523735.1 uncultured bacterium | reverse complement strand
CAGACAGATTTTCAACGACGAGTCCGCCACGGTCAACTTCGACCTGATGGCTGTTCCGCCAAGCAACCTCTTGACCCAGGGCGGGTTCGAGACGGCCATCCCCATTTGGGAGCAGTCTGCTCCGTTCTCCACGAGCCTCAATGGTTGGAACTATGAGGTCGTGGCGCCGGCGCATTTCGGAATAGCCCCGGAGGCTTTGGCGAGTGGCTGGGGCGGCGGCGCCCGGTTCGAGGGCGGCAGTAACGCCATCCGGCAGTATCTCTATGCTGACAGCGCTCAGAACGTTCACATGAAGGTGTGGCAGGATGCCTACGTCAGGGGCGACAGCGATTACCTGGCACTGGCATGGGTCAAGACTTGGGACTCAGGCACAGGCGGTTTCGGTGATTACCCGACTGACTCGGCTGGGCTGGTCATCATCGAATACGCAGCCAACGGCAGTGTGATCGCCACTCACGACAAGGTCGCGACTACTCAAGCGACTATGACCTATCAGCCCCTGCAGCGCCAATTCCACACCGACCCCAACACCTGCCGGGTCCGCTTCCTGTTGGACACCGTCATGAGTGGCCCTTACACGGCTGGTCACGTCAGCTATGACGAGTGCGTGCTCAGCGGGCCTGAGCTTGCTGGGACGAAGCCTTGCGACGCAAAGAAGCTTGCTGACGGGTCACTTGTGCGCTTGGTGGGCTTGGGTGTTACCGCGGCATACACCGGCTACTTCTACGCCGAGGACAGCGAGCGCACCGGTGGAATCCGGGTCCAGGGCACAGCAACTCTCGGAGACCTTGTAACCGTGACGGGCACTATGGCCACAGTTGATAACGAACGAGTGGTGTCTGCCCCGTCGGTGGAAGTCGCCGGCAAGGGCAGGCCGAGGGCCGTGTACATGCCGAACAAGGCCCTCGGAGGAGGCACGGATGGGCCGAATGAGGGTGTGACCGAAGGAGTCGGCCTCAACAACATCGGGCTTCTTGTTAAGACGACCGGAAAGCTGTTGACCGTCACGACGGGAGGTGACGGGCTCAAGATACTCAACATTGAGGATGGGTCCGCAGGCTATGTGAGGGTAACCGGCGTATCGGCTCCGCTTGCCCTGAACCAGCCAGTGGCAGTAACGGGGATTTCCTCGGTCTTTGTGTCTGGCAGTGATCGCTTGCGCCGAATCCGCGCAACAGGAGTCGAGATGGTGAACAGCCCCCAGGGAATATCAGTGACTTCTACGGTGCCTGTTACCGGCGCGCTCTATCCCCCGGGCCTCGTTCGGCTTAACTACACCAGCGCTATCGACAACTACTTCGACTGGGCGTATGCCTTGACGCCGAGCAGTGGCAACACGTGGATCGTCAACCTGCACGGCCACGGATCCACTGGTGATCAGCTATATACGCGATCTGATATAGCCGGCACATGGCTTCCGGCGTTCCTCGCAAGAGGGATGGGGATATTGACGCCGAACCTGAGGGGCAACGCGTGGATGTCGCACAAGGCGGCCTCCGACCTGCACAACTTACTCAACTATGTTCGTGAGACCTATGGCGCCGACAAGTTCGTGTTCGTCGGCGGTTCAATGGGAGGCAGCAGCAGCCTCATCTACTCCGTGCTGCACCCCGAGGATGTCGCCGGAACAATGGCACTGTGTCCCTCGACGGACCTTATTACCTACTACCCGTGGTGTGCCGCTCAGACGTCATCGCCGGTACTCCAGGAGATTGCCACCGCCATTCGTGTGGCATACGGCGGCTACCCGACCATTCTGCAAGAGCGCTACGCGGCACATTCTGCTCTTCTCAACACGGACAGATTGAGTATGCCGGTCTTCGTCAGCCACGGCGATGCCGACACGATCATTCCCGTATCCGGGGCAAGGCAGCTCGCGGCCGCCATGTCAGGCAACCCGGACTTCAGATACGTGGAGATTCCAGGCGGAGGGCATGACGCGCCGCTGATCCCCCCGTTCAATGATGGGTTCGCCTGGTTGATGAGCCGAGTATCGCCGTAGTCCGCTTCTTGTATATGAATCGCTGCTGGGCAAGCTTCTTGGCATGCATATGCTCGAGGCTTGCCCAGTGCCTCTTCTGGCCACCACATCCCGCCTCCAGTTTCGTATCGATGGATGCGCTCACAACTCCAAATGTGGAAACAGAATAGTGTAATCGGCCGGTTAGTTGTCTCTTGACAGGCCTCTATTAGTGGGTTACACTGCAAGTAGGCGGAGACTATGATCAAACCAACACCCGGGCGCCTTGCGCTCGTCATATTCTGCATGATTCTGG
Source organism: uncultured bacterium (assembly GCA_964523735.1). Classification (GTDB taxonomy): domain Bacteria; phylum Armatimonadota; class UBA5829; order UBA5829; family UBA5829; genus CAZFYZ01. The sequence continues at coordinate 845 of CAZFYZ010000230.1, read as the reverse complement.
CGGGTGGGGTGCTCTCGTTCGCCTGTTTTGCAGCGCCTGTTCCCACGCTCGCGCCTCGTAACCCTGCCCTGGCCGACCATGTGAGTCAGGCAGCGATAGCAAGCCTCCATTCAAATAGCCCTCATGCTTTCGGTCTCAAGCCGCCCCCGCTGAAGCTATCGCACAACAAGAGCCGGACAGCTTCGCCCGGCTTTAACTCACTGCTGGCGGCGCTGCCGTCTCAGTACGACCTGCGCGTACAGGAGCCCGCCCGGCTGACGGCCGTCCGGAACCAGGGTGATTGCGGTAGCTGCTGGGCGTTCGCAAGCTACGGCTCTCTTGAGTCCTGCCTTCTGCCTGGTCAGCTCTTCGATTTCTCAGAGAACCACATGAAGAACACCCACGGCTTTGACTGGACCGCGTGCCAGGGTGGCAACCACTGGATCTCTACCGCCTATCTTGCTCGATGGTCAGGCCCGGTCGCCGAGTCCAGCGACCCGTATGACGCGAGCAATCCAACATCCCCTCCGGGTCTTGCGCCGATAGCTCACGTTCAGAGGGTGGACTTTCTGCCGGACAGAGCTGGCCCCACGGATAATGACGCAATCAAGCAGGCAGTCATCGACCACGGCGCCGTCTACACGACCTACTACATGGACGACGCCCCGACCTACTACGACGTCGCCAACAAAGCCTACTACTACAACGGCAATTCATCGGCAAACCATGCCGTCTGCATAGTCGGCTGGGATGACAACTTCGACAAGAGCATGTTCTCTCTAAGGCCCAAGGGCAACGGTGCCTTCATCATCAGGAATAGCTGCGGTCCCTACTGGGGTGAGGCCGGTTACTTCTACGTCTCGTAC
>CAZFYZ010000229.1:0-3132 GCA_964523735.1 uncultured bacterium | reverse complement strand
ACTGCGGCAACTCGTCAAGGCTTGTTTTGCGTAAGAACTGGCCCAGCCTTGTGACTCTCGGGTCCGACTTCAGCTTGCAGTTGACGTAGTACTCGTCTTTGAGGCTTTCGTCCTGGGCCAGTATCTGCTCCGCTCCTTCAACCATCGAGCGGAACTTGAACATATCAAAGCTCTGGCCGTGCTTGCCGATGACTCTGCGCCTGAAGAGAATCGGGCCCGGGCTGTCGAGCCTTACGAGCAATGCAACAAGGGCAAACAAAGGTGATAGAGCAGTGAGCAGCAAGGATGCCAGCGCAATGTCTATGGCTCTCTTGGCTAGCTGATACGCCGCCCCGACCCTGCGCTTCACATCTGCGAGCCTTCGCCGCCGCCGATGCCTTACAACAGCGACCGCGCCCAATCCAACAGGGGCAAGTAGAAGCGCCGATGCCTCCGGGACGGCTGGAACAGAGCTATCCTCTGCCCAGGCGAACTGGCAGGCTAGCACACAGATGCACGCCGCAAACAGAACAATCCTGGCAACCTTCCCTAGCAAATTCCCTGTCTCCCCGGTGGTAATGGACAAAAACCGGCAGACCTGGTTACACCACTGATCTGCCTTCCTTTGCCTGTCGCCTACGTATAGCTAGCGACTATCTTGTTACAATCAATTTATAGCACAGCAGTACGTGGCTGTCAAGCGTAAACTGAGCCGGGCGGGCATAATCTGGTAATTTTACCGGCGGCCTGCAAGCAATGTGGCTGAACAGTGTGAGATATAGATGAGGTTGTTATCTATGCGTCACGGGGTGCTTGTCGTGCGCCGGCACCACACGCGCGCGGGGAGCCTGATTGCAGAAATCTTGAAGCATAGTTGGCGGTCCCGCAAACGGCCATCCCCGGCACTACCGTCTGAAGATCCACCCGAACGGCAGTATGCTCTGCAGCACCTGCAGGATATTGGGACCAGGCTTGCGTTCCTTCACGCTGATCACGTCTCCCCGGTTCACAAGCGGGTCCGGAGCCATCCCAGAGATGACTTTTGTGAGATCGATTGTCACGGTCTCGGCCGGTTTGTCCGGACCGGGAGAGGCATGCACAACCTGGACGCTCCGCAGATCCCCGCGTTCCGGCATCGCGCCGCCAGCCATTCCGATTGCCTCACTCAGTGTGAGCCTGCCTTTGAGCGGATACTGGCCTGGCTTGTTGACTCCACCGAACACTGTGAAGAACGCAGTCTCTATCTCAGGAACATAAATGGAGTCCCCCGGCTGCAGCTTCAGGTCGGCCGTAGGGTCGCCATCCATCGCTCGTTTGTAGTCCACACGCAGGGGGTCTGTTTGACTCTCTCTCTTGATGGTGATGCTGTCGGTATCGGCCTCGACTGTCACGCCACCCGCAAGCCCCATGATTTCGCGAAACGTCATGTTGCGTTTGAGCGGAACCGAGCCAACCTTGTTGACCTGCCCCAGGATCATGACGGTGCCGATCATGTCTATGCGCGGAACCACCACGGTGTCGCCCGACTGGAGTTCCCTGTTCATTGTGAGATCTTCGCCTGATAGATACCTGGTGAGGTCGAGGTCGATAATCTCATCGCCTCTGCGGATGTTCACGTGCGAAAGATCGGCTGTATCGTCATAGCCGGCCAGTGCCAGCGCCTGCATAACTCTATCACCGACACCTACATCCACCAGACCGCGCTTGGACACCTGGCCCACGACCGAGACCTGCATCCTGACTCGCTCCATGTAAGTGACTGTGACCTGGGGGTTGACAAGGACTTTTCCAAGGACGGTTGTGATAACCGCCGCGGTATCCGAGGTGCTCAGATCCAGGACCTTGACCGGGTCCACCATAGGCATGAGTATGCAGCCGTCCTTGTTGACCTGGTAAGACTTGGTGAACTCCTTCTCCCCGTCCACGGTGACACCAATTATGTCTCCCACGGCGAGTCTGGAGCTGTCGGCGCAGGCCGTCGTGGCGAGAATGGAACAGGCCACCACAGTTGCCAGAGCCCGTAAACAGGCAGATATCAGCCTTGCCATGTCATTCCTCCGGATCGCATAAGCGAGCAAACAAGTCTACCCTATTATTCCTCCATATCGGGCTGTAGTCAAGGATGTAAGTGCTGAGGAGAGAGTTCGGTCTTGCGGGAATGTCATTTGGGACCATTCTCTGTGGAAGAACCTGCATAGGAATTACCAGAGGGACGTGTAGTCGCCGTATGGACAAGGATGATTCTAAACCGGTTTGCCCGTCTTCTGAAGCCGCCTCCGAGCAGCCCGTTGAGCTCAGAAAGTTTCTGAAGGCAATAGCCTTTGCCAGAAGCCAGACGAGCCTCTACGGCAAGGAGCACCCGAACAGCCAGGAGGCACTCGCCGAGCTGACAACCTGTCTGGGTGGTTGGCTGGGCGACTATGGGCAGGTGACGTGCGTCTTTGCGGAGACAGGCGTCGTGTTGAACGATCGCTTCTATGCGCATTCGCCCGACAGCCTCGAAATGGTCGAGCGCCTGAGACTCCGTGGAGTAATGGCCGTGACTATGATTCAGGGAGCCACTCGGGAGCAGACCACTGACTTCCTGGACTTCTTGAACGCCGACCCGCGTGATGTGATGGCCGAAGAGGGACCGAGCATGTATCTTCGCCGCCGGGGTGTGACCACTATCGTGGTGACTGAGGCGGTTTACACGGTCGAGGGCAACGGCGAGGAGAGCGGTGGTGAGGGGGAGGAAGTGATCACCAGCGAGCCGGCTGCTGCCGGGCCATTGCCCCAGACTGACCGAGCCATTGGCGCCGTGATCGAATGGCTGGCCAATCAGGACGAGGCAAAGGAAGACCCGAAGTTCGCGGTTACGGATATTCTTGCTGATCCCGATTCGGCTGCCACCCTGATCAGAGAAGCGGTCACCAAGCTGCACGCTTCCCGGCGTCCGGCAACCGCAGGTGAGGTAGCAACGGAAGTGATCCACGACCTCAAGAGCCTGGCAGCCGGCCAAAATGAGGATTGGGACAAGCAGACATCCCAAGTCAGGAAGGCGATCAGCAAGCTTCCGGCCGACATGCGTCCCGCCCTGGGTGGTTTCACAGATCAGGCTTCTGATCGACAGATCGCTCAGACCGGTGCACCGCGTGTCATCGACGTCAACGA
>CAZFYZ010000228.1:0-3187 GCA_964523735.1 uncultured bacterium | reverse complement strand
CTCGGCTGCAACCATGTTGAGCATCCCTCCAGGTATCGATACCTGGAGGGATGCATTCTTATGCTCGGAGGCAACACCGGCGTGCGGCTCGACCACGAAGTCTTCAACGCTCGTGGACAGCCAATGGTAACGCCTCGCCCAGCCAGTGGCATCGTTCATCCCCTGCTGGATCACCACCCACTCGCCGGAGCGATCGAACACAAATGTATGATGGTAGAGCTGGTAGCCGTCTTGCACTGCCGAACTATCCACCTTGGCTGACATCTTGCTGGCATATACCAGCTTCTCCGCATCAACTGCGGTTCCGTGCTTGTCGGCGTTCGCTCGTATCTGATCAGGGGTCTTGCGTGAGGCCCCACCCTTGCCGCCACATACGAACAGGCCTAGCTCATCCTCCAGTCCCTTGAGACCTTCCTTGATCGCGCCTGTAGTGACTGTTGTGACGCCGGAGGAGTGCCAATCGAACCCGAGAACGCACCCCAGCGCCTGAAACCAGTAGGGATCTGAGAGGCGCTTGAGGACTTCCTCGGGGCCAAGCTCGATCACCATCAATGTGATGATCTCGCGCGCGAGCTTCTTCATCCTGCCGAATAACCAGGATGGAGCATTGCCGCCGTGGAGTGGTAGGTTTGCAGTGCCGGTTCTCATTGGTCTGAGAGCTAGATAGTCTGATGGTCTGATGGTCGAGTGCAGCCCCTCAACTAAGCACCATCATACCATCAAGCGTTTCCGCGTACCGTTAAGCGTGCTACATTTGCCGCGACAGAGGTCAGGAGCTCAGACGCGTGCTTCATAGCGTAATCAGCCGACATCGGGCCCGGAGTCAGGCTGAAGCAGGCGGTCAAGCCGGCATCATACAGAGAGCTGATGTCTCCGGAGCACGAGCCCACCAGTGCGACCAGCGGCACCTTTGCCTGCTGAGTCCGCTTCAGAATTCCGACGACGGTCTTGCCGCGTGCGGTCTGCTCATCGAGCCTGCCTTCGCCCGTGACCACCAGCTCTGCTCCGGATATTACTTCGTCAAAGCCCACCGCATCAAGCACGATGTCTATACCAGACTTGAGTTCAGCCCCAAGAAATGCGCACAACCCAGCTCCAAGCCCACCAGCAGCCCCGGCCCCGGGCATGTCTGCAACGTCTTTGCCGAGATCGCGCTTCACGACCTCCGCCCATTGCCTCAGACCGGCGTCAAGCTGTTCGATGATCTGCGGAGTAGCGCCCTTCTGAGGACCATACACAGCCGCCGCTCCAGTTGGGCCAAAGAGCGGGTTTGTGACATCACAGGCCACAGTGACCTGGATCTTGTCCTTGGGGAACTGGAAGCCGGACATATCGATGCGATCGAGGTCGACAAGTGAGCCGCCGCCAAGCGAGAGTCCGTGTCCGCCTTTGTCCAGAAATCGCGCGCCCAGCACGGCCATCGCGCCCGTGCCGGCATCGTTCGTGGCGCTGCCACCGATGCCGACAATCATCTTCTCCACGCCGGACTCCGCAGCCGCTGCCAGCAGCTCGCCCACTCCGACCGTCGCGGTGATTAGGGGATCGCGCTCGGACTCCTCAAGAAGCCCGATGCCGCTCGCCGCCGCCATCTCCACGACGGCTGTTTTGCCGTCGCCGAGGATCCCGTAAGACGACTTTATCTCCCGCCCGTGAGGATTGTGAACGATGACCTCTCGCATCTCGCCGCCGGTAGCGCGAACGAGCGCCTCAGCCGTCCCCTCGCCGCCGTCAGCCAGTGGCAGCTTGACGAACTCGATATCCCCCTCACCCGCGCCGATCCTGAAGCCGCGAGCAATCGCGTCGGCGGCTTCGCCGGACGTCAGGCTCCCTTTGAACGAGTCGGGGCAAATGACGATCTTCATGTCGTACGGAGAGTTCGTCACTTCGGCCGTGACATCCTCTAGCGTCAGTTGGTGATCCGTCCCCGCAGGTCCTCCGTGTTGAATGGCCCCTTCTCTGCGATGAGCTCCCTCGCGACCGGCACCTTGTCCCATACGTTCCAGAGGACGGCTCCTCTCACCCTGCCATCGCTCAGGTAGTAGATCACGCCTTCCTTGAAAGGCTCTTTCCAGTCGGAGAATACTTCCAGCTTCGGATCCGTGTCGCCCACGGCCTCATAGCCAAGATCAAACAAGTCAGAGTAGAAGAACGGCAGGTAATCGTAAGGCTCCTCGTGTCTGGCCATGGACCTGCCGGCATACTTGCCCATCGTGATGGCATTATCCTCATGCTCCACTCTCATACGTTTGCCAAGCGTGGGATTGATGAAGCTCGCGCAATCGCCCGCGGAGTATATATCGGGGTGACTGGTCTGGCAGGAGGGGCTAACTGATATGCCGTTCTGCAACATGACACCCGCTGATTCGGCCAGTTTTGTATTAGGATCTATACCTACTCCCGCAACCACCGCGTCGACCATAAGCTCCTGCCCACTGCCGGTCCTCAAAAGGTACCGACCTTTCCATTCCTCAAGTTCCATGGCGGCATCGGCGGCGAAGACTTCTGTCCCCTGCTGGCGGAAGTAGCTCACCAGAAATTGCGAGAGCTCACTGGGAAACACACGCTCACTGATGCCGTTGTCGGGAAAGATCATCGAAACGTGCTTGCCGTTCATCGTCAGTGCGGCCGCGATCTCCGACCCAATGAACCCTCCTCCGATCACAGCGAACCTGTCGCCCCTCTCTGTCAACTCGCGCAGGTGCCGATAGTCGTCGAAGTAGCGGTAGTAGATCATGTGCTCTTGCGTAAAGAGCAGCTGTCGCGGAGTGCCTCCCGTCGCAATCAGAAGCTTCTCATACGTGTACTCCTCGCCATGGTCGTCGATGGCCAGTTTCCTCTCCGGATCAAGCTGAGTCACGCACGACCCGAGGTGCATCGACACGCTGGTCTCGTCCGTCTTCAGCCATATCGAATCCTCCGGCTTCCCTTTCCAGAGCCCTTTCGTAAGCGGCGGACGCTTGTAGGGCGGCTGCGCCTCTCCACATATCATGCCGATGGAGCCCTCGGCGTCCACCTCACGAATTCCCTTGGCCGCCGCGTCGCCTGTCATTCCTCCGCCAATGATGAGGTACTTGTAGTTGTGCATTCTGACCTCCGTTGATCTCGCCCGCGCTCTCACTCCACCTTATACCCCTGTTATTGCCGAGCGATTATGTCCCCTCTATTGCAGAGCGAAAATGTCCCCTTA
>CAZFYZ010000227.1:0-3194 GCA_964523735.1 uncultured bacterium | reverse complement strand
ACCCATCTAGTAGTCGATGCAGTGTACCTGCTGAACGACCTTCCCGCAGGCTGCTTGCCAACCAGACCAATCCTAACAAGATACATGTTGGGCACAGGGAGTGTCTTCACAACACTGCCGCCCATCCTCGCTACCGACTGTTCCACCTGGCTGAGGCTCGCGCCTGCGGCAGCACGAACGATATACTCGTTCGGCACATATGACACCCTTTCGCCACTCTGCACGGCTGCAGAACACTGAGCCAGCGTGGCTATGCAGAGCCAGGTTGTGAAGACAACGAGTGACAGGCAACTGAGCCGACGGTTACGCCGTTCCATTGCGTGAGACCTCCGTTCTAGAGGTTGAGAGCCGAGGTTGGGAGACCAAGAGTCTCAGACCTCGCGCTCCAACTTGTGTTTCATTAATGAGCGGCGGGCAGGTTTGGCCCGCCGCATCATGTTTCTCCATTCAGATCAAGCCGGTATGCCGAAACGAATTCAGCAAGACAGAGAGCAGTTAGGGCGCGTCGGGAGGCGTAACGCCGATTATGAATCTGGCGTCCTCTCCCACAGTCCACGCAGGACTGGTGTCTGTCTGATGCCGGCAGTATACCCGCCATCTCATGGCCGCGTCAGCGTAGTTCGGGTTGTTGAGCGCCGCGGCCAGTTCCGTCCGCTGAGAAGGCGTGAGTGAAACAATCGGACCCGTCTCATATATCAATGAGCTTTGCCAAGTCGGTCCCTTACCGGGCTGGATCGGCTCAACACGCACATAATAGACATCGCCGCCGTCCTTTCTGTTCCACTCCAGATTGGTGCTCCCGTTCTGGAGGTCTGTCACGAGTACCTCCGGCGGGCCCATATTGGGGTCGTAGGCGGGCGAGACGATGTCAGCATACTTGACCCGTTCGATGGCAGTCGCGGTGATAGTATTGCTGACGGGCGTATAGTAGTACTTGTCGCCGGATGATGTAGACGTCGATGTAGTGTCCGTGGAAGTGCCAGTCCCGGTGCTATCGGCAAGCATCTTGTAGACAGCGCGTACCTGGTAGGTGTGTGTCTCGCCATAGGGCTCGGCCGGAACAGTTGCGTCCACGCTGGTAGGTGTGGTCCTCGTCGGGTTTGCGTCGAGGCGGTAGTAGGTTACAGCGGACGCTTCCGCAGTCCCGTAGAGCTTGGACACATCGGCGCGTCCCGCATCAACGTGGGAAGCGTCACGAATGGTCATCACGGGCTGGGCGCCGTCGAAGAAATCGTCCCTCAGTACCTGGTATTCCAGGACGTTCTGTCCATGGTTATACTTGCCAGGATCCCACGTCAGAGTGGTATTGGTAACAGACGACACACCGATGTTGGGGCCATCCTCCGAGCCGCGCCCACTCCTGAAGATCTGGACCAATCCGAACACCAGGGCAGCTCCAACCAGGACCTTCGCGATCTTCGAGGTAGTACCGCGCTTGCCTCCGGTCGAAGGTGGAGCGCCGGAAGGCAGCGGCTCTGACTTGCCGACCGGCCCCACTATGGGCATGTCAAAGATCGCTCGAACCTTATCCTCCGGCTGGATGCCGCGCATCGACTTGATGACCTTAGCATCGCACTGATTGGCGCTGACGTTCTGGATCTCGACGTAGCCGATGATCTCCTTCTTCCGAAGAACGATCATCCTCATCCCCTCTTTCAGTCCGTCCCGGGCACCCTTGTTGAGCATCACGTTGTCAGACTTGATGTTCATGACGACGGTCGCCTCGGGGATGATGTAGTCGACCATGGTCTTAACGGCGAGGAAAGCAGCGTTGTTGACCGCTTCGGCGATGAGGGAGTCATCATCAGCCGTATAGCCGACTCTGGCGGACGACGTGCCTGTCTGCACGGTCCCGTTGATGATCTCACCGGAAGCCTGGTCAATCATCTGCACGAGCAGTGTGACCGAGGCTCTCCTGGTGGCCCCTGAACCGGCTAGCTGCACGGACTTGATCGAACCCTCGAGCATTGCGTCAGCCACCAGGACTTCGCCCAGCCTGACCAGCCCGATCTTGTCCAGCGGCGGATGCAAGCCAAGCTTGTCCATCTCGCTCTTGATGAGCGATCTGGTGATGCTGACGTCGTAGCGGTTGGACTTGGCCATCTCAACGACGACAGCATCCGTAGCGAGCCTCGCGAGAAGCTCGCCTTGCACTCCGGATTCGTTCACAAAGTCTACGACCCCAACAGAGTATTGGGGCATAAGCTGCGCCCTGGCGGGAGACACTAGCGGTGTCGGGGCGAAGGTCGAGACCAACGCCACGATCAACGTACAGCACAGGGCTCTCACGCTTGGTGAATGCAAATGGTGCCTCAACTATCCGATTCCTCCCTCGGAAAATAAAGGCCAGAGGTCAGAGACCTGCTCCGCATCCTGCCGACCTTGTTCGAGAACTTGATTACGGGTTTCTATGCTCAGGACAGACACGTGCCCACGGCTCGAAGCGGGGACGGGGTAAGCTTCCGCAGGCGCGTTTGGATCCGAGACATATCCGCCAACAACTATAGCACAACAGCTCAACTAGAGGCAAGACAATCTCCACACGTGACTGCTCAGACTTCGTGAGTGTTCTCGTCATCCTGAACCTGATTCAGGACCCATGCGCTTCCGCCTGGATGCTGAAACGAGTTCAGCACGACGTGGCTCTCGTGGAGGGTGAGCTGTTACCTCCACAACAGATGCGTGCTACGTCTACCGTGGCACACACAGGCGCTGCCACAGAAACACAACACGCTTCTCGAGATCGTCAACCGTTCCGTCATTCCAGACCACCCATTGGGCGTGGTCCAGCTTGTCATTGATAGGCATCTGGCTCGCTATGCGGGCCTCTGCCGCCTCACGAGTGAGACCATTCCTCTTTGTGAGACGACCCACTTGAGCCTCTTGTTCCGCGGCCACCAGCAATACTTGGTCTACCAGACCCTCCAGTCCGCATTCGACAAGCAGCGGTATCTCGACGGCTAGCACGGCGTCGGGCGAGGGATTGTGCTCACGGAAGTGGCCTATGCGGCCCGCCATCAGTTCCATGATCTGGGGGTGAGTGATCTTCTCGAGAGCGGCACGAGCTTCGGAATCACCGAAAACAATCGTGCCAAGCGCGGCCCGGTCGATCTCGCCATCCTCACGGACTATCGACGTGCCGAACCGAGCTATGACCTCCTGATAGCCAGTGGTGCCCTTGGCAAGCACATCCC
>CAZFYZ010000226.1:0-3205 GCA_964523735.1 uncultured bacterium | reverse complement strand
ACTGGGAGGCTAATCCCAAAATCCAATTTACACACTCAGGTTGACACTAGCCCTGGACGGCAGTGTGTTGGAAAAAGTCGAGATATGCACTGAGCATAGGCTTGACACGGCCCGATAATCTAAAGTAGAATAACCCGCGGTGGGCCGGTAGAGCCTGTGGGGACAGGTTTCCGGCCTGACAAAGCCACACCGGCGCTACCGATCGATCAGACCAAAGGATGTGATGTCTTGACCGAAAAGAAGCTAGGCGGCATAACCGCAACCCTGCTGCTGAGTTCCACGATTCTGCTCCTTTCCCTCACCCCGGGAATTGCAGCGCACAAAGTCCGCTCCGGAGATACCCTCTGGGACCTGGCGAAGAAGTATCATACGACACCCAAGGCGATCGCCAAAGCCAATGGCATTGGAGAGAACTCTACGCTTAAGCTTGGCAAGTCGCTGACCATACCGGGAAAGCAGTCTGTTTCGGGCAAAGCCTCCCGCAAGGCGTATGCCAGCAAGCGGGCGAGAACCAAATACGCTGCCCAGACGCAGAAGAAGCAAGCAGTAGCGCAGCCTGTGGCTCAGCCCGTGGCTGCACAGCCCGAAGCTGCAGAGCCTTCGACCAGTACAACCCAGACCGTAAACCAGCCTGCCGAGGACAGCCGCACAAAGCTGGTTCGCACGGCGCTGGCCTACCGCGGGGCGAGGTATCGCCGAGGGGGCACAAGCCGCGGTGGATTTGACTGCTCAGGGTTCACCCGATACGTTTATGCCAAGTATGGTGTCAGGCTCCCACACTCGTCGGCCGCACAGGCACGATTGGGCACGCGCATCTCTAAGAGCGAGCTGAGGCAGGGCGATCTGGTGTTCTTCCACACCTATCGTCGCGGCGTCTCGCACGTAGGCATCTATATCGGCAACGGCAACTTCGTTCACGCCGCGACCTACGGGCGAGGAGTGAGAGTGGATGCACTGAACTCGAGCTACTACGCGAAGAGGTACGTGTGTGCGAGAAGAGTGAAGTAGGGTCTGGAGATCAGAATCAAGTTTCGGGCCGGGATCTTTGATCCCGGCCCGATTGCTTTGCGCTACTTGCAGATTCTGCGCCTGGTGCCCGCCATGAGAGCCACATAGGACAGCATCAGCAGCACCGTAAAGTAGCCTATGTGAAAAACGCTCTTCTGGTAGTCACCAAACACCATCGTCACGCACAACTGCAGGAAGTTCGCGAGGCTGGCCACGAGGAAGACCATCGAGTATATCCAGAACATCCACTTGCGAGGAGAAATGGCCTCAACGAATTCTCTACGATGCAGATAGTAGGCGTGTGTGCCCAGACCCGCTGTCAACAGGAACGAAGCCGTCAGCCTCAACAACTGAAACCACTGTGGGTAATCATTCCAATCCAGCATAGCTCTCACCACTTTCGGACTCTATTGTAACACATCATGCCTCAACATGCTCCTCAAGCGCTCAGCTTCGAGCCGCACACCTCTCCGGTGACGGTTTACAGGTCAGGCCGGACCTTGTAGAATGGCGTTTGGATCGCACACATGCGGAGGAGAGCGAATGAAGCGACGGTACAGGGTGGAAGTGACGACGGACAACACAGGCTGGGTGTCAGTGAAAGTGCCTTCAATACCGGAGGTGCACGCCGAAGCCCACACGCGCGAGCAGGCGCTGCAGTTTGCGGCTAATGTGGTCGTGTCTCACCTCAAGTCACTTGCTGCTTCAGGCGGACGAGTGCCTGACTCGGATATCGACGCGATCGTTGTGGATGTGTGAGCAACCTGGAGTTCAGCCTGTGCCGTGAATGGGAATATAGAGCATACCAGACGCAATTCTGCTATCACAAATGGAAACACAGACGCTGGACATACCGGTCGTATGGCCGGACTACTTTGAGGACTGCCAGCCCTGCCTGGAGCGGCTAAGGGAGGCACTAGCATCGTTGGCCGGCATGAAGTCGGTTACGATCCACCCCGATCGCCAGTCCCTGCAACTCACCTACGCAAAGGACCTGCTGACGTTCGAGGCTATCAAGCAAGTCGCGCGCGAACTGGGCGTTACAGTCGCTGAACGGTTCAAGCACGAGAAGCTGCAGCTGATCGGTCTCGACTGCCCCGACTGCGCAATGAAGCTGGAGACTTCAGTCTCCAAGCTGCGCGGGATCGCGTGGGCCTCTGTCAACTATGCCACTTCGATCCTGATCGTCGAGTATGAGCCCGACAGACTCGACCTCGCTGCCATCAGGAAACGCGTCCGTGAGCACGGCTACGATATCGTTGAGAAGGAAGCCCCCGAGCCCCTGCGCGCAAAGGCCAAGGCCAGCCGCAGTCTGCGCCTATTCCTCACTGTTCTTTCCGGACTGTTGCTCGGGAGTGGGATCGCCGCCGCGGTTATGGGACATAGTCAAACTGCGGCTGTGTTCTACCTGACCAGCGCCCTATCCGGCGGTGTCTTCGCCACGCGAGCCGCGTACTACAGCGTCCGCAGCACCACTCTCGATACGAACTTCCTTATGACGGCTGCCGCGATCGGAGCAGTTGCGCTTGGCGAGTACTCAGAGGCCGCGGCTGTGATGTTTCTCTTCTCTTTGGGCTCGACTCTGGAGGCAATGACTGTGGACAAGGCCCGGCGGTCGATCAAGTCGCTGGTAGAGGCATTCCCCGGCACGGCACGACTCAGCCGAGACGGATCGGTCCGGGAGGCGCGACTTGAGGAGATAGAGGTCGGGGATGTCGTTCTCGTCAAGCCGGGGGAGAAGATCCCGGTTGACGGCACAATCACAAGTGGCGAATCCGCTGTGAATGAGGCCCCTATCACAGGAGAGTCGCTGCCCAAGGACAAGCGGAAGGGCGACACGGTGTTCGCGGGCTCTATCAACGGACACGGAGCGCTGGACATCAGGACCACAAGCCGCGTCGAGGACAACACCCTCGCGCGGATTGTGCATATGGTCGAGGAGGCTCAAGCTCAGAAAGCGCCCTCGCAGCGATTGAGTGATACATTCGGCCGCTACTACACACCCTGTGTGATCACCCTGGCAGCACTCGTGGCGATCGGCGGCCCGCTCGTGCTTGGCGGAGGCTATAGCCAATGGCTGGGACGAGCACTGACACTGCTTGTCGTGGCCTGCCCGTGCGCTCTGGTGATCTCCACGCCAGTCGCGATAGTTGCCGCGATAGCAAATGCGGCGCGGTCGGGCGTACTGATCAAGGGT
>CAZFYZ010000225.1:0-3247 GCA_964523735.1 uncultured bacterium | reverse complement strand
GGACTTCGGACTCGTCTGCGACAAGAAGCGCGGGCGCAGCTTCATCAGCAGGCTCTTCAGCCGGGGCGATGACATCAGCTGGCGCCGGAGCCTCCGATTCGCCGGACAACTGCGACTCACTGCGGATGTCTATACGCCACCCAGTCAACCTTGCCGCGAGCCTGACGTTCTGGCCGGACTTGCCGATCGCCAGCGACAACTGGCTATCGGGCATCAGGACCAGAGCGGTCTTGGTCTCCTCGTCGCACGTTACGGAGATCGACTTCGCTGGTGACAGAGCCTCCGAGATGAACTTATCTATCCGCTCATTCCAGCGGACAATGTCAATCTTCTCACCGTAGAGTTCGTTGACCACCGACTGGACCCTGGTCCCGCGGTGACCAACGCACGCCCCCATCGCGTCCACTTTCTCATCACTCGAGTGAACGGCTACCTTGGTGCGCGCTCCAGGCTCCCTGGCAACCGACTTGATCGTGACGATGCCTTCTGCTATCTCCGGGACCTCGAGCTCGAAGAGCCGTCGTATCAGGCTTGGGTGAGTCCTCGAGACAACGACCTGCGGGCCCTTGTTGGTCCGCCGGACCTCGAGCACATAGACCTTGATGCGGTCGTTGAACCGGTAAGGCTCCGTCGGAACCTGCTCGGCAGGAGGGAGAATGGCCTCGATCTTCCCGAGGTTCACGAAGACGTTGCGCTGCTCGCGGCGCTGAACGGTGCAAGTCAGGACCTCACCGACGCGCTCGCCGAACTCCTCGTAAACGTGCTCGCGCTCAGCCTCGCGAATGCGCTGAACAACCACCTGCTTGGCGGTCTGAGCAGCGATCCGCCCGAAGTTCTCCGGGGTTACCTCGATCTCAATCGTATCGCCGATCTTGATATCCGGATCGTGCTGCCTGGCTTCCGCGACCGTGATCTCGGTGTGACTGTTCTCGACTGTCTCGACGACGTCTTTGGCGCAGAAGACCTGGAAGCCAGCCTTGGATGAGCTGACACGCACGCGGACATCGCCTGTCGCCGCGTAATTCTTCTTATATGCAGTCTCAAGCGCGGACTCTATGGTTGACAGCAGTACTTCGAGAGGGATCTCTTTCTCCTTCTCGATCTGCCTCAATGCATCCAGGAAGTCAGCGTTCATGTTTATCAGGTCTCTCCCGCTATAGTAAACTGAAACAAAAGAGTGGGCGTGAGACCCACTCTCTCTTAGTCGCCGATCAGTTGCGAGTTTAGTATAGCAGAAGGCTCCTGGTATTGCAAGCGGCTTGGCGTGCCTGTGGAGTTCGGGAGATTCACCGCCGCTCTGCGAAGGCCGTGCCGACCATCACGTACTGGGCACAATCACCTCGTCTAGCGCCCGCTTCGGCACGTGGTGGACTTGCTCGGAATCACGATAGTACTTGATGCTCCCATCCGCGCCAACCGGCTCCAGAACGACCTGCTCCACTGGCTTGCCAAGGGCGATCACCAATGAGATGTGGTACGACTCAGGAATGTTGAGTGCGTTCCGGAGTTGATCTCGCTCGATCGAGCCGAACATACACCCGCCGAAGCCTTTCTCAGTCGCGCCAAGAAGGATCGTCTGGGCTGCGATGCCAACATCAGCGCTGGCGTCGCCACTGCCCTCGACAAGAATCACGATGTACCCCGTCGGCCTCTCACCCTCAATCGGCCCGGGCCAATCGGTCAGGTAGCCGGCCCACCGAAGCGTCGGGAACACAAGCCTGTTGCGCTCGGGCGTCCAGCTCAGCTTGTATCTCAGCGGCTGGAGGTTGGCGGCAGACGGGGTGCATCTTGCCATATCAACCAGCTCTCTCAATGTGGCTTCCGAGATCGGAACGCTTTCATCAAAACGCCTGTAGCTCCGATTCGCGAGGACAAGATCCTTCAGCATTCAATTCCCTCCTCAAGCCAAGAACGGGTTTGTGCGGCGCTCGACGCCAGCAGTCGTTGAAGGACCGTGGCCCGGGTACAACGGCGTGGCATCATCCAGAGTCAGCAGCTTCGTCTTGATTGAGTTCATCAGCGTTGCTTCCGACCCCCCAGGGAAGTCGTAGCGCCCTATAGAGCCCGCAAAGATCGTATCTCCACAGAATACGCCCGCGTCAGTCACGAAGCAGAGGCCGCCTTCGGAGTGACCAGGGGTGTGCAGCACACTTATCCTTGACCCGCCCAGCTCAATGACCTGCCCCTCGACGAGCATACCAGTGGGCGTCATCGGCTCGAACTGGGTCATATCGTAGAAGTAGGACTCTGCGATGGCAAGCGTGGATTCGAGTTGGACAACATCCGACTCGTGCATGCCCACTCTGACGCCGTACTGCTTGACCAGCGTGCCCGCGTAAAATGCGTGGTCGAAGTGGCCGTGCGTCAGCAGCACCCACTCTACATCGAGATCGAGTTTACCAATGTGGTAGATGATCTGGTTCGGCGAGCAGCCGGGGTCTATAACAGCGCTGGCGCGGCTCTCACGATCCCAGATGAGGTAGCAGTTGGTCCCGAGTGGACCGCCGGCGATGGTGCGAAAGTCGATGGGCAAGGCTAACCCTCTACCCGGCGCACGACGGCAAGGTTGGCCGCGTCGAAATCGTCCATGTCGCCCGCGTAATGCCAGTGCATCTCTGCACGTTCTCTGTTGCCGCAGCCGTGGTAGGCCTCAGCAAGAACGGCGTGGTATGTCCGCTCAGAGGGCTTCAGATGCACCGCTCGCTTGAGAGCCGCCACTGCATCATCGGGAAAGCCTCCGCGCATATACAGAAGCCCCAGCCGGAACGAGTAGTAGGAATCCAGAGGACTGAAGATCGTGGCCTGCTGCATCTCGATGATCGCGTCGCCGATTCTTCCTGACTCGGCGTACAAATCCGCAAGCCAGAAGTGGTAGAATCCATCCGTCGGCGCGATCTGAACCGCCATTTCGAGCTGCGTCACCGCCTCATCGCGCAGGCCGATGTGCCACAGCGCAGCCCCAAGCTTGTAGCGGTAGAAGGGGTTCATCGAGTTGAACTGCGTCGCTTTCCGATATTCTGCCACCGCCGCCATCCACTTGCCATACCGGCGATAGATCTCAGCCAGGCTGTAGTGCGGCTCTGCGCGGCGGGGACTGATCTTGAGGGCTTTGCGGTACTCCGAGACAGCCTTCACGGAGTTCTCCGAGTAGGCGTAGGCATCACCCAGCCGAGTATGATACCCGGGGTTGTCGCGCTCCAGTTCCACCGCCTTGCGATAGTGGACTACCGCCTCGCGGACGCGCAGC
>CAZFYZ010000224.1:0-3304 GCA_964523735.1 uncultured bacterium | reverse complement strand
CTTTCATCAACGAAAACTACCTCAAACTTCCCGGCAGCTATCTCTTCACCGAGATCGGCAGGAGAGTGGCTAGCTTCAAGCAGGCGAACCCCAGCGTGGATGTCATCCGCCTTGGAATAGGCGACGTAACCAAGCCGCTTGTCCCCGCCGTTATTGAGGCGATGCATAAGGCAGTCGATGAGATGGCCGACGCCCCGACGTTCCGTGGGTATGGGCCTGAGCAGGGCTACGGCTTCCTGATCCAGAAGGTGATCGAGGGTGATTACACGCCTCGAGGGATCTCTCTGGATGAGGACGAGGTCTTTATCAGCGATGGCGCCAAGTCTGACGTTGCCAATTTCCAGGAGTTGTTCGGTGCACAGAACGTGGTCGCGATCACCGATCCTGTGTACCCGGTCTACCTCGATACCAACGTCATGTCCGGCAGAACGGGGCAGCTTACTGACAGCGGGACGTTCGAGGGGATCCTCTACCTGCCCTGCAATGCGGAGAACGGCTTCACGCCCGCGCTGCCAAACCAGCCGGTCGATATGATCTACCTCTGCCTCCCGAACAACCCCACGGGAACCGTTCTGCCCAAGAGCGAGCTTAAGAAGTGGGTCGACTACGCTCGGGCGAATGGCGCGATCATCCTGTTTGACTCCGCCTACGAGGCCTACATAACCGAGCCCGACATCCCCCACAGCATCTACGAGATCGATGGGGCCAAAGACTGCGCGGTCGAGTTCCGCTCGTTCTCCAAGCTGGCAGGCTTCACCGGCACGCGCTGCGCTTACACTGTCGTGCCGAAGACAGTGATGGCGAAGACCATCAACGGCGAGCCCCACCCGCTCAACAAGCTCTGGCTCAGACGGCAGACGACCAAGTTCAACGGCGTGCCGTATGTCGTCCAGCGAGGCGCCGAGGCAGTATACAGCACCGAAGGCCGCGCACAGACAAGAGAAGTGATCGATTACTACATGGCCAACGCGAAGATCATCCGCGAGGGCCTGCTCGCGCTAGGTCTCGAGGTCTTTGGCGGCACAAACGCCCCCTACATCTGGCTGAAGACACCCAACGGCATGGACTCATGGGAGTTCTTCGACAAGCTCCTGAACGAGGCCAACGTGGTCGGCACTCCTGGCTCCGGCTTCGGGCCATCCGGCGCAGGCTACTTCCGCTTAACCGCCTTCGGCAGCCGCGAGAGCACTCAGGAAGCTGTGAACAGGATCAAGACGAGACTGAAGCTGTAGAGTCACCCGCTCGTCTCCTCATCCCAAGCCTACTCGCGGTCGTTTTTGCTGTGGCTTGCTTCTCTGGAATGCCGATGCGACTACGCCAACCGAGGCAGCTGGAACTTGTCGCGATAGGCATTGACCATGACCAGGTAGTTGGAGACGGGCACCGAGGCAGTGATCGCGTTGCTGCAGCAGAATATGTGGCCGCCGTCTCCACTGCCCGCCTCAAGGCACTCGATCGTGCTCCGACGGATCTCGTCGGCTGTGCCAAAGCTCATGGTGTTGCCGCAGTCTATGTTGCCGAGGAACGTGATCGAGCTCCCATGCTCCCTCTTGAGCCGCCGGAGGTCCATCCCCGCATGAAGGTCGATCTCGAGGTAACCATCCACCTCGCATCCCAGGAGGAAGTCGTCTATCACAGGCCACAGGTCGCCATCGCTGGCATTCACTGCTCGCATGCCCAGTTCGTGTATATGTCGAGAGATCTTACGGATTTCGGGGACTACGAACTCGCGGTAGCACGCGGGAGAAATCAGCGGGCGGTTGCCTGAGAAATCCCCGCCGACTCCGATCAGATCTACACCGAGCTCTGCGTACGCATCAATGTAGGCGAGAGCCACCCTCGTCGCCTGCGCGAAATGGCCACGGGCTACCTCTGGCTCCAGGACCATCGTTTGCATGAGGTCCACATCCGTCCAGACGCCGTGGAAATACGCCGGCGCCATTATCGGCAGGTCCAAGCCGCGACTGTCCATCTCGTCCCGCAGGTAGCGATAGACAAGAAAGGAATCGTTGGCAACACCCGCGAACCCGCGAGATGCTTCGGTTCGCATTCGTACTCGTTCGACCGGATCATCCAAGGCCGGTCCATCCGAAACATCGCTGATACTTGGAGCCGCATCAGTCGGCAGAAGCGGATTTGGGCAGACATAGAGCATGTCGTGGCCCAGAGATTCCGCTAGAT
The DNA here is from genome assembly GCA_964523735.1 of uncultured bacterium. Lineage (GTDB taxonomy): Bacteria > Armatimonadota > UBA5829 > UBA5829 > UBA5829 > CAZFYZ01. The sequence goes on along the minus strand of CAZFYZ010000224.1, from coordinate 1,123 downwards.
CGAGCCTGTCAACAACATACCTGCGAAGAGCAGCCTCCAGCCCGCACACGCGGCAGGCCTCAAGCCACTTGTGCAGGTCAGCTGTGTCTCCCGCGTAATCAGCATAGGGCCGGCCAAGGAAGTGCTCCGCAACCGGCCCAAGCAAGACGTACTCAAAGATCGGGGTTCGGTCCGGCTCCTGGTGGGCAAACGCCGCCTCCACACGTTTTCTACCAGACATCATGCTGTGCTTCCCTCCGGGTGTTCCGTTCCAACAGGGACTATGCTATGAGGGCCGCCTGCGCTGAGTGCGCGGCGTTATCTAAGCGCCCTGCCCCGCATTCGGTACGTTACGCACTCAGCCTGAGAGGGGCAATCAGCTTACCCACCGCAACCACTTGGCCTATTGGGGCGAGTCGTCCCAGCCTTCCTGGGACCAGGTATTGAAGCTGCCTTGTGTGCCGGTAAATGTGTCGAAGCCAGACGGTCTCTGGAACTTGACGTGGCCGTCATAGTAGGAGACGTGTATGCCCATGTCCTCGCCTCGGGTATGCGGCGACTGGGACACCGACCAGAACGGCATCTCCACGAACATCGTTGCCTTTGTCGGTCTCCTTATCCTGGAAACCTTGGCCCCGCTGTTGTATACTTTGTCCCCGCCAACAATGCTCGCATGCTGCCATAACCAGCCGTAGTTCGTCGGCGAGTTTCGCCCACCGAAGTTGCCGGTGTTCTCGCCCCACGTCATGCTGGTCAGGTAGGTGTTGTACTGCTGGGGATAGCTCTTGTAATCGACCTTAGGGATGCGCTGATTGGGACCGATGGACGGGCAAAGCCACACCGACATGGACCGGCAATAGGGCGCCAGCATATCCTGCATGTAGGGATAGAGCTTTGCCTTGTTAAGATCGTGCAGTTCCTGAGCGTACTCAAGGGCTTTGCAGTGATGTGGCCCCGGATAGTAGCGGCGGTTATCCCGTTGTCCAGGCAGTGTCTGATTGTTGTTGTCCACGTACATCGTCAGTGCAGTAGCAATCTGCTTGAGGTTACTGACGCACCTGCTCATCCTCGCGGTTTCTCTCGCCTTCATAAACACAGGGAAGAGAATGGCTGCCAGGATCGCGATGATCGCGATCACAACAAG
>CAZFYZ010000223.1:1891-3400 GCA_964523735.1 uncultured bacterium | reverse complement strand
GTATCCACCTCTACATCGACCTTCTGGCCCTTGCGCATGTGCTCTATCTGCGTCTCCTTGAAGTTCGCCACGACCCAGGTATCCTCGAGCGGCACCACTGCCATCAGGGTTTGACCGGGCTGGACATACTGGCCGATCTGAGCAGTCTTCTGGCTGACTTGTCCAGCTACTGGCGCCTTGATAGACGTGTATGATAGCTGCAGTTTCTGCGTGTTGACGTCAGCTGCCGCCTGCTGCTGCCTAGCCGTCGCGGCCTTCGCCTGAGCCGCGCTAGCCGAAATCTGCTGGGGGGCTGACTGGGCTGATGCCTGGTTAGCCCGTGCTTGAGAGAGTTGGCCCTCTGCCTGCCTCAGCGCGGCCTGTGCGACAGATACGCCCGCTCGCGCCTCCTCTGTGGCAGCCGTAGCTGCCGACAGCCGTCCCCGCGCCTGTCTTAGGGCGGCGTTCGCTCCGGTCAATCGCGCTCTAGCCTGATCCAATCCGGCGTTGGCGCTCCTGACTCGGTCTTGCGCGGCCTTGAGAGCTGATTGAGCACCCACGTCAGTTGCCTCAACGGCTTCGAGCTGCTGCTTCGGGACGGCGCCGCTTGCATACATCTCGCGGTAACGCGTGACATCACTTGCAGCCTTTTTCGCCTGGGCCTCGGCTGAGGTAACATCGGCTTTGGCTGCGTCTACCGCAGCCTCTGCCGCGACTATCTGTGCTTTCGCCGTCTGTATGTCGCTCTCGGCGCTTGCGACAGCGGCCGTGGCTACGCGGGCCTGAGCATCGGCCGACTTCGATTGAGCTGCAGCCGCAGCGACTTTGCGCTGTGCGGACTCAACCCCTGCTTGCGCGACCGCCACTCCCGCCGCAGCCTGTGCCTCGTTGGCCGGTGCGGTTTTGCCGACGACCGAGGCCTGCTCGCGAGCGGCCGCCGCCTGTGCGGCCTGCGTCTGCAAATTCGCCTGCGCTCCAGTCAGCTTAGCCCCCAAGTCGCGTTGGTCCAACTCCACGAGCAACTGCCCCTCAGCCACCACCTGGTTATCCTGAACCAGTATGGATCTTACATATCCGCTCACCCGGGGACTGATCGGCACCAGATGACCTTCAACCTGTGCGTCGTCGGTGGTAATCTTGCCCCTGCCCATCGCCCAGATGAGAAGGCCTACACCTATCAGGACGATCAGGATTGGCACCACCACGAAAGCTCGGGGTCTCTTACCCACGGGCTGTTCTTTGGACTGCGCAGCTTGTTCGGTCAATCCAGGAGTTCCTCGCTTCTGATGCCATCAGTATAGCTTTCAGCGACCACGACAGTCAACCTGATTGAGCGCGGGTAGGTGCTCAATTTGGTAGTGTCCGATTTTCATATAGGACTGGCTGCGAGCGCGGCTCGGCACGCACGGCGTGGAGGGTTATGAGAAGAATGGATTGGCTGATCTCTCATCTCTGACAGTCGTCAGTGGGCCGTGACCCGGCAGCAGAACGGTCTCTTCTGGCAGAGACAGCACTTTGGTCTTGATGTCT
>CAZFYZ010000223.1:0-1881 GCA_964523735.1 uncultured bacterium | reverse complement strand
GGACCTGCCGGCCGTCCTATGGACCCGGAGAACAACGTATCGCCGACCAAGCACAATCCATCTGCAACATAACAGGTGGAGCCGGGCGTGTGGCCAGGGGTGAACAGTGGAGTGATTGTCAGGCTGCCAAGATTGATCGCGACGTTCTCCTTGGCCGGCGACCAGGGGTTCGAGAGGCCCTTGATCACTGAGTCTCGCTCAAGCTGATGGTTAGCAAGCCTGACATTGAGGCGTTCCACTAGAAGCTGCTTAAGGCCGCCGACGTGATCAGCATGTGCGTGGGTCAGCAGAACCAGATCGAGTTCCAGATCGGCTGACACCAGGCGGTCGTTGATCTCCTCTACGGCGCCACCGGGGTCGACGACCGCCGCGAGACGAGTCCTGGGGCAGCCTATGATGTAGCAGTTCTCTTCGTAACCACCCATAGCAACCTGCACGCACTCCACAAGCACCTGATCTTGCGGCAGTGACAGCGGATCCGGCGTCCATCCAGCTGCAATGGCCGCGAGTCTTCCAGGATCCAATGACAGAGCTTTAGTGAGCCGGTACAGCTGTTCGCTATCGGGAGTCAGTCGACAGGCCTCGATGTCTGAGACATACCGTTGCGACAGTCCTGTCGCGGCGGACAGGTCGGCGGGACTGATTCCGTGCCCTAGGCGTGCTTTTGCGATGATGTCTCCTATTTCGTCCTCAAGCATCTCATTCACCTGGCTCTTCTACCCACCAAAGGCGGCTTGGCTATCATCTTCCCACAGGCTGTCCAGTCTGTTCACCGTTCAAATGTTCTTCTGTCGTCCTGAGCTGGCTAAGGTTACCCCACAAACGGCTTGCTTACAGGTTTACACAGCGCAGCGGAAATGGGTATGACAAGCGAGTCCGGAAGTGGCTTCCGATACAACGTTGTCTTGTTGGAAAGATCGGACGAGGCAAGGCTTGTCGAGGCGCTTTGATGTTTGACTTCGCTGTTGCTCAGGGACCCGGAGAAAGCACGATCTACCTCGGCGGGGAGATCGACTTCGCTGCCGCGCTGGACTTGACTCCCAGAATCGAGGATCTTACGGCCGACTGTAGCGATCGTCTCAGTATAGATCTCTCCGGCGTGAGTTTCATCGACAGCGAAGGCCTCAAAATGCTCCTCAGAGTATTCGACTCGGCTCACCGGATCGGACTGGAGCCGAGTATCTCAGCAGTAAGTTCACAGGCCAAACGCGTGATCGAGATGGCTGGAGTAGCGGATGTGCTGCTGTCGGATTGCAGACAGAGTGGCTTGCCTGCTTACCACATTCGCAAGGATGCCGGTCCCCGGTATCGCCAGTAACACCCAAGGATTGGGAGACAGGCCTCCGGTGCAGTCCAGCCGGAGGCCCAACAGAAGCTACTGCTCCATTATGTACTCAATGAGCGTTCCCGTGCCCATGCCGGTTGCGCCTTTGCGCGCCAAGTCGGTGTCGCCATCAATGAACGCAGATGATAGATCGATATGCGCCCAGGGCGTATCACCGACAAAGCTCCCGATGAACAACCCGCCCATTGTTGGAGCGGCGCCTTTGCCACCGGTGTTCTTGAGGTCGGCGGTATCGCTCTTCATATACTCCTTATACTCTTCAACCAGAGGGAGCTGCCACATTCTCTCGTCGTAGATCTTACCTGCCTCGATCAGCCGGTCGATCATCTCTTGCTTGGTTCCCATAATCCCGGAGTATCGAGTCCCGACCGCGGTAATGCAGGCACCAGTGAGGGTGGCGAGATCGATGATCTCATCAACATTCAGAGTGCTCGCATAGTAGACAGCGTCCGCGAGGATCAGCCGCCCCTCGGCATCTGTGTTCGCCACTTCGACCGTCTTGCCGCTGAGCGACTTGAATACATCGCCCGGGTGAA
>CAZFYZ010000222.1:0-3444 GCA_964523735.1 uncultured bacterium | reverse complement strand
GGGAGCTTACTGATCTTGCTGGTGATCTGGCGTGCCTCCGATTCCGCTTTCTTCAGAGGCGCCAGCTTCCCGCTTATCTCAACAAAGGCTTCGCCAAGTTTGTTTGCCATCAGAATCCACCGTGCTTCTCATAGCTCCGACGCGCGATCTCCCGCACCTCGGGCGTCATCTGAGACCACTTCCATCGCATGTGCCGTTCTTCGCGGCTCATAGAGAGGAGGCGTATCTGCTCGAACGTCATTTCGAGCACGTCGTCAGGAGTGTAGTGGTAGCCCTCACACAGTGCCGCTACGCACTCTGCGAACCCGAATCCGTCGTCGTCTCGGGCTCGGCAGTCGCCGGGAAAGGGTCCTCATCAGCAGCGCCTCCCGGTGTCAGCTTGTCAACGAGCGTGTTGACTATAGCCAGGTCCGCGATGCCCATGAGTTCGTGGAACTCCTCGCGCGTGGCCTCCGGGTTGCGGGAACGAAACGACTGATACAGAACCTCCACGAGGATTCCTAGGTCTTCAAACACTTCATCGATCTTGTCTATCGACCAGACTTTGCGGGCCTCTACTGCCGCATACCGCGCGTCCTGGACAGTGGGCTCAGGCACGAGCGCGATGATGTGCTTCTCGAGGCGCAACGTCTCTCGCTCGATTGCCGCCAGGATGTGAACCGGCTTCAGTTTAGAGAACTCGTATTCGGTTCCACTCAGTGAGATGAGAACGCTTGTCTTTGACGATTCGATCATATCTGCCCTTTCTGCTGACTGCTACGTGCGCGCGCCGTAGGTGACCGCTCCAGAGAACCGCACGGCAATATTCCAGGTAACCGCGCCTTTGATGCTGACGCTTGGCTTGCACGACATCACAAAGCCGTCGCCATACCAGTAGTCTTCGTCCGTGGATGCTTCGTAGAGGTTGACCTTGATCGGCAGCCCCGGCCTGATCTCGGCATCCAACTCACCGACCGCGAACGCCTTGATGGTCGCCTGCGCGTTGCTGATGGTGGGCTCGAACTCGCCTGCGCCCGCGGAATCGTTACCCGTGACATCCACCTCGTCCACGTCGTAGGTCAACTCCCATTCGGTAGTTCCAACCAGTTCGGCGGGCGTGGTGGCGTCAAGTTCGACAGTTGAGGCTTTTCCGACTTTCCTGTCAGTTGCCATTGAACTCTCCTTAGACCGTACCGACTACCACGGCGCCGCTGAATCTGTAGCCGACATTAGCCTGCACAGCGCCCTTGACGTTGCTCGATATCTTCAGTGACTTGACGAACCCGGTAGCGGTCACCTTGGGCGCGCCGGAGCCACCCGTGGAGAACACGCCGCCACTGACCGCGGTGCCTGGAACAGACGCCGCGAGCGTGCCCTTGGCGAATCCGTTGACCTCTGCGGTGCCGCTGGAGATACCGGCCTCGAACTCGCCTACTCCGGCAGAGTCGTTGCCTGTGACATCGATCTCTTCAACGTCGAGATTGATGTCCATACTCTCAATTGCGATGTTCGCGGCGGCGTTGCTGACCGCCATAGTCTTGCCGGGAAATCGGTTAGACATTAGACTGCCTCCTCTGTCTGGATCGTGTAGTTGATAATGACTTGCCAGCCACCGTCAGGATCAGGGACCGGCATAGGTTCGTTGTCGCGGTCGATGCGCAGGCACACGCACGAGCCTTCAAGCGCGAGAGTGGCCGAATCAAAAACGTCAGTCACCAGCCGCGCCGTCTGGAGGATGCGCGCCGGGCTGTTATCCCAGGTCCACAGAGAAACCTGGAGTGCGGTGTCCTGCCACTGCAAGCCCGTGGCGTAGTCCCTTGGCGAGCCGATGATGGCGAGCGTCGCATAGTCGCCCGTCGTGCCCTCCGGTGCCTTGCCAAAGAAAAAGCCCCCGAGAAACGGGGGCAGAATCGACTCGGCGTATTGACTTTGGACTGCCTTAAGCAGTGGGTAGATCATCGCGTCACTTCGTCCTGTCTATCAGACTCTCCCATATTTCTGAGCCATCCCTGCCGGTGTGCTGCATCAGCGCAGGGCGGAGGAACGGGCGGGGCTCCATCTTCCGGGTCCCGATCTCCAGATACAGCGCTTCCGGTCGGTTTGACCCGATCTTCCTGCGCATCTTGCCGTTGCGGCGCCAGTTGAGCGAGCGGAGCACATGACCGCGCTGAACCGCCGGTGCTTCGTAGGGCGCAGATGAACGGGTAACGAATCTCTTTCGCCACTTTTGGGGCATCCAATCAGCGCGAGGATCATTGGAACCGGGTCGATAGTCAATGCCAGATTTGGGTTCCCGCATCGAATCGCGGGCGGTCTGTGCTATTTGTTCTGCGAGCTTGTCCAGCCCGTGCTCTACCTGCTTCTCTAGCTCTTTGAGAACCTGCTCGCCATACCACTTGAACCCGCCGCTCATCTTTGTGGCCTATGCTCCACGAGGTCTACCTCGAGATGATGCCCCTGGATGTCGTGAACACCCTCTACCCAGTAGGTCTTGCCCGTCGCGGTGTTGCGAATCTCGTCAGCTTCCTGAATGTCCGCGCCAATCGCGGCGTAGAGCCTGAGTGTGACAACCACGGCAACCGCCCCGGCTACGTCTCGCTGCACAGACTTTCGCGGCTGGATTCGCCCAAGGATAGTACTGGAGTAAGCGGCCCTGCGTTCAGTCCCCATGGTCGCGTCCGTGACGAACGTATCGCGCCAGACCTCCAGCGTGGTTGTCAGCATTGACTCGAAGCTCATTGCTACACCCGCCGCTTCTTCCACGCGAGCAGTCGCTTCTCAAATGGCTGAGCCAGGCTTGCTACTGCCGCCCGCTTGTAGGAATAGTCGCCGATCTTTTCGGACTCCATTGTCGAGTCAACTGTCCCTGATCGATAGATAGCCGCGGCGTGCTCGATGATGATCAACTCGAGGGCAGACGGCAACGATTCCCAGCCTGCCGTATACTCCACGTGCAGCCAACCTCCGACCTGAGCCGTTGCGGGCAGAAGCGTTGCTACCAGGACTGCCGACTGCTCGAAGCGAATGAGCCCCGCGTCGGCATCCTCAATGGCGTAGTCAGTGAGCGCCGTCTCGTCACCGTCACCAGTGACGTACTCGAGCGTGGCGAGCACATCGACGACGCGATCGAACACGCGCGCCACGGTACCCGTGCGGGTTTCGATCTGGCGACGGGTGCGATCGGTCTGGCGCTTGAGCTTCCAATAGCGCTCGGCCCAGCGGGCGTGCGCCTCGCGATCCGGGCAGTTGTGGCACCCATGACGCTGCATGCGGTTGCGGAGGGACTGAATGCGCTTCAGACGCTTGTCGCGTGCCGCGCGCGGACCATGCGCGTCCTGACGATTCTTCTTCTCGAGGTCGCTGAGTTCGCGTCGTATGCTCGCGTAATCGAGGAAGTCGCCGTGCTCGCACTGCATGGCCTTCAGATAGCCGTTGAGCGACTCCTCAGCCTCACGGACCTGGGTG
>CAZFYZ010000221.1:0-3537 GCA_964523735.1 uncultured bacterium | reverse complement strand
TCTGTCAATGCGGCGCGCCTGGTTCCTGTAGACGATGCCGACCAGTGCCCCACCAGTACTGAAGACCGCGATGCCAACGGGGATTAGCTCAACTGGCCAGGTCATGCTGCCTCCTCAAAGTCTCCGTTGATGAGTTGGTCTACGTCGAACTGAAGGCGCGGCACGGCGAGCTTCAACGCTTCCCACTCAAGGTCAACCTTGGGGGGCGGAGCAATGCCACGGAGCCTGGAGAGGTATTCCTTCTGGAGCGCCGTCACCCCCTTCAGATACAAGGATTCGTCTGCCGTGAAGTACTTGGCCGCCTTTAGCGCGCGCACGTACCCGGCAGTATCGCCGGCTAGAAGCTTCACCCATGCGGCTCGGTAGCGCCCATTGGCAAGGAACTCGGCATAGGCACGAATCCCCTCGTAGACGTTCGGGAAGGCCTCCATGCGCGTCTGTGGGTGGCCGTCAGGCACCGGGATAGGCTCACCGATGACCTTGCCGCCCTTCGATGGAGACGCGCTCAACTGTCCCTCAGGTGCGAACCAAACCAGCTTCTTGTTCAGGACCTCGTTCAGCGTGAAGCATGTGAACATGCCCTGTTCCGTGCTTGGCTTCTTCCGATTGCCAAAGTTGCCGTTATAAATTGACTGGTAGCGCCCAGTCTCGAGCCCGGTTTTGCCCATGAACAAGGCAAGGACATCGGCAGAGCAGTCTACGCCGAGCTGGCCCTTCAGCGCCCAGCGATGCAGCTCGACGGCATGCTCGAACGTTACAGGTGTCTTCTTTGGCTCGACGTAGGCCGCTCTCATGGCTTCCTCAGCTACACGCGGCTTTGCGCGCCGCCTCGATGGTTACCGAGCACTCGTCACACTTCAGGGTCTCAAGGGCTGGCAGGACTTCGCAAACGTCGTTCAGTGTGGAGCTCGAGTCCTCGATAATGACCTTCACCGTGTGGACCTTTTCCTCGCACCCGGGTTCAGCCGAAACGCCACAGTACCGTTCAGCAACATCAGCCGCAACCGCCGCGACGGCCAATCCAGCTCGAAGCGCGGGCACTGGACACTCTGCCGCTGCGTTGCGCAATGCCGGCGAGCACGACATGAGAAAGCACGAGAACGACACAATACCGGTCTTCTTGAGAGCGTCCATCACGCGACCCTGAACCGTGGCCTCGTAGTTGCTTGGCGGTCGCCCAGTCGCGACCATGAACAGGCCGCGCCACAACTTGTTCAAGTCGACCGTGATGGCCCCAAGGCACATCAAAAGTCCGCCGAACCTGGCGAACTTTCCACCAAGCCCGATGAGGCATTGAATCTGTGCGCCGCGGGCCAGCAACAGCGCCAGAATCGATGTTCCGGTCACGAGCAGCGCAAGCTTGTTCGAGAAGATTTCGGAGATGAGAGCGATGATTTCCATAGTTTCCTCAGTGAAAGTAGACCCTGACGTTCTGGGCGGTGGTTGTGATTGAGCTGCCGCCGGTTCCGGCTCCAACGGTTGGAGTGCCAGATGTCAAGACTTCGGCAATGTCGTCTGGCACGACTCCGAGAGTCAGAAACTCATCTTCGACGATTTGCTTGACCTGCCCGGCGGAATCCTTGTAGACAAGAATTCCGGACGACGCCGAAACCCCGATTGCGTTGACGGGCGACTTGAGCGCTCGCATTGTGCGGGCTACCGGGGTAGTCGTGTAGACTAGGATGCTGTTGCTCATGGTTTCCTCACTGTGGGCGTAGGCCGGGGTTCCGCCCCTTCGTGAGCTAGGCTTCGCTACGGTTGGCGACAGTTGGATTGGTGCCATACCCGTCAACCCTAGCAGCTTTTCAAGCTGGTTCTGGTGCCAATATGGCAACTTGTCCGTTCTGGCTCGGTTGAGTACCTCAGCTTCGATTTCTAGCTGAGCCTGCCGGAAGATTCCCGGGTAAAGCTGCTTCAGCGTGTCAATCTTCGCTTGGCTCATCCCGCCCCGGCGCGCGTCATCGATGGCCCCCATTGGGTCAGCCACAAGCCGAAGGTCGTCCATCCATCGGATCATGTCGCCCCGGGGAGGCTGAGGCTCGGCGCGGTCAAACATGCTAGGGCGGCCCTGAGAGGACGGGATGCGACTTGCAAGCCACTGAAGAGCGGCTCCGACACGTTCATTGGTAGCGGCGGCTAGCTCCGGATCGTCAGCTAGCCCTGGGGCCACGCGCTGAAGGTGTTCGAGCCTGGATAGCTCATCGCTGGCCAGCTCCCGAACCTTGTTCGCTTGTTCTCGGTACGTGGCAACTAGCGCTCCCGCGGTAGCTGCCGCTCGGGGGCCCGCTACCTCAGCCGCCTTCGCGACAGGGCCAGCAGCTTTCTTGACAGCTTTCCCTACGGCCCTCCCGGGCGCCACGACAGCGTTCCTGGCCACATCGGCCACTCTTGACGTACCTAGCCTGGCCAGAATCTTTCTGGACTGGTGGGCGATATTGACCATGGATGCTGGACGGAACGCGGCAGACGTGGCTATTCCAACCGGAGCTCCGACAGGCCCCATGGTGTAAGCGCCGACCACCCCCAACATGGCCGGGTTCGTGGCTCCAGTGGAAGCCATGCCATGTTGAGCGGTCACCAAGCGCTGGTGCATGTCGTTCCAGTACTTGTGTTTCTGCGCCTCGGACACCGCCTTGCGAACGCGCTCTACCGATGCGGCTCCAGCTTCTATGTCGTCGATGCCATCGGCTCCAAGGCGCTTCATGGCCTCGACAGCCTTCTCGAATCCGCTCATCTTCGCCGCAATGTCGCGCGCCAGGAAGCCGTCGGGGCTCTCGGCGACAAGCGAAAGGGCGGAGGCGGTCTTCTCAGAGTTCACCCCCCATCGCGGGACCCGGCTCATGTATTCGTTCGGCAGTTTGGTCCCGAGCTTCTGAACGAACTCCTCGCTAACCCCCATCATCTCACTGACACCAGCGTTCACCTCACGCTGAAGTCGACCGGCTCGTCCCCAGACCGACTCATCCTCGAGGAACGTCTTCAGCTTCCCGGCCATGCCAACCGTCGGGTCCATGTCGCCAAGCGAACGGGCCAGCCCTTCAGCTACGGAAACATACCCTCCATGCTTCGCCTCGTTCGATGCCGCGGAAGGCATCTCACGCTCCAGGTAACGGTAGATTTGCCGCTTCAGCCTGTCCAAGGCTACGTTTGCATCCGAAGCCGCAATGTCTCCCTTTCGGATTGACGCGGCAACAGAATCGGCGTCGTCGCTGAATGCGAGCACACGCTTGATGATTGGCTTCAGTGCCGATTCTGCATTCGTGAAACTTGGGTTCTGCGTGATGTATGACTGTGCGTCAGCGGCGGCCGACCTGGCCATGTTCGAGACCTGCTGAGCAACCATAGACGAACTCTTGAGCGCGTTCGCGTTCGACACGTTCGACGACGAGATCAGGTCTTCCACCACGTCACGCTTGATGAAGTCCGTTCCCCAGAGCTTATGAAGCGAGTCGCTTCCCTTCTTCCATTCGGTGAGCGCCTCCGTGAACTCTCGGGTGTCGCGCTCTGCTGCTCGAGCAGGGTTCAGCACAACATCTC
>CAZFYZ010000220.1:0-3555 GCA_964523735.1 uncultured bacterium | reverse complement strand
AATCACCTCAACATTACTTTTCTCACTCAGGCTCCGCCGGCAAGATCAGGCGGGGCGTTTTCTTGCGCTCCCCCTACTCCCCCTCGGCCTCGGAGTCACCTTGGTGCCTGAAGTCCGCGTCTCCCTCGGTCGCGATCCTGATCGCCACACAAGCGACCTGGATAGCTTCCTCGCGGATTCGATCCGGCCTGTGATTCTCCAGCAGAGCCTCGGCTAACTCGCCGACCTCCTCGGCCAGCGCGGCCAGAAGGTGAGCGTTGGTCGGAAACTTGTTTCTGGCGTTGTAGAGCTCCTCACGAAGCGCACGAAACGCCATCTCGGTATTCGCCTCCATCAGCGCCCGCTGGACTGCGACCTCTGGATTCTCGACCGGTGCAAATTGCTCATCAGGCATTCTTCACCTCAGACTTCTTTGCTCCTGTCATTCTGATCCCACGTAATCCAGCCTTTGCTTCTGCAAGAACGTTCTCGTAGGCCATCTCCAGCGCCTCTTCGTAGTCCAGTCCATATTCCTTGTCGGCGTTTCGCCTGAGTTGCTGTGGGGTCTGATAGCTCGTGATCCGCTTCAACGCGGCATACATTTGCTCGCACTGCTTCTCGAGTTTGGCGAGCTGTTTCTCTGCTAGCTGCCTACGCTCTTTCTCCAACAACCAGTCTTGATTGAGACGAATGGCATCGCATCGCGACTCCGTTTCTTCCCTACGCAACGATCTTTGTTCAGCGCGGGAGTCCGCCCGGCACGTCTCGCAACTCTTACTCATCGCGGGGTTGGCCTCCATCGCGTAAGGCCCCGCGATGTAGTCGTCACACATCGTATCGTCCGCGACTGCATCCCGCACCAATTCGGCGATCTTCTTTACTGCCATTGCGGGATCTGTAGTCCCCAGCACTTCCTCGTCAATCTCCCATTCGCATACGGTTCTGATTCTCACAATCCTCGCTCCTTTCGCCGCGTCTGCGGCCTGTCTGCTGATCCTGCCCGTGCCGTTGCTGATGATGCGCTTGCCTATTGGCTTCGCGGCAGTGCCGGTGGTCGGCATAGTGTCAACAGATTCAACTAATACGTCTCCCTGTCTGAATTGCATTTTGATGTTCTCCTGTTCTGTAGATTGGAATGCCGGGCCGGCCCGAAGCAGACAGAGACGAGCCCGGCTTGCAGTGCCCACGCTTATCTCTGTTGACTCACACTTGGCCATCAGGCAACCCCCTTCCCGATCAGCGCAAAGCCCAAGTGACTCCCCCGCGCCTGGTGGACTTCGTGGACCTCCACCCAGACGCCGGGCTTCTGCGGAACAAGCTCATTGCCCGGGTCGCAGAAGCGCTTCTTCGTGCTGACGTCCACGACCAGCGCATCCTCGCGAATGACCAGTCCCTTGAGGCAGTCCTCGATAAGCTTCTGGTAGTTCGAGGCGTCCGGCTTCGTTGTCGGGAACGCGTGCTTCTTGGGCAGCGATTTCGGCCTGTCCCGATAGGCCCAGATCGTGAGAGAGAGGGGGCCATCGAGCAACCGCTGTGGCGCCTGCTCCGCGATGATCTTCTTCACGTAAGCCTTGTAGTCTCCCGGCTTCTCCTTGTCGGCGAGTTTGCTCACGGTCTTGAGCTTGCCGTCTTTGCCGCGAACCTTGAACGTCACCCTCTTCTCGGCCCGGGCGGTCGGTGTTCCGGGGATAAAGCAGGTCCAACTCATACTCATATCAAGCCTCTTTCTTGGGAGCGCAAAATCCGCGCCTTTTTTGGGTGGGCGGATGCGACAGGTGACAACCGCCGGCGCAAAGGACGGGGCAGGTTGTTTGGGTCCCCGCCGCCGCCAGCTTATGCGGCGGGGGAACAACCGTCCCTGTTGGCCGTAGTCTTGTCCGTGGTCTGGCTGCATTGGAACCTCGGCCACCTATACTTAGTTTTATATATAAAACTTGGCCGTGGTTTTTGGCCGAGGTTACTACGGCCAAAAGGCTGGCTGAAACGTGGCCGAGGTTTGGCCGAGGTATCATCATATTCCCTCCAGAATGGAAGGTTTCCGGAGCGTGTAGACGATGCCCTGACCCATCCTTGCCGCCTCCAGATCTCCAGCGTTGACAGCCGCTTTCAACACTCGGTTTACTGTCCGCTCTGAGACGCCGTTGGCCTCAGCCGCAGCAACAATGTCCTTGCGCCACATAGACCCACCAGCGTCCGCGAGAGCCCTGATCAGGAAGTCGCTAGTGGCTGCAACTTTGGTCGCGCTCATCAACTCCGCCTCAGCGATGTAGTGAATAGTGATGGCCTGTTCGTCCACGTGCTCGAGCCGCACCGTGAACGGGTTCATCTCAGGGCTGTGCCGGGACTTGGGTTGCTCGATCATCAGGAGCTTGGTCGATTTGTCCGACTCATCGCCCGGCAGCGGCCGGATGGCCAGGTGGCTGTCACAGACGCCCTTGATGGCCGAGGATCCTCGTATTGACTGCCCGGCGTCGTTCGGTAGGTTCGGGTTCGTCTTGCGCGTGTGGTGGTTGAACAAGAAGCACGTCCCGGTCTCGTGCTGCACCTCTCTTACCTGCTCAAAGAAGTGAGCCATGTCTGTGGACTTGTTCTCGTCACAGTTGTCCGGCAGCGAGTGGACCATCGGATCCACCACGCAGAGGTCAATCCGGTGATCCCTGAGATGCCTGATGAGCCTCCTGCGCTCGTATGCCGTGTGGAACTTGATAGCGTGCGGATAGAACTCGACGGGTAGGTCTGTGGCAACCGAGAGCCCGTCAGTGGCCAGTCCTGTGAAGAGCCTGCGTATCCTGTTCTTGAGGACTGTCTCCCCGTTCTCGACATCTCCGATCAGGACGCGGCCTTTCTTCGTGAAGAAGTGACCGAGCCAGAGCGTGCCGGCGCCCACCGCAAGCGCCATCGCGTAGACGAGCCATGACTTTCCAACACCAGAGTCGCCACTGATAATCGTGATACCGTGACGAGGCACGAGCCCCTGGATTATCCACTCAATAGGAGGTATGTCGCCGTCAAGCAGATCCTCGAGCCGGAGTATATCCAGCGGGCTAGATCGACGCTCGCCTATCGACTTGACGGTATTCTCCACCCGATCAGATAACTCGTCGATGTCAATCTCGTCTTCATCGTATTGAGCCATCCCGCAGATGGCCGTGCCAGCCGCTATGTATCCCCGCAGGATAGCCTTTTGCTCAACAATGCGCGCGTAGTGTTCGACGTTCGCGGCGGTTGGCACGGTGTCTACCAGTGCCATGAGATACTCGGTGCCGCCGCAATCTTCGAGCTTACCACGCTTACGGAGTTCCTCCTGCATCGTGATCAGATCACAGGGCTCCTTGCGTTCAGCCAGCGTCAGAAGGGCGTCGAATATCTCCTGATGAGCAGGGCGATAGAAATCCTCGGGGCGGAGTATCTCCATCCCTTTGTTGAGCGCGGACCTCTCGATCATCATAGAGCCGAGCGTAGACTGCTCAGCCTCGATACTCTGAGGTGGCACCCTTCCCAGGGCCGATGCAACCCTCTCCATAACCTCCATTGCCCTCCCTGGCGCACATCCTGCGCCCGTCCAAGTCGTTAACC
>CAZFYZ010000219.1:0-3683 GCA_964523735.1 uncultured bacterium | reverse complement strand
CCTGGAGGAGCCTGAGCGTGCGGCTAGAGCATATCCACCCTGATGACCGTAGGCGCATCGGCGTAGGCGTTGGCGCTGGAGTAGGGCCACTGCTCTGGGAGGGCAACTAGGCCGCGCTTGACTGGATTGTTGTGGATGTAGGACAACTTCACTAAAGCGTCGTGCTCGGTCAGCACCGGAACGGAACGGAAGCTGCGCTGCCATACTGAGTGGGCTTCACCATCGGCGGCTCCTCGCTCGGTGAAACTCTGGAGCCACTCCGACTTCTGCGCTCGTCGGCACCAATCCAGCATCTGCTTCGACGTGTAGCGCTTGAAGTCAGCCATCAGCTTGGAGAGGCATATGCCGCCTTCTAGCTTCAGCATCGCGTGCAGGTGCTCAGGCATCACCACGTAGCCCAGGATCAGGAGGCTGTATTTGCGTCGGTAGAAGTCAAGCGCTCTCAGGACCATCTTGGCGTTCTCCTGATGCCCGAGTATGGGGACGAAGCACTCGATCGTTGTGGTGATGAAGCAGAAGTCGTCTGGCTTGGCGACGTTCTGCCAGTGCTTGTAGGCTGTTGTCTCCATGTCTGGGAGAGTGTTCGTCAGCCGGGGCTTGTGGTCCTCCAGGTAGGATACCTGGAGGGATGGAAAGGTAGGATACCTGGAGGGATAGAAAGGCAGGATGTTTGGAGGGTTGGAGAGGCAGGATGTTTGGAGGGATGGGTGGGTGTCTGTCGGCTGGGTCTTGTGGTCCTCCAGGTAGGATACCTGGAGGGATGGATACGGCGAAGAGTGGTGAGCTTAAGGGGCCTGCATGTGATCGATGTACAAAGCAGAGGGATCGGGCGTTAGACCCGATCCCCCTGCTATGATGGAAAGACAACCGGAGGCCTAGCTCCCAGGCTTCATCATCATCTTCGCGCGGTTGGCGACTGGTGGCAGCGCCGCGTGCTTGTAGCCGCCTGGCACTGTCTGGTACCAGTAATGGACCGTGGCGTAGTCGACCCAGCATCCGCCTCGCGCCAGGCTGGCCGCCCATCTGGAGCCGAACGGCGCCTTCTCATCGAGCGAAGGCGTGTCCCAACCTGGGAAGCACTCGCGCTCCTCGACCCAGTTGATATGCCACCGCAGCGACTCGTTGAAGCGGATCGGCTGGTGGTCGTGGAACCGGTAGATCGAGAGTTGGTGCGGCAGATCGCCTACCTTCGCCACCGGAATGCCCGCTCGCTGTCCCGCGAACGTCTTGCTGAACCCCCAACTGAACCCGAACGAGTCCTCCGTGCCGAGGTAGTCAATCTGGCGCAGTCGTCCGTCGATGTCGATCTCGTTGTTGCCCTCTACTACAAACGCGAAGCTGCTGAAGAATGGCTCATCGGTTATGATGCTGAACTGGCGTCCGAGGATATGCCCGGTGCCCTCTACCTCAAAGAATGTTTCGTCCGTCGTCCTGTTGAGCTGAATGCACCTGCGGTCGAAAGTAGCATGGAAGTAACCCAGCTTGTCATCCCATTCGGGCAGCTTCTCCCACTCGACAAAGCTGTAGTTTGAGATGTTCTCGTCAGTGTCGTTGCGCAGCAGCACACGGGCTTGAGACTTGAACGGCATCAGGAAGTAGCAGTTGTAGCTCCACGGAGCGCACTCGATCAGAGGCGTCGAAAAGTCCATGGCCTCTCCGTTGCATCCGTCGCCGAAGAAATCTGCCAGTGGGCAGTGGACGGCCGGTTCTTCGGCATTGTCGAACCAGATTTCCAGCACCACGCCTCGGGCCGCAAGCTCCTTGGGGTTGTGCCGGGTGAAGTGGATGTGGCGGATGATCCCCGGACCTTTCAGATCAGCCACCGTGATGGTCTTGTGCGCGTCCAGGGGAGGAAGGTCCACATAGCGGTCGTGGTTCCACCCCGCGTTCTCAGAGCCCGTCCGCAGATCGGGGCGGATTACGATAATCTCTTGGCTCGTGGGGTCTGCTGGCATTCGACTCTCCTTGTAAGCAACAGGGTTGGCGCTTTCACGACTGATGTAAGAGTGTTACAGCACTCCGCAGTCAATATAGCCGAGTCTGGCCCCTACTGTCAATCCCGAACCCCTGGGTAAGAGCTCAGTCCCGGAGTTGTCATTTCGAACCCTTCGACGGTGCTCAGGACAGGCTGCGTGAGAAATCTGCTTTCGGCATCTGCCAAGAGCCCCGCAAAAGAAAGATTTCTTGCCCTGCTCGAAATGACTGTGTGCAAGAGTGAGCCGTTACACCCCTGGAGGAGGTGTCCCGGCAAAGGTCTTCTGGCACACCGGACTCCGCGAACAAAGCAAGAGGGACCGAGCGCTTGCACACTCGGTCCCGGTCCTATCGCTTTTCGTGATCACGCACGACTTCGAACCTGCATTACTCACACTGCGGACAGCCGACCTCGTGCCCCAGGTAGTAGCCAAGCGCGTCCGCCAGGATGGCCGACACATGCCCGGTCGTGACTGCCACGTGATGCCGATGGCCCTGGTAGCCGAGGGACAGCAGAACGTCCTGCAGTTCGGGGATCTCTGCCACACCCGCGCTGCCGAAGAAGTCATCCGGGATCGGGTCGTCGGTGAACTCACCTTCGCCAACAAAGAACTTCAGCTCGCCGCAGTCGGTCATCAGCCCGGAGAACGTCATCGGCGAGGGCGCGATCCGACCCGATACGCAGCCGTAGGAGCAGCCGGGGCCGACACTGTTTGCCATTATCGCGTGCTCGACCGTTCTGCTCTGAGCTTTCATCATCGAGCTGGGGACCTGTCCACAATGGAACAGGATGCACTTATCATCCTCTTCGCCGTAGTTGTTGTTCCAGTCCAGAAGTGCGCAACTCTGGCCCGAAGCCAGCGCCAGTGCGTGCATGGCAACCGCGCTGCCCACATCGACCTCACATGCTGTCGCAATGCCACGGCTGTTCAGTTCGCTCATCACTACGCATGTCGAGATACCCATCTGGGTCTGGAACTCCGTCCAGCAACGGAGCGAAAGGGCATCGAGATGGTCTTCTTCTATCATCTGCTCCAGCGCGACTCCGAGCCTGACAATCTTCTCGAACGCATCCGCCGGCACGCCATTGAAGTTGGACTCTTTCTTGAGCGCTTCAGCCTTGTCCTTGAAAGCGGCGCTGGAGGTAACCACATCATTCATCTTGGCGAACAGGGTGGTCAAGTCGTAGGTCTCGACTGTGATACCTGCGCGCTGCAGGGCGACCTCGTCAATGCGCACGGTCTTGAACGGAGTGGTGCGAGCTCCGATTGCGCCGACCCTCATCCGGCTGACGCCTTTGACGACCTGGCACACACGGTCGAAGTATTCGATGTTCTCGGCAAATCTCGGCGACGACGGTGCAACCGTGTGCGGCGCCAGCGCGGTGAACGGGATGTCGTTCTGGTAGAAGACGTCCATGATCGACATCTTGCCACAGAACGAGTCGCGCCGGAGGTCCGGACCCATCTTGTTCATCTCATCGGGATACGCCTGGATGAAGATCGGCACGTTAGCGTCGATCAGCGCTGCCGCCGCCCCGTTCTCATCGCCAAAGTTCGGCAGCGACAGGATGACACCATCGAACTTCCCCTCGTTCTCCTTGAGGAATTTTGCGTAGATCTCGCCCTCGGCATTCGTCTCGATGGCGCCATGTCTCGTCAGCCCGGGGTCGAGCGCGATCACTTCATGGCCCATGGCCTTGAGAGTCT
>CAZFYZ010000218.1:0-3740 GCA_964523735.1 uncultured bacterium | reverse complement strand
CGGGTTGTAGGTCAGTCGGCAGTCCTGCGGGGTAGGGAACTCCGCCGGCGCCTGCGTGCAGCCGTAGATTGAGCGGCTGTGGCGCTTCATCCACTCGCCCATGCCATTGAGCCTGTCCAGCGCGCGCGCGTCAAACTCCCCCCGCCCGGTCGGCCCAACGTTGAGCAGCAGGTTCCCACCCTTCGAGACCGAGTCGATGAGCATCATGATAAGCATGTCAACGCTCTTCCAAGTTTGCTCATCGCGATGGTATCCCCATGAGCCTGAGAACGTCTGGCAGGCTTCCCACACAACCGGCTGGCCGTCAAACTTCACCCATTCGCGGGGCTGCACCTGCTCAGGCGTCTTGACGTCCCAGCCCTCGGGCAGATCGAGTCTGTCATCCAGGACCACATGCGGCTGCAGTTCGCGAACCATCTTGTAGAGTTCTTCGCTGCGCCAATGCGCCCTGCCTTTGCCGAGCTTGCCCTCGGGATCGTTCTCACGCGGGTAGCTGAAATCGAACCACATCACGTCGATCTTGCCGAACTCAGTCAGCAGTTCGCGCACCTGACCGTGCAGGTAATCGGCATACTTCATCTGGTTGCGAGTCTCGTTGAGCTTGGCGCGATCGGGATGGTTGCGCATCGAGTGAACGTCGTCAATCACGAATTCGGGGTGATGCCAGTCAATGAGCGAGTGGTAGAACCCGACCTTCATGTTCTGCCCGCGAAAGGCATCGACCATTGGGTGCAGCGCGTCTTTGCCATAGGGCGTATTCGTGATCTTGTAGTCTGTGAGCATGGAATCCCACAGACAGAAGCCCTCGTGATGCTTGGTTGTGACCACAAAATACTTCATCCCGGCGCCCGACGCCGCTTTGGCCCAAAGCTCCGGGTCGTACAGGTCGGGGTCGAAGTGCTTGAAGTACCTATCATACACGTCGTCCGGGATCTGCTCGACCTGTTTGACCCATTCGTGCCGAGCGGGCAGGGCGTAGAGCCCCCAGTGGATAAACATCCCGAAGCGATCGTGCGTGAACCACGACGTGTCGCCTGGCGTCTTCTTAGTAGCTAGTGTCATTGGATCTCAGCCCCTCCTGACCAGAGAAATCGGGTACAGGATACCACGCGGGCATCCAGATGGGTAGCACTACTTCTGAGAGAGAACACACGTTATGGGAACAGCTTTGTCGTAAGCTCAACGTATCGGTCGTAGACCTCCCGGCACGCCTCGCTCATCTCAGGTGACGGTTCGAATCTCCGCTCTGCGCGATACCAAGCCAGAGATGCCTCCTCGATCGATGCGAAGTGTCCGGTGCCTGCCGCGGCCATAGCTGCTGCGCCGAGCGATGCGGCATCCGCGCACACAGGGCGCTCAACCGGCAGACCGAGCATGTCCGCCTTCATCTGCACCCACAAGTCGCTCTTCGCTGCTCCGCCAAGCGACCTGATGCTTTCCACGGAGCCGCCTGTGTGGGCAATCGCCTCTATGCATTCACGAAGCTGGCAGCACACGGCCTCCATGATCGCGCGGGCCATATGCGCCCGCGTGTGTCCCGGGGTGAGACCAATGAAAGCTCCCTTAGCGTTCGAGTTGTAGGTCGGCGTGCCGGTCCCGCACAAGTGCGGCAGCATCGTGAGCCCGTCGCATCCCATCGGGACCGCTGCGACACCCGCCAGGAACTCATCATAGCTCTCGCCCGGCGCGCATAGATCGCGGAACCACTTGAGAACCAGCCCGGAACTTACGCCCATGGCGATCGAGAAGCCCAGCCCCGGCACTGCGTGCCTGCCGGCGAACGCCGTCTCGTCGTCAGACACCTTCTCAGTGGATGCGATCACAGCCAGACAGCTCCCGGTGGTTTCGCTTACGACGTCTGCCGACACGTTTCCTGAACCGATTGCGCCGGCGATCTGATCATTCGCCCCCACGCAGACCTTGACGCCCGCCGGGATCCCAAACTCATCGGCGGCGCCTTGCCTCAGAGTGCCGACAGCCGTTCCAGACGGCACCACCTCCGGCAGCTTATCCATTGTGACGCCCGCTGCGGCCAACAGCTTCCGGTCCCACTCCTGAGTCTCGATGTTCCAGCAGCCAGTGAACTGCGCAATCACGTGATCGGTGATCGTCTGCCCCGTCATCCTGTAGATCAGGTAATCCGGCAGGCACAGATACTTCCAGACGCGCCTCGCCTCCAATCTGTTTTGCTCGAACCATGCCAGCTTGGGCAAAGTGAGTTCCGCAAGCAAACATGGATAGCCTGTGATGCGGCGATACTCGGTGTGAGTCAGCCAGTCGCGCAGCCAGGTCTCTACCACGGCTTCCGAGCGACGGTCGATCCATACGATCGCATTGTGAAGTGGCTTGCCTGATACGTCCAGTGGCACGAACGTCTGCCCCTGCGAGCTGAACCCAATGGCAGCCAGATCGCTCCGGTCGGCGCCCGATCCTGCAAAGACGCTCCGGGTCCCCTTGATCGCGGCCTGCCAGTAGGCGTCGGGGTCCATTTCGGCCAGGCCAGGCCCCGGCACGCTGAAAGCATACTCGGTGACGCAGACGTCCAGCACGTGCCCGTCCTGATCGACGAGCGCGGTCTTGAGCCCTGTGGTACCGATATCGAAAGCTAGGTAAAGCGACATATACACTCCCTGCAGTCACTTTTGACCGCTACATAGACGGTTCCCCGCGCTCACCGGCTCATCCTCCCGTCAATGCTCATTCTGCTTGGCGCAAGCAAGAACTGACACTCGTTAGAGATAAGGCCCTGCTTCTTTGCTCTGCAGAATGGGTAATGGTATAATCCCGGCAATCAGTGCTTGCCTGGTACTGCCTGGAGGTAACGCCGATGCGAAACTACTTTTGGCCCATTGTGATCGCGATAGCCCTGCTGCTGCTCTTGTTCGGCAGCGCCATCGTGAGCCTTTACACCAATTGGCTGTGGTTTGATGACCTGGGCTACTCCACGGTCTTTCTGACCAAGCTGTTCACACAGATCAAGATGGGTCTCGTGCTCGGATTCCTCTTCTTCGCCGTGATCTACGGCAATCTGTGGTACGCTCGCCGCATCGCCCCGCCGCCATCCCCGACGGGACTCGAGCAGCAGCTAATGGAGCGCGTCGGCCGGGTTGCACGCAAACTGATCGCAATACTGATCTTCATCGGCAGCGTTGTTGTCTCGGCAATGGTTGGCCTTGAGGCAGCGACGAACTGGGAGAAATGGCTGCTATACGCGAATGCCACTCCGTTTGGCGTAAATGATCCGGCATTTAACCGCGACATCGGCTTCTACGTCTTCAGTCTGCCGTTCCTCAAGTATATCTACCATTGGCTGTTCTTTGCTCTGGTGGCCTCCACGATCGCGTCCATTGCCCTGCACTTCGCCGGTGAGGCGCTGGAGAGCATCGGCGGCAGGCTGCACTTTGCGCCCCGAGTCAAAGCCCATCTATCCGTGCTTGTGGCAGCGATGTTCTTCCTTAAGGCCTGGGGTTACCGGCTCTCGATGTTCGACCTGGTGAACGCCCGGGGGAACCTGTTTGACGGCGCAGGTTACACGGAACTCCACGCCAACCTGCCTGCATTGTGGATTCTGCTTGTGTTGTCGATCATCGGCGGCATTGTTGTGCTAATTGGTATCTCACGCAGAGGAGTAGGCTATGCTACCGCTGCCTTTGGCGTGATGGTAGGTGCATCGGTTCTCATCGGCGGGGGCTACCCGGCGGCAATACAGAGCCTCAGCGTTAAGCCAAACGAGCTTGAGA
>CAZFYZ010000217.1:0-3794 GCA_964523735.1 uncultured bacterium | reverse complement strand
AAAGCAACCTTATCCGCAACCCAGCAATGTGTACCACATCAATGGTAAGCCTACAGTGGAAGGGTCAATCGATGCTTGACCACGCCTGTTGAGCATGATATACTGACAACGCACGATGGGGTAGGGGAACGAGGCTGTTTGTGTCATTTTCCGTCCTCTTGTTTCACCTCCCCCGCTGGAAGCACGCGCGCGACTGCGCTCTTTGGGTCGACCGAGTGGTCGAAGAGGCAGTGGCGTTCCGTTTCGTCACTACTACGAGGTGATCGACAAGAGATGTCCGGTCATTCCAAATGGCATAATATCAAGCTCCGCAAAGGCAAACAGGACGCCCAGAGGAGCAAGCTCTTCACCAAGATGGCGCGCGAGATCATCGTAGCCGCCAAGGAAGGTGGAGGCAACCCCGACGCTAACCTCCGACTCAAGCTCGCGATCGCCAAAGCACGCGAAGCCAGCATGCCTCAGGATAACATCAAGCGCTCCATTGCCCGTGGCACAGGCGAGTCGGGTGAGGCGGCAAACTTCGAAGAGATCACCTACGAGGCCTACGGCCCCGCAGGCGTCGCCGTCATGATCGCCTGCCTGACGGACAACCGCAACCGCACGGTCGCGGAACTGCGCAACATTCTCACGAAGTCCGGCGGCAACCTTGGCGAGTTCGGCTGTGTGGCCTGGATGTTCGACGCCAAGGGCCTTGTGGAGATTCCCGCCGACAAGACCGATGAAGACTCCGTTATGATGGCGACCATGGATGCGGGCGCCGAAGATATACGTGTAGAGGAAGACACGATCGAGGTCCTCTGCAGTCCGGAGGACCTATCCAAGGTCCGCGATGCTCTCACGGAAGCCGGGATTGAGTTTACGTCCGCCGAAGTCAGCATGATCCCCAAGAGCACCGTTAGGGTCGAAGACAGCAAGGAAGCCAGCCGAATCTTGAGGCTGATGGACGCTCTCGAAGACAACGATGACGTCCAGCAGGCCTATGCGAACTTCGATATCCCCGACGAGATTCTGCAGGAGGTCGCCGGCTAACCAGCAACTATCCACTAGAATCGTGGTAGTTCAGGCCGGTTTGCAGAGTCCCGCCGGCACAGCGGTCGCCGCGCGCGGCCGCTAGTGGAGTGGGCGGTGAATGGAGCATGATCAAGCTCAGGGTGGAGTGGCGCCACGATTGCCCGAGCTGCGGGACTCAGGTCGTGGTCGACTTCATAAACGAGACGAACAGAGCCTGCGTCTGTCCCTGGTGCGGCCTTGTTGACGAGTCCGGCCCCTGCCGTGTGGGCGATGAGCTGAGGCAATACGTCCTCAACGCTGTCCGGCAGATAGAAGACACGGTCAACGATCGGATGCCTATCCCAGGCTAGCCCCACGTCAGCCGTGGGACATTTTCTCTCGGGGCCCTCTCGCACGCGCCTCATCCATGGCAAATCCCACAACGTTTACTTCCCCCCTCCCACGGTGCTATAATAACGCGGCCCGGGCACGCCTGCTCGCTGGCTCAGCGACGAATGCAGACTTCCACCTCCATCCCTCCAGGTTTCCAACCTGGAGGAAGCCTGGAGGCAACTTCCATCCCTCCGGGTATCCTACCTGGAGGGAACTAACCTGAGGTGAATGTAATGTACATCGAAGAAATCATCGCGCGCGAAATCCTCGACTCCCGCGGCAACCCCACGGTCGAAGTCGAAGTCTACACCGACGACGGCGGCATGGGCCGCGCCGCGGTACCGTCCGGCGCATCGACCGGCGCTCACGAAGCCATCGAAATGCGCGACGGCGACGCCACCCGATTCCTCGGCAAGGGCGTCCAGAACGCCGTCCATAATGTGAACGAGCTTATCGCACCCGAGCTGGTCAACTACCCGGTCACCAGTCAGGCGGACATCGACCAGATCATGATCGACCTCGACGGCACGCCTAACAAGGGCAAGCTCGGCGCCAACGCGATCTTGGGCGTGAGCCTCGCCTGCGCAAAGGCCGCGGCCGAGTATGTCGGGCTGCCGCTCTACCGGTATCTGGGTGGGGTGAACGCCAAGGACCTGCCTGTGCCGATGATGAACATCCTGAACGGCGGCAAGCACGCGGACAACACCGTCGACATTCAGGAGTTCATGGTAATGCCCACGGGCGCGTGCTGCTGGGCCGATGCCCTGCGAATGTGCGCCGAGGTCTACCACAACCTCGCCAAGGTCCTGAAGTCCAAGGGCCTCTCGACCGCCATCGGTGACGAGGGAGGCTTCGCGCCGAATCTCAAGACCTCCGAGGAGACCATCGAGACCATCCTCGACGCCATCTCCAAGGCCGGCTACACCCCCGGCGAGCATTTCCACATCGCGCTCGACCCCGCCGCCACCGAGATGTTCAAGGACGGCAAGTACGTCTTCGAGGGCGAGGGAGTCTCCCGCACTACGGCGGAGATGGTGGACTACTGGGAGTCGCTGGTTACGAAGTTCCCGATCATCTCGATCGAGGACGGCATGGCCGAGGACGACTGGGACGGCTGGAAGATGCTCACCGAGCGCGTCGGCAATCGCGTGCAGATAGTCGGCGACGACCTCTTCGTGACCAACACCGAGCGCGTCAAGAAGGGCATTCAGCTCGGCTCGGCCAACGCGGTTCTGATCAAGCTCAACCAGATCGGCAGCCTGACCGAGACCCTCGAGACCATCGAGATGGCCAAGCGCGCCGGCTGGACCGCGGTCGTCAGCCATCGCTCCGGCGAGACCGAGGACACCTTCATCGCGGACCTCGTGGTCGCCACCAACGCGGGGCAGATCAAGACCGGCGCCCCCGCCCGCAGCGAAAGAGTTGCCAAGTACAACCAACTCATTCGGATCGAAGAAGAACTCGGCGACTCGGCGCGGTACCCGGGGCTGGCGGCGTTCTACAACATTAAGCGGTAACATAAGAACCTCCAGAGATGGAGCAATAAGCAAGAATCGAGCCGCTCTTCCGAACAGGGGGAGCGGCTTTTTTGCGAAACGAACTGAGCGCGAATACAGCACGGCGGAAGCGCTAATCTGGTTCGTTTTGGGGTTTTGAGTTTTGAGTTATGAGTTTTGAGTTGGGCCGTGCGGGAAGCCGGCTTGTCGGTGGCGGTTGAAGGCGATGATGGCTCGGTGCAGGTGGATGTCCACCAGGCGCTCGTATTTCAGGATGCGCTCGTAGGTAGTGCCCGGCTTGTTGTCCACGCCCCGGCGGTTGATCATCCTTTGCTCCATCGACTCGCTGAGGGTGAGACGCCAGAGGCAGCGGGCTATGCGGCGAACAAGGCGCTCCTCGATGGGGTCACGTGGCAGGTAGTGCGACCGGAGATCGGCCAGGAGTTCCTCGAAAGTGGTGTTGACCTCCTGTGAGATCAGCTCGATGGCCTGCGGTGAGCGAGCGTCAAGCCCGTGTTTGAGTGCGTTGAGTGATGAGCGCCGCTTGCCCTCGGGTGTTTTGGGTCCGCCTTTGCTTCTGTTTGTCATGAGAGTTGCCTCCGTGGAAGTGGAAAGCCCGGAAGGGAAGGGAGATAATCGCGAAAACCCGAAACGGGCGAAAACGCGAAAGATAGAAAGTCGGGGGAAGTGGAAAGTCGAAAGTGGAAAGTGGAAAGCCCGGAATGGGCGAAAACGCGAAAGATAGAAAGTCGGAGAGGTAGAAAGGGAGAGAGTAGACAGGAAAGGAAGGCTTGGGGACAATGTCATTTCGAATGGAATGAGAAATCTGCTTTTGCGCGCGTCTGACGGCATGCGCGGTACAAAAGCAGATTTCTTGTATGATTGGGCTTGTCTGTCTGATAATGTGGCGGGGCG
>CAZFYZ010000216.1:0-3913 GCA_964523735.1 uncultured bacterium | reverse complement strand
TGACATAGTAGACACGCCCGCAAAAAGCAGATTTCTCGCCCTGCTCGAAATGACGAGAACCACACAGAACGAAGAGAGGCCGGAGACTCTCTTCGTCTCCGGCCTCTTACGAGAAAGGCCACCTCTTTGGGAGGTGGCCTCTGAGCTTTTCAAATCTGGTAGTGACTAACTGGCGCTCAGCCTCCCGGAGACGTGATACGACCCAAGGGTAAGCATGTGCTTAATGCTCACATTGGAAGAAGCTATAGCTCTCGTTTTCAACTTGCCGCGTCTCCTTTCTGCTGATTTGCGCCTGTTATCTGACGCTTACCCAGTATAATCGGCGCTGTGTCAGCTTGTCAAGACCTTTTTCTTTTTTGCACACGAAGGATTCCGCTGGGACGAGAGGTAACGGCAAAGTAGAGTGATCAAAGCCGCCGGAGCTGGAATCCGGCGAGAAAGAGAAGCAGAGTGGTCAGACAGGGGTTTTGCTGCCTGATTGCGACCGTGCTCCTGTGTTGCACGGGAGGAGAAGCACTGGGCGTGAAAACAACAGATTCAGAGATCAAGAGCGTGAAGAGCTGGTTTGGCGAGCAATTCGCCAAGCAGGCGGATATGCCGCCATTCTCGTTTGTCTACTCGGGCCGTCCGTCGTCCGAGTTCATAGGTGATTGGGCGCGGGAGCAGTCGGAAGAGAAGATCGGGGCTAAGCAGACCCGGCGCACGATCACGTACAGCGATCCGACGACCGGGCTCCTCATTACCTGCAAGGCGACTGTCTACAGCGATTTCCCCGCGGTAGACTGGGTGCTGGAACTCACGAACAACGGCAAGTCCGACACGCCAACCATCGAGGATCTACAGCCGTTCGATGGGCAGCTCAAGGGCTCCGACGCGGGCTTTACCCTTCATCACGCCCTCGGCGATGACAACAACGCAACCAGCTTCAGGCCGCTGGAGACCGCGATCGGCCCGGGGCACCGCGAGGTTCTCAGCTTTGTGCCGCTTGCGGGGAAATCTTCCGAAGGCCCGATGCCGTACTTCAACCTCGATTGTGGTGACGGTGGCGTGCTGATGGCCGTCGGGTGGAGCGGGCAGTGGAAGGCATCGTTCGCCCAGACCAGCGATGGGGTCGTGAGGGTCCGCGCGGGGCAGGAGCTGACGCATTTCAAGCTGCACCCTGGCGAAACCGTGCGAACGCCCAGCATCGTGCTTCTCTTCTGGGACGGCAAGGACGACCTGCGCGGCAACAACCTCTTCAGGCAGCTCCTGCTCGAGCACTACCTGCCCCGGCGCGATGGCAAGCTGGTGTTCCCGCCGATCTGCGCGTCGGTTGGCTGGGTTGGAGAGGACGGCAACTACGAGGAACCGCACGTCGAAGCGATGCCGATCTACGGCAAGCGCGGGATCGAGGTCTTCTGGTCAGACATGGACCCCCAGCAGTGGTATCCGAACGACTTTCCCCAGGGGACTGGTACGTGGGAGCCGGACCCGGTGAAGTATCCAAACGGCCTCGCACCGATCGGCGAAGCGGCCCGCAAGGCTGGAATGGAGTAACTGCTGTGGTTCGAACCGGAGCGCGCCCAGCCGGGCACCCACGTCCACAAGACCCACCCAGAGTGGATGATGAGCTCGGGCGAGGACAATCGCCTGTTCAACCTCGGCGACCCAGCGGCTCGGAAGTGGATCACGGACTACGTGGATGTACAGGTCAGTGCGGCCAAACTTGGTTGGATGCGCTGGGACTTCAACATCAGCCCTCTCGCTTACTGGCGACATACTGACTCGCCGGACAGGCAGGGCATCAGCGAGATGAAGTATATCGAGGGCCTTTACGCGATGTGGGATGACCTGCGGGCGCGCCACCCGGGACTCTTGATCGACAACTGCGCGGGCGGCGGCCGGCGGTTGGACATCGAGACGATGAAGCGCGGCCTTCCGCTCTGGCACAGCGATATGCAGTGCTTCGGCCCGAGCCCGGCGGGAGATCAGCTTCAGAACGCGGGCCTTTTCAGGTGGATGCCTTTCCACGGCTGTGCCGCATTCGGCCTGGAGCCCTCCTACAACTTCCGCAGCGCCATGACGCCAGGCAACATCCTGGTGCCTCAGCCGATGCGAAGTCTGCTGGAGCCCGAGACGGAGGCGCAGACGCTGAGGACTGTTGCCGCCTACAAGAAAGCTCGCCCGTATATGCTCGGCGATTTCTACCCACTCTTCCCGCACGTCGCAGACGAGGATGTGTGGTTCGGCTACCATTTCCATCGGGACGACCTGGCCGCGGGGATGGCAATCGTATTCCGTCGCAAAGACAGCCCGGACGCCGCCAGGAGCATCGAGCTGAAGGGCATCGACCCGAAGACTCAGTATCGGATCACCTTCGCCGACTCGCCTGAGACAGCCGTGGTTGAGGGAAGCAAGCTGGCAAGCTATGCGGTCAAGATCAGCGACAAGCCTGGGTCCGCGGTTCTCTTCTACGAGAGGGTCAAGAAGTAGGACGGGCGTAGGCATATCGTCATTTCGAACACAGTGAGAAATCTGCTTTTCCGGGGAAAAGCAGATTTGTCGCCCTGCTCGAAATGACGAAGAACACGCGTTCTCAGTCTCGCTAGATGTTCTTGCATCCCTCCAGGTATCCTACCTGGAGGGGGTAGGCAGGAGCGTGGACCCATCCCCGCCGACTAACTAAGCCTTCTGCACCGGCAGATACACGTAGAGCTTCTGCGTCTCCCCGAAGTCCGGTGGATACAGCTCGAAGCACGGGTGATTGCGGCAATCGCAGCCATCCGGCCCGCAGTAGCCTTTCCACTCAGTCTGAGAACTATGCCACTGCATCGACTCCTGCCAAACCTGCCCAATCTGCTCCAGTCCCTGAACTTCGAACACGGCGTAAGTTCCCTCGGGTACCGCAGCCTCCATCATCCCCTCCGGCAGCTTCGCATCTGCCTTAGCCGAAACAGCTGCCACGTACTCGAAAGTGCCATCGGTAGCCCCAGGCCAGCAGCGGCACAGGCCGAAGAACTGCCCATCCTCTGCCATCTCAATCTCGCCCATGCGCCCGAGGAACTGCTCCCACAACGCCATGAACGCGCTCGAGTCCTTGTGCACCACGCTCATACCTATGAGGCGGTACGGGCCGAACTGCTTGATCTCCGGTGTCGTTTCGCTCATGGATTCATCTCCTTTGCCGAGGTCTTACCCCTTCACGCCGCCTAGTCATTCTCACTCAGTATCTCCAGCGCCCGCTCGGCATCGGCTGCCCTGACCTCAATATGAGGTGACAGCCCAAACCCGCGACCGCCTTTGAAATATGATTGCTGCTCTTCGATGATCAGGCACCTGATCCCACTGCGGACCAGCCTGTTACGTCCATCTTGCGCCTGATAGGCATTGCCGAAGTGCGCTATCGGTACCAGTGTCTCTGGGTCCATCTCCGAGTAGTCCCTTGCGCCGATTTCGGTGTGGCGTAGTAGCCATGTGACAATGACACGTACGATCACAACGGCTGCAGCTATTGCCGCAGCAAAGAGAACGAAGCCAGCGTAGTGAAGCGCAGCATTCAGCATCGTGAACTCACCAGGCTTCTCAATATTCGGCAGCCAAGTCGTTCTCACCTGCCACTCTCCTTGACACCCCTGCTCGCCAAACCTATAATTCGATACGTGAGACGCTCGCTACACGAACGGAACTCTCCAACAAACTGGAGTGGTTCCGTTTGTTACTTGGGTAGCATCTAAGTTGGCAGGTGGCAATGGCTGATCGTAAGTATGACTTCAACAAGATAGAGCGAAAGTGGCAGGCGCGGTGGAAAGAGGCTGACCTCTTCAAGACAGAGGACTCGACCGACAAGCCCAAGTTCTATGGGCTGGATTTCTTCCCCTACCCATCGGGGGCGGGGCTGTCGGTTGGGCACTGTCGGAACTACATCCCCACCGAC
>CAZFYZ010000215.1:0-3935 GCA_964523735.1 uncultured bacterium | reverse complement strand
TGCGGGAGTAGCTCAGTTGGTAGAGCGCTAGCCTTCCAAGCTGGATGTCGCGAGTTCGAGCCTCGTCTCCCGCTCCACACCCCTCTTGCCAAACCCCAGCCAAAACCGGTAGAATATCGAGGCGCTTCTGCGCGTCAACCACACCATACGCAGGAACAGACTAACCAAATGAAGATTTGCTGCTGTGTCAAACAGGTTCCAGCCACCACGGACGTAAAGATCAATCCCGAGACCAACACGCTGATGCGTGAGGGCGTCGAGACTCAGATCAACCCGTTCGATCTATACGCCCTTGAGGAGGCCGTTCGCACCAAGGAGCGGATGACCGAGGCTGGTGAACCTTCTACTGTCACCGTTGTAAGCATGGGCCCGCCTTGGGCGGAAGACGCCCTTCGAGAGGCCATCTCCCTCGGCGCGGACGACGCGATTCTGCTCTCGGACCGCGCCTTCGCAGGGGCTGATACCTGGTGCACGTCCTACACCGTGGCGATGGCCCTCAAGAAGCTCGAGCCCGACGTTGTCTTCTGCGGAATGCAGGCGATTGACGGCGACACGGGTCAGGTCGGACCGGGTATTGCTGTCCACCTCAACTACGCTCAAGTGGCCTACGTTGCCAAGGTCGAGTCTATTGACGCTAAGAAGATGACCGCCAAGCGCCTTATCGAAGAGGGCTACGAGGTCTGTGAAGTCAAGCTGCCGGCGGTTCTGACCGTTGTCAAGGAGATCAACGAGCCTCGCACGGCCTCCCTTCGCGGCAAGATGAATGCGAAGAAGGCCGAAATCCCAACCTGGGGAGCCGCCGACATCGCGGCGCCGGACGATAAGATCGGCCTGCTGGGCTCGCCCACGCAGGTCGTCAAGGTCATGACTCCGCCCTGCCGGGCTGGCGGCGCGAAGTATGAAGGCGAGGCTGCTGACCTGGCAGAGAAGCTGTTCGACACCCTGAAGTGTATGGAGGTGGTGTAGATGTCCATTTCAGTAGATGCCTCAAAGTGCAACGGGTGCACGCTTTGCGTGAAGACTTGCCCGTCGAATGTGATTGAAGTCAAGGACAAGCTTGCCACTATAACACTCGAGGGTTGCACAATGTGCGGCGCTTGTGTTGCCGCCTGCCGCTTCAGTGCGATCTCCATCGACATCGAGAAGCAGGCTTCTGAGGACCTGTCCAAGTACAAGGGCGTGTGGGTCTTTGGCGAGCAGCGCGAGGGAAAAGTCGCCCCTGTAGTGTTCGAGCTGATTGGGGTAGGGCGGGACCTCGCGAACGCCCGCCAGACAGAACTTTCAGTCGTGATCCTCGGTCATAACCTCGGCGCGGCCATCGAAGAGCTCGCCTCATACCCAGTTGACAAGGTCTACGTCTGCGAAGCGCCGGAACTTGCCGTCTATGACGCAGAGCGCTACTGTCGCGTTCTCACGGATATAACCCGCGATCTCAAGCCCGAGATATTCCTGGCCGGCGCGACGACCACCGGCCGCAGTTTCATGTCCGGTGTCGCGATCAACCTCTACACTGGTCTCACAGCCGACTGTACTGGCCTTGAGATTGGCGAGGACGGCCTCCTGCATCAGACGCGCCCAGCTTACGGCGGAAACATCATGGCGACGATCCTCTGCCCCTACACCAGGCCGCAGATGTCCACCGTGCGCCACAAAGTCTTCCCCACAAGCTGCAAGCGCTCTGAGGGCAAAGCCGAGATCGTTCGCCTCGAGCCCAAGACCAAGCTCTTCTCCTCCCGCAGCAGCGTGATCGACTTCATCGAGCAGGTTGGCGAGAAGGTCAACCTGGTAGATGCCGACATCATCGTCTCGGGCGGACGCGGGCTTGGCGGGCCTGAGAACTTCTCGATAATCCGCGAGCTGGCCGACGAGCTTAACGCTGCAGTTGGCTCAAGTCGTGCTGCGGTCGATGCCGGCTGGATCTCGTACGCGCATCAGGTCGGTCAGACAGGCAAAACGGTCTGTCCCAAGATCTACATCGCCTGCGGAATCAGCGGCGCGGTGCAGCACCAGGTCGGGATGAAGAGCTCTGACGTGATCATCGCGATCAACAAGGATCCCAACGCCCCGATCTTCGACCTGGCGGACTACGGCTTCGTTGGCGATCTCTTCGAGATTGTGCCCGCACTGACGAAGAAGATCCGGCAGATGCGCGGCGCGCCTTCTGTGTGCCCGGCGTAGGCAGCCTACCACGCTAGACTCCTCCTTGTTGGGGTGAGATTTGGAGTCTCATCCCAACAAGGGACGATCCCCGCATTGTTGTCAGCCCTCGAACATCAGAGAGTAGATGCCACTTGATTCCTTCATCATCTTCTCTCCAGCCTATGGGCAATGTCCTTACTGCTGAGCTTGACACTAAGCCAGCCCCCTCATACCATAGAAATCGCCACTGCCACAAACTACTCCAGCCTTGATGAGGTCCGTGGAAGGGTGGCCCAGGATCTGGCTAAACGCCGTCTGCCGGACTCTGTGGATGCTGCTCGACCTGGGGCCCGTCAACAGGTGGAGGTCGGATGTATCAGCTCCCGATGCACGAGGAACCTCGAATCATAGCACCGTGCGTCGATCAAAAGGAGGTCAGTATGAAAAAGAAACTCACGCACAATTCAGGCGCTCCTGTCGCCGACAATCAGAACGCGATGACCGCCGGCCCGCGCGGTCCCATGCTGTTGCAGGATGTGTGGTTTCTTGAGAAGCTCGCGCACTTCGACCGCGAGGTAATCCCGGAGCGTCGTATGCACGCGAAGGGATCCGGTGCCTACGGCACATTCACAGTCACCCACGACATCACTCCTTATACCAAGGCGAAGATCTTTTCCGAGATCGGCAAGAAGACTGATCTGTTCGTGCGGTTCTCTACTGTCGCCGGAGAGCGCGGCGCCGCCGACGCCGAACGCGACATTCGCGGCTTTGCCATCAAGTTCTATACTGAGGAAGGCAACTGGGACCTGGTGGGCAACAACACGCCGGTGTTCTTCCTTCGGGACCCGCTGAAGTTCCCTGACCTGAATCACGCTGTCAAGAGGGACCCCCGGACCAACATGCGTAGCGCGCGGAACAACTGGGACTTCTGGAGTTCGCTGCCAGAGGCGCTGCATCAGGTCACCATCGTTATGAGCGACAGGGGAATACCCTATTCGTATCGCCACATGCACGGCTTCGGCAGCCACACGTTTAGCTTCATCAATGCCCAGAACGAGCGATGCTGGGTCAAGTTTCACCTGCGCACACAGCAGGGGATTCGCAACCTGACTGACGAGGAAGCGGAAGCCATCGTTGCCAAGGACCGCGAGAGCCACCAGCGCGACTTACTGGAGAGCATCGACAAGGGCGACTTTCCCCGCTGGACGCTGTTCGTGCAGATAATGCCGGAGAGCGATGCTGCATCCTACAAGTTCCATCCCTTCGACCTGACTAAGGTCTGGTTGCACAAGGACTACCCACTCATCGAGGTAGGCGTCATGGAACTGAACCGCAACCCGGAGAACTACTTCGCCGAGGTTGAGCAGTCAGCATTCAACCCCGCGAACATCGTGCCTGGCATCGGCTTCTCCCCTGACAAAATGCTGCAGGGAAGGCTATTCTCTTACGGCGATGCGCAGCGCTATCGCCTTGGGGTGAA
Source organism: uncultured bacterium (assembly GCA_964523735.1). Lineage (GTDB taxonomy): Bacteria > Armatimonadota > UBA5829 > UBA5829 > UBA5829 > CAZFYZ01. The sequence goes on along the minus strand of CAZFYZ010000215.1, from coordinate 316 downwards.
TCATCATCTCATCCCCGTGAACGCTTCGCGCTGTCCTGTCACCCATAGCTACCATCGTGACGGCGCTATGCGTGTGGATGGCAACCACGGTGGCATTCTGGGCTACGAACCCAACAGCTATGGGGAGTGGCAGGAGCAGCCGGAGTTCCGTGAGCCGCCGCTGAAGCTCGAAGGCGCGGCAGACCACTGGAACTATCGGGAGGATGACGACGACTACTACACGCAGCCGGGCTTGTTGTTTCGGCTGATGACCGCGGACCAACAGGCGGTCCTATTCGCCAATACAGCGCGGAACATGGGAGACGCGCCGCGGGAG
>CAZFYZ010000214.1:276-3953 GCA_964523735.1 uncultured bacterium | reverse complement strand
CAGCTTGGTGATACTGGCTGGCGGCACCGGCATGTCGGCATTCTTCTGCACGATCGAGTCCGAGTTCGCCTGCCAGTGCTCGTTCTTGGGAACCCGCGGACATGAAGAAGATTCAGCTTACGGCCGATTAGTGTGATTTGGTGAAGATCGCTGCCGGGCAGGAACCGATGATCGAGATGGAGAAGGATAAACAGTGGACCAGACTACGCACAACAAGATCGTGTCCTTCGTCTGGGGGATCGCCGATGACGTCCTCCGCGATCTCTTCAAGCGAGGCAAATATCCCGACGTCATCCTCCCGATGTGTGTCATCCGGCGGATGGACGCGGTGCTCGAGCCGACCAAAAAGAAGGTGCTCGAGACCAAGAAGCTGCTCGACGAGGCGCGCATCACCGAACAGCGAGCCGCGCTTTGCGACGCCGCGGGCCAGGCCTTCTACAATACTTCGCGCTTTACGCTTCGCGACCTCAAGTCGCGTGGCAGCCAGCAGCAGCTCCTCGCGGACTTTGAGGACTACCTCAACGGCTATTCGCCGAACGTCCAGGATATTCTCGAGAACTTCAAGTTCCGCAATCAGCTCACCACTCTTTCCAAGGCCGACGCCCTCGGGACGCTGATCAGCAAGTTCCTGGATCCCGACATCGACCTCTCTCCGAGCGGTATCGATAACCACTCCATGGGAACCGTCTTCGAGGAACTGGTCCGCAAATTCAACGAGGAAAATAACGAGGAGGCGGGCGAGCACTGGACCCCGCGTGACGCTGTCCGACTGATGGCGAACCTGGTGTTCCTGCCCATCGAATCAGAAATCAAGTCCGGCACGTACCTGCTTTACGACTGCGCCTGCGGCACCGGCGGTATGCTCACGGTGGGTGAAGAAGCGCTTACGACGATCGGTGCGAAGCGCGGACAGCAGGTGAAGTGCCTGCTCTACGGCCAGGAGATCAATCCCGAGACCTACGCCGTCTGTAAGGCGGACATGCTGCTCAAAGGCGAGGGCGAGAGCGCTGACCACATCGTTGGCGGCGCGGAGTGGTCCACACTTTCCCACGATGCCTTCCCGGGGCGGGAATTCGACTTCATGCTCTCAAATCCCCCGTACGGGAAGAGCTGGAAGAAGGACCTGGAAGCCATGGGGGGCAAGGACGGGATGCGCGACCCGCGATTCCGGGTGATGTACCAGGGCGAGGAGCTTTCGCTCGTTACCCGCTCAAGCGACGGCCAGATGCTCTTCCTCGCTAACATGGCCTCGAAGATGAATGACCGGTCCGCCCTGGGCAGCCGCATCGCTGAGGTGCACAACGGCTCATCGCTCTTCACGGGAGACGCTGGTCAGGGGGAAAGCAACATTCGCCGCTGGCTCATCGAGAACGACTGGCTCGAAGCCATCGTCGCGCTGCCGCTCAACCTCTTCTACAACACCGGCATCGCCACCTACATCTGGGTCCTTTCCAATAAGAAGCCCGAACACCGGAAAGGCCAGGTACAGCTCATCGACGCAACCCAGTGGTTCAAGCCGCTGCGTAAAAACCTCGGCAAGAAGAACTGCGAGCTCTCGCCGGAGGATATCGACCGTATCAGCCGCACTTTCCTGGAATTCAAGGAAACGGCGGAATCGAAGATTTTCCAGAACGCAGCCTTCGGCTACTGGAAGGTCACTGTTGAGCGCCCCTTGCGACTGCATAGCCAGCTTTCGCTCAAGGTTATCGAAACCCTGCGGTTCAATTCCGGCGACGAAGACCTGCGAAACGCACTCTATGAGGAGTTCGGCGACAAGCTCTTTTCGAGCTTTGGCAAGATCTCCGCTGCACTGGAGAAGCGGCTGGAGGATTGGGGCAGCGACGAGGAGGAGTCGGACGAAGAGGAAGGGACCAGGAAGGGCCTGCCTGAGAAGAAGAAAAAGAAGCTACTCGACTACAAGACCTGGGAGCGCGATGGCCGCCTGGTAGAAGTCGCCACCAAGCTGCGCGAGGCCTTGGGCGATAAGCTCTACGAGGACCACAACATCTTCCGCAGCCTTGTAGATGCGGCGCTCAATAAGAAGGGCATCAAGCTTCCCGCTGCCGACCTCAAGCAAATCCTCAAAGCCGTGAGCTGGCGCGTCGAGACCGCGCCGCCCGTCGTTGCCAAGGTTCATAAGCCCGGAAAGGCAAAGGCCGATCCCCTGCGCGGCCTGTTCGAGGCAAAGGTGGATGGGAAGACCGCCATCGTCGAGTACGAGCCCGATTCGGATCTGCGCGACACCGAGCAGGTGCCCTTGCTGGAGGACGGCGGCATTGAGGCCTTTATCCGCCGCGAGGTGCTGCCATACACGCCGGATGCGTGGATTAAGGAAGACGCTACGAAGATCGGCTACGAAATCAGCTTCACCCGGCATTTTTATAAGCCAGAGCCGCTGCGCACCCTGGACGAAATCCGGGCCGACATTCTTGCCATTCAAGAGGAGGCCGAAGGGCTGTTGGATGATCTGCTGAAAGGAAGCAAATAGTTCATGTCCACACAACGATATTCCGTTACACCGCACCCGATCGAGACCCTGCTCAGCTTTGTCAAGTCTGGTGAGATTGCCATTCCAGAGATTCAGCGCCCCTTTGTGTGGGAAGCCACCAAAGTCCGAAACCTCCTCGACTCGCTCTATCAGGGTTTTCCGATCGGTTACTTGATCACCTGGCGTAATCCTACGGTGAAGCTGAAGGACGGCACGCCATCAGCGGGGAAACGTATTCTCATCGACGGCCAGCAGCGCATCACCGCGCTTATGGCGGGAGTGCTGGGGCGAGAGGTTTTGACCAAGGATTACGAGACGGTCCGCATCCGCATCGCCTTCCATCCACAGACTGAAAAGTTCGAGGTAGCTAATCCCGCCATTCGCAAGGACGTGGCCTGGATCGAGGATGTGGCGGCGGTCTTCGGCCCGGAAGCGGACCTGATCGAGCTGATAGAGGACTATGTCGCCAAGAATCCCGGCGCCGACCGCAAGCAAGTGGGCAAGGTGCTCCAACGCCTCGTCAAGATCATCAATAATCACGTCGGCCTTATCGAACTTTCCGATAATCTCGACATTGAAACCGTCACCGAGATCTTTATCCGGGTAAACTCAGCGGGGACAGAGCTTTCACAAGCTGACTTCGCCATGTCAAAAATCTCGGTTAACGAGACCTATGGCGGCAACCTGCTGCGCAAAGCTATTGATTACTTTTGCCACCTCTCCGTAGCGCCAGAGTTCCTCTCCAAAATTGAGAAGAGCGATAAAGCCTTTGCCGCCTCGGAGTTTCTTCCAGCAATGCGCTGGCTTAAGGACGTCAACGACGACATATACGACCCCACCTATACGGACATGCTGCGCGTGGCTTTTACCTCGGAGTTCGGCCGCGGAAAACTCCAGGACCTGGTCGCATTGGTCTCGGGCCGAAATTTCGAGACGAAGCAGTATGAAGAGGCTGTCGCCGAAGAGTCCTTCGCTCGCCTGAAGAAAGGCATTCTGGCCTTTATCAGCCAGACCCACTTTGAACGGATCACCATGATTTTGCGCTCGGCGGGCTTTGTCACGAGCGACCTGATCGGGGGTCGGAACGCGGTCAATTTTGCCTACATCCTGTACCTCCGAGGTCGGGCTGAGAAAATGCCCGCAGATGATCTGGCGCGGCTGGTCAGCCGCTGGTACGCAATGTCTATCC
>CAZFYZ010000214.1:0-266 GCA_964523735.1 uncultured bacterium | reverse complement strand
GGGCAGCCCCGAGACGGCCTTCGATTTCGATATCCGCCAGGTTGAAACGCGCGGCCTTGCAGCTTATACCAACGCAGTCTTCGAGAATGAGCTGCCGGCCAGCTTCTGGACCGGAATGCTTCCGCAACTCATGGATACATCGTCGGGACAGAGCCCCTATTTCCTCGCCTATCAGGCGGCTCAGGTGAAGCTGGTCGACAAGGGGTTCCTCTCGCGCGATATCACGGTGCAGGATCTTTTGATGAACCGCAGCGATGTGCACCATG
>CAZFYZ010000213.1:0-3956 GCA_964523735.1 uncultured bacterium | reverse complement strand
CGCAAGATTCCTAATTGCTGCCTCCCGTAGGAGTCTGGGCCGTGTCTCAGTCCCAGTCCGGCTGACCATCCTCTCAGACCAGCTACCCGTCGTCGCCTTGGTGAGCCGTTACCCACACCAACTAGCTGATAGGCCGCAAGCCCATCCTAGAGCGCATCACTGCTTTAGACACCGATACATGCGAATCAGTGGCCACATGCGGTATTAAGCTCCCTTTCGGGAGACTATCCCCCACTCTAGGGCAGGTTGCTTACGTGTTACGCGACCGTTCGCCGCTAAGTTATCAGAGCAAGCTCCGATAACCTCGCTCGACTTGCATTTCTTAGGCACGCCGCTAGCGTTCGTCCTGAGCCAGGATCAAACTCTCCATAAGAAATATGAAAACCACTTGCTGACTCCGAAGAGCCTGCGTTGCGGTTTCTACCTTGTGGAAAGTATCCTATAACGAGCCGAAGCTCGTAAATACGATCTTTTCGATCTTGGTTAAAACTCACACTTCACGCTTACACTATTCAGTTCTCAAGGAGCACTCAATAACAGCGCTCGGAATGTCTTATCTCCGAGCGGCAAGGTAGATGATACTACAACGCAAACGCGTTGTCAATATCTTTCGAGGAGTTTTTCGAGAGAAATATCTACTCGGCTCTACCTCACTCGCACCCGGTCAACGTTTGTCTCCGGGCGACGAGGTATATGTTACCACAGTCCGAATCGACTGTCAACAACTTTGCAGAGGTTTTCCAGGAAATCTTTCCCAGTAACCCGGCCTCGCCGACCGGCGCCGTCCAGCGCACGGGTTACATCTTACCTAATTGATGATACCCAAGTCAAGGGGTATTTCGCACATTTTTTGGCAAATGTTAGAATCAGCTCATCGCTTCCTGCAGATTGGCCCACAACCTGCCGTTAAGGGGCCAGGGTTTTGGGTCAAGGGTGGAGCGGGTAACTAATCGTACGGTCGAGAGAACGACCGGCCTGCTGTCCGCAAAGCAGTCGAGGCAATCCGTAGTTGTGAGGCGATCCAGTCTTAGTTGCCAACAGGGTTCGGCCGGTCCTAAAGGGATGCTCTCTTGAGGAGAAGGTTAGCTCGAGAGGAACACCATGAAAGCCGCTGAGTCCTGTACTGTTGATCGGATAGAGATAAAGATCCCCTGCAAGGCGGAGTACGTTCGTACGGTTCGCCGCGCCGTGTCTGAGTTTGCCCAGTCGATCGACATGCCCCCGTCCGCAATCGAGGCAGTTGAGATCGCCACCTCCGAAGCCGTTGCGAACATCGTGCGCCACGCGTATGGTGACCACAAGAAGCCTCTGCCCGTCATCGTCAAGTGCAGTCGTGGCCGGGGATGCATGCAACTCGAGGTCATAGACAAGGGCTGCGGCTTCGACGCGCCCCCGCAGGACTGCATCCCTGAGATCGACTACGACCGCGAGGGCGGCCTCGGCATAGTCCTGATCAAGAGCCTGATGGACCGGGTCAACTACATCTCCAAGCCCGACGCCGGCACACGTATAAGGATGACTAAGCGCGCCCGGGAGGCCGTCGCCCGCATCTCCACCCGTGCCCTCCGCCACTCAACGCCGTGAGCACCAGCTCAGCGTATTGCGCTGCTGGTTGTCACAGGCACAGCAGCCTCGCTCACGCCCGACAGGCGCATGGCAGCCGCGGCCTTCGCTGTCTCTTCCATCCCACCGGCTTGGTGGGTGCCTGGAGTAGATCGTCCGATACCGTACATCGGAGACACGGGATCGAGCTTAGTGGCTCATCCGCTTGGGGTGTACACGAAGATAGACAAACCAGCCCGTCGGGTTGTCGCCGTAGACCGAAACGAGCTCGTTCGGCACGATGTTCAGGTTGGCCTGGATGCCGATTCCCCACTGGAAACTGCCCTTCAGCGGCAGGTCGCGGACTACTCCGAGTGTGATCTGCTGCAGATCAAAGGCCTTGTCGGGCGCGAAAGTGTCTGCCAAGACTAGTTCCTCAGCATTCTTCTGCACCCATTCATAGCGAGCGTAGGGCGTCCAGCCGCCGTCTTTCTTGAGCTGTGCCTCGATAAGGAAGCTGTCGAGTGTGTTCCCGTTGATGACATTCCTGCCCCACACGAAAGTCGATTCCAAGTTACGGCTCGGCCCAAGGCTGCGGTTGTAGGTCGCGGATGCAGAGGCTCGATGTGTGTCTTCGTCCGGGTGAATGGCCTCCGGGCTCTTGAGGAACGCGTATGACCCCTGTAGTGCCCAATTCGCGGAGGGGTTATAGGAGAGCCTGGTGCTGAACGAATCGAACTCGGGCCCGACAATCTCGTATCTGTTTTCCCCCGGCTCCCGCCCGTTGAAAGTCGATCCCTCCAGTTGCCAGGAGCGGCGTTGATAGCCCACAGTCACTACTCCGTAGGCGATGTGCGTTGCGTCCTGCCAATGGTGCCCCAGGGGCGCGACCGGATCGTCCAGTCCGAAAGCCCGATGCATATACGAGACGGGCCCGAGCGCGGGCTCTCCCACGGGAGCCGCGTAGACGAAGTAGGCTGACTTGGCAGTGACAGCACGGGTGTACTTTGCGGAAAGCTCTGAGACGAAGTTGTGCGGGTGCTGCCGATTCACAAGGGGCTGGCCGTTCCAGGTCTCCCCCGTCTGGAAGAGCAGAGGATAGCCCTCGCCCCCGACAGTCTCAGGCTCGAGCGACAGCATGGCGGAGAGGCGAAGCTGGTTTCTCTGCCCCAGATTCCTCTGTGCCATGGCCATCGCCCAGTTCAGCCCCACCATCTTCTGATCACCGCGGGGGCCGTTCTGATCGTCGTAAGCGACGGTCGCTCTGCCGTGGTACATCATATGCCACGCCCCTGACATGCTCGTAAGACCATACATCGGCGTGCTGTCCGGAAGCCAGGCTGTTCCTGAACCAAAGCGAGAAGCAGGCAGCCCGATCGGATTAGCCATCATCATCTGTGCTGCCGGCGTCGGCGTCATCTGGTGCGCTTGCTGCAGAGACTCATCGTGAGCCGGTGCCTCATGCATATCATGCATATCGTGTTGGCCCACCGCTGGCACAGGAACCGCTGCGATCAGCAGCCAGAGCAAGGCGATTGAGCTTCTCATCTGTATTGCGTGACCTCCCTTGCGATCGACTTCAGGGGCGTTGTGCCGAGTTCGTAAGGCCTTGAGGCTGAAGTATACCGACGGGACGGTTCCCCGTCAATATGGCCACTTCCAGTCGCGGATCTCCGGCATATCCTCTCCCCAGCGGTCTATGTACTGCTTGTGCTCGATCAGCCGGTCGCGGACAGCCTGCTTGGCGTAGGCCGCCAGGTAGCCGAGCTTGGGCACGCGGTCTATCACATCGGCGACGAGGTCGAAGCGGTCTATGTCGTTCAGGACCGCCATATCGAACGGCGTGGTGGTCGTGCCCTCCTCCTTGTAGCCCCTGACGTGGAGGTTCTTGTGGTTGGTGCGCCTGTAGGTCAGGCGGTGGATCAGCCACGGGTAGCCGTGGTAGGCGAAGATAATCGGCTTGTCCGTTGTGAACAGGCTGTCGAAGTCTTTGTTGGAGAGCCCGTGGGGGTGCTCCTCCTGCGGCTGCAGGGTCATCAGGTCCACCACATTCACCACGCGGACCTTGAGGTCGGGGATCTGCTGGCGGAGAATGTCCACGGCCGCCAGAGTCTCCATCGTCGGCACGTCGCCGCAGCAGGCCATCACTACATCAGGCTCGAAGCCCTGGTCGTTGGAAGCCCATCCCCAGATGCCGATGCCTGCCGTGCAGTGCTTTATCGCGGAATCCATGTCCAGCCATTGCGCCTGAGGCTGCTTGCCGGCGACGATCACGTTCACGTAGTCGCGGCTCTTGAGGCAATGGTCCATCACCGAGAGCAAAGTGTTGGCGTCGGGCGGGAGGTAAACGCGGATCACGTCCGCCTTCTTGTTGACCACATGATCGATGAAGCCGGGGTCCTGGTGCGAGAAGC
>CAZFYZ010000212.1:0-3992 GCA_964523735.1 uncultured bacterium | reverse complement strand
GCTACATTGTTGGTGCTTATCGCGTAGAGCCCGAACCCGCTGGTGCTCTGCCCCTGAAAGGCGTGATTGCTGCTGCTGCTGGCGTAGACACCAAAGCCCGTCGAACTAGCCCCTACGATTCCCGCGTTGCTCGTGCTGTTGCCATACACACCAATGTGGCTGCTGCTGCTGCCGTAGATTCCCACCCCACTGCCGCTGACGCCGTAGACGCCGTAGCCGGATACCGAACCGCCAACGACACCCCGTCCATCATTGCTGGACCCATAGACACCATAGGCACTCGTGCCGTTGTTGGAAGTGGAGTAGACGCCATTGCCGTTGCTCGCTGTTGTCGTGACCCGAAGCCCATTGAACAAGCCTGTGCTGATCTCCAGTCCGCCTGCCGGGCTATTGGTGCCGATGCCGACTCCGCCGCTTGCTCGGATCAGGAACTGATTGACTCCAGTGGAGGAGAAGCTGCTCCCGGTCGAGTCCGACCAGACGAAGGATCCCTGGTGGTTCGCCTTCGCCATCATTCCAGCGGCCAAGGAGTAGCCGCCGGCAGCAGTGTTCTGATATCCGCCAGGAACGGTCGAAGCTATCCCGCTCGCCAAGTTGCCATTTCCACCGCCGACGGTGGCATACTGTCTGTCACTTACGGTACCGGCGGAATCGCCCGCCTGGTTCATGTAGCCTCCCGCGACGGTGCCAAAGTCGTCTGTCACTTTGTTGTTGTAGTCCACGGACGCCCCAGTGCTCTTGGAGGAGGTGCGCATGCCTCCTCCTCCGACAGTGGCCCCTATCGCACCGTCGGTGATGGCATTGGTCTGATAGCCCCCGAGGACGTTCATGCTGTAGTAGTTGTACGTGGTGTCGGTGCGCCCGGCATAGCCGACCTGAAAGCCCCGCGTGTTGTTGGAGCGGATAGCTACCGGCTGGTTGTCTGTCGTGCCGATGAAGTTGGTTGTGGGAGAGGTGCCGGCGTTGCCAGTAAGTCCCCATCCACCAGTTGCTGCCGGCTGCCAGGTGGCGTTTCCGCTGGCATCTGACGTTAGCACGTACCCGGCGACAGGCGAGGCGGTCATCCTGAATGCGGTCGCCCTGAGCAGACCCGCGAAATCGCCAGCCACCGGTCCAGCGGCGTAGATTCCCTGGCCAGTGCTGTTGTTGACTGCGTACAAGGCTGGGCTGCTCCCGCTGGCAACGAAGTAACCGCCACTGCCTGAGGTGCTGTTGCCGTAAACGCCGACACCACCGGGGCTTACGCCATACACACCCCAGCCATTGCCGGCGTGCGAGCCGTAGACCCCGATTCCCGTGCTGCCCGTGCCATCGCTGATGCCTCGCACGCCCGCTGAGTAGCTGCCGGGCGACGTTGAAATCATCCGGCCGACCACGGCGCTCATTGTGCTTGCAGTGGCGCCAGAGACGCCTCGCACGGCCTCGCTGGCGGTATTGGTAACGTGAATCGCCGGGCTGGCGTTCGTGACAGTCCCGGTGAAAGGCAGGACCAAGTCCCCCGCTCGCAGAGCATAGGGCACGGATACAAGCCTCGTTCTGGGCAGTATGGATTCGCCAACAGTCGGTTCGATCCAGGCGGTGGTGCTTGTCAGACTCGAGGCAGTGATGGGCTGCAGCTGGGCAGTGAACACCCCTGCCTCCACGTCTACCGACATGGTGCTCGAATCCCACAACAGGCTGCCCCCACTCTGGGTGCTATAAATGCGAAACCGCATCTGATATGTGCCGTCAGCGACGGGGATACCCGTCAGATCGCTCAGCCGGCCTTGATAGCTGATAGCAGTAGGGACCTGCGCGTGGGCCGTCCCGCACAACAGGCAGGCGAGCATTAGCGCGGAAAGCGCGAGGGGGAATCTAGACATGTATGAACCTCTCCAACGTGATGGCGAAGGAAACAACCTCACTCGTATTGTGTACGGCAGACCGCTAATTGTCAAGTGGCTTTTTCCATAGAAGCGCCGTCCAGTCTCGCGGGAATCCACTCCACTACGCTATTGGACTCATCCGACCATCTCTCAGCAAGCGCATCCGCCGGCCCCGCCACTTCACGCTATGTGCCAAGTATCCGGCGATCCAGACACCGAATGAGAGGAGATCGCGAAGAGGCAGAAGACAGAGGCCGAATGCATAGTCCTTCGCGCCCATGGCCTTGCTGCCGGCCCAAGCCGATGCAGTTCTCACGGTGAGGACCCCGCTGAGCACGATCCAGCCCAAGGCTGAGAATCCTGTCGAGAGCAGGAACGCCAGTGAGTAGGCGAAACCGAACGTGGCGACGAGCCCAAAGTGGCCCACTGGGCGTGATACTCTCGTTGTCCGTGACCACCTCAGTTCCCGCGCCAGCACGTTGCCAAGCGATTGCCGCCCAAGCACGATTTCCACGACGTAGTCCGACAGCACCACTCGGTAGCCCGCAAGAGCGGCCCGTCTGCCGAGCTGGAAATCATCCGCCAGATAGTCAGCTATCGCCTCGAAACCACCTATCTCCCCCAGCACACTTCGGGGGATGGCGATCGCGGCGCCCAGGCCGAAGTCGATCCCACCCAACTGCTTCGCGCAGGCGACCCCTGGAGCAAACACGCAAGTCATATGCAGGCTTTCCAGCACCGAGGCCGGGCCAGTCGCTTCGACGCCTCTGTAGAGACAGGTGACAACACCAACCCGAGGGTCGCTGAACGGCGCCACGACGCGTGACAGGAAGTCTGGTTCGACGCGAGTGTCGGCGTCAGCGATCACCAGCAGTTCGCCGCTTGATCGCTGTGTCAGGCTGTGCAGGATCCGCACTTTGTTGTTCGTCCCGTTGATCCTGCTGCCGACGACAAGCTCCGCGCCCTCTGTCTCACCAATCACGCGAACGGCGGGGTCTTCGCTATCCAGCACCCCAAAAATGACCTCGTGGTTTGGATAGTCCTGCCGAAGATAGCTGCGCATATTCTCCCCTGCCTTCGCATCAATGCCGCAGATAGGCTTGAGCACGCTTACGGAAGCCAGGAGTTGAGAGTTGGTGATTGGCGAGCGGAAATGCGCTATCAGAGCGACGGCGGACAGTACGTAATAAAGGCTTCCCACAACGGTCATTACCAGTAGGATGAGGCTAAGCGTGCTCACGAACAGCCTCCGCGCTGAGGCCCCTGATTCGCGAGTAGGTGGTCAACGTGAAGTCGTTCTGGAAGATGAACTGCCTCAAGGTCGGGCTGACAAGGGTTCGGAGGTCGTCTGGGTTGGGGCCCAGCGGATCAATACGTCCGCCTACCCCCTCCTGCCTTGGAGAAGGGTTGGGAAGGGGTTGCTCCCCCTCCGCGAAACGTTCGCCTGCCCCCTCCCGCTTTAGGGGAGGGTTGGGGAGGGGTTGGGCCGCCTCGCACGGATGAAAGTAGACCTCAACAACGCCCCCGCGAATTTCCCGCAGCATCTCGATCACGTAGTTCTCACGCATCCGGCCGCTCGCGAACCAGCCTATCGACAAATCGCAGGCAGCCAGGCTGGTCCCGTGCAGGTGCCTACGCGCAACTCGAGAGAAGTAGGCCTGTCCCAGGGCGCTCAGGATAGCATAACCCGGCCGGGACCGATCCTTGCGGATGTTGGGCCAGACCGGGTCGTTGGGGATTCGTACTCCCCTTGCGCCGTATCTCAGCGCAAGCTCGACGACCGCCGGCATGAGCGCCCCAAGCGCATGGAGGTGCCTATGACCGTCCACGTGCGAGAGCGTCAGCCCGGTAGCGGCGAATCGCTCGAACTGCTCCTCGATCCCCATTACAGCCATTTCCCTCGCGTGTGGGCTGATGCAGCACCAAAGCGCGGCACGAGCCGGATCGCCACCGCCATCGCACACAAGATGCAAACCCACAGCAAGCTCAGGCAGCGATCTTGCGATCTCGACTGCCTCGTGTGTTGCACTCTCGCCGACCATCAAGCTGGCGCCGGTGAGTATCCCCTCCCGGTGTGCCCGTGCGACTGCGGCGTTGACTTCGGAGCACCATCCGAAGTCGTCAGCA
>CAZFYZ010000211.1:0-3998 GCA_964523735.1 uncultured bacterium | reverse complement strand
GTTGTAGCAGGCGTCTCCGACGCCTCCCGGGGGCGTCAGAGACGCCCGCTACAACCTATCGCAACGGCCTCACCTTTTGGTATTGCTCGGACGCAGGAAGCGTGCCGAAACGGTTTCCTTCGAGCTTATTATACAGGCTATGCGGCAATTCCCACTGCTATTGGGAAAGATTTCGCCGGGAGCTCTTCGTGAGGCTATGCTATCATGAGGCCATGGCCACCATCGACGAGCTCGACTCCAGAATCCTTGACCTGATCCAGGCCGGCTTCCCCCTCGTGCAGAGACCGTATGAGGCGATTGCGGAGGGCGTTGGTACGACGCCTCAGGACGTGATCGGCCGCGTGGCGCGACTGAAGTCTGATGGGATCGTCCGCGAGATAAGCGCCATCTTCCAATCCTCAGCGCTTGGTTACCAGTCAGCGCTCGTGGCGTTCAGGGTACAGGAAGAGCGGCTGGATGATGCCGGGCAGGCGGTCGCGAAGCACTCCGGTGTCAGCCACTGCTATGCGCGAGACAATGCCTACAACCTGTGGTTCACACTCACGGTGCCGCCGGAGGCCGATCTTGAGGCCGAAGTTGCCCAGTTGGCCGAGATGGAGGGCGTGGAAGCGCGGCTTGCGCTGCCGGCCCTCAGCACGTTCAAGATCGGAGTCTTTCTGCCGATGGCCGGAGGCCGACCGGGCGAGACTCCACAGCGTCAACCTGCGGCGCCAGCAGAGCTGACCGACGGTGAGCGGGCAGCGATCAGGGCTCTGCAAACCGACCTGCCGCTGACTGAGAACCCCTTTGCTGACCTCGCTGCGGACGCCGGTATGGCCGAGCAGGAACTGATAGACCGCGCGATCTCCCTCCGGGACCGGGGCATCATGCGCCGCTATGCGGCGGTCCTGCGTCACACCCGCGCTGGTTACACAGCCAACGCGATGGTGTGCTGGAGGATTCCGCCGGAGAGAGTGCAGGAAGTTGGCGAAGCGCTGGCCGCGAGCCCATCCGTCAGCCATTGCTACGAACGCCCAACCTCGCCAGACTGGCCCTACAACGTCTATACCATGGTCCACGCGCGGAGCGAAGAGGAACTCGGTGGCATAGTAGCGAGCCTATCCAGAGCCGCAGCTACCGAGGATTACCTCGTGCTGCGATCTGTCAAGGAGTATCGCAAGTCCCGCGTACGGTACTTCGGCTAGTCGTCCCACATCCGGCGTAGAGTGGGCCTGCGGTCGTCGTGTACCGATCTTCAGGGCTGGATCGCGATGGCAAGGCGGTAGTCTTTGCCGCCGTGTGTGATCGGCAGGATGCCCTCCTGAGGGACGTCCCACTTTGTGAGATCCATATTTGCCATAGCCTTGAAGCGTGCGATCAGGGCGATGCTGATGTAGCGCGGCAGCGGCATCAACTGCTCCGACCCAGTGTCTGTTTGCATCACGACACTGAGGCCTTTGTCCGAGGGCTCGATCTTGATCGCTCGCGCACCAGCCTCGATGGCCCGGGTGAGGACAATGCTGGCAATGCGCGCCACGGGCCGTTCGTCCAGAGGATATCTACCAGCGAGGGCTTGCTGCTCCTCCCACACGGATTCAGCCCGCTGATAGTCGCGCATGCAAGTATCGCAGGAGCAGGAATGCTCCCAGAAACCGCGCCTCCGCAGCCACGGCAGTTTCCCCCGGACAGCCCTGGAGACTAGCCTGCTGAACTCCTCGCAGCCCATCTCGCGCCGCCACACCAACAGGCGGCCAAATCTGCCGAAGGTACTTCGGCGAACAGGCTCGTCCGGCTCTTCAGCCGAGAACCGTGTGACGTCCTCGCGCAGACTCTGAGACATAGACTCCAGAGACTCCTGCGTCTCGTCACCGTTCATCGCTCACGCCTCTCCACCTGCCCGGTTGTCAGACTCCGGCTTTGGGCCAAAGGTTCCTTATTGAGCGGCTGCAGAAACGTCCGGCTGCGCTTTCTCCTCACGGAAGAACAAGACGAACGCAATGGCGCACGCTACCGTGAGCAGACACGGCACCAGGAACACCGCAGTCCAGTTCGTCTGTGTGTCCGTCGTGTAGTACTGCTGAATCCAGCCGGCGAATCTGCTGCCGAAGAAACGTCCGAACCCCAACACGATGATAGCGACCAGCGCCTGAGCGGAAGCTCTGATGTCTTTCGGAGCCACGCTGTCCACGTAGATGAAGCCTACAACGAAGAAGAAGACGTAGCAGAACCCATGCAGTGCGAGGGACGATGCCACGAGCCACGGGATGGGCAGCAGCGCAAAGATGGCGTATCGGATCGGCCAGGCGATGACACCTATAGCCAGGAGCTTTCGCGCACCATGCTTTGGCAGCATAATAGGTAGAAGCACTGCCATTACGAGCAGTTCAGCAGCCTGAGCGATCGTCATGATCGCCGGCACACTGGCGCTCTTGAAGCCGATGCTCTCCATAAACGGGCTGGTGAGGATGTAGTAGAACTCCAATTCCGTGCCCACAACCAGAGAGATGATCATGAAGACAGTGAAGTTCCGGTTCTTGAAGAGCTTCAGGGCTTCAAGGAAGGCCAATGGGTTTGCGCCCTCTCGCTTCGGAGGAGTGTTCGGCAAGGCCAGACTGAAGATCCCAAGCAGGATCGCGAAGCCTCCGGCAAGGTACAGCAGGTCGCCTGGCACCTGTGGAAGCCAACTCCGCCACGCAGTCAGCAACAATCCGGCAGCTATCCACCCGAGGGTGCCGAAGACCCTGATGAAGCCGAATTCCCGCTCCGAATCCTTCATATTCGCAAACGCGAGCGAGTTCGTGAGAGCCAGCGTCGGGGCATACAGGAGCGAGTAGACAAGCATCAGCCACATGAACGGCGTGTAGTCGCGCTGGCCGGCCATGAAGAAGAGCGCAATGCCACTGCCTATGTGGCACAGTGCCAGAAGATACTGCGTCGACAGCATACGGTCGGCGATCTGGCCGAAGATGAACGGCGAGAGGATGGTGGCTAGCGGAAGGATCGAGAAGATGATACCCACCATATACGGCTGAAAGCTGAGATAGAAGCTCGAGTTACCGCCCTCGGGGGGAACTCCGAGATAGGCGCCCAAAACTGAGGCCCACGCGCCCCAGATGGCGTATTGCAGAAACATCATTGCACTAAGGCGAAAACGCACGCTTGCTGTCATGAACGTATCTCCCGTTTTGGAAGTTGGGGGTGGGACTCGTGAGGACGTAGAAGGACCCGCGCCCGCATCATCCCCCGGGGGTTTATTAGCTGCAGAGGTTGCCGATTCCTGCGCGGCGTTGCGGGCGAAGGATTGGGGCTACGAAAGCGTCGGTTAACGATGCAAAGCCTGGTGATCCCAAGTCCTGCCGCCCCTACAGTAAGGCAGTGTTATCGGCCCGCACGAGTCTATTACGCAGGAACGGCGGAGTTCTCCTCGAGCAGGGCTTGGAACTCGCGGATGTTCTGGCACTTCATCTCGGCCTCGCTTCGGTCAATAATGTCTTTCTTGACGAGCATCGCGAGATACTGGTCGAGGGTGAGCATGCCCTGTTTCGAGCCAGTCTGGATCATTGAGCCGATCTGGAACGTCTTGGCTTCGCGGATCAGATTGCGGATCGAGGAGATCGCCACCAAGGTCTCGTACGCGGCGACCCTGCCCTGCCCGTCTTTGCGCTTCAGGAGTGTCTGCGAGATGACCCCTATCAGATTGACTGCTAACTGCATTCGGACCTGCTGCTGCTGATGCATCGGGAATACGTCGATGACGCGGTCGATGGTCTGCACGGCGTCAGGCGTGTGCAGCGTTCCGAACACGAGGTGGCCCGTTTCAGCCGCAGTGATAGCGAGGTGAATTGTGTCCAGGTCGCGCATTTCGCCGACCAGGATCACGTCCGGGTCCTGCCTCAAGACGAACTTGAGCGCATTGGAGAATGACAACGTGTCCGTGTCCAGTTCGCGCTGGTTGATGAGGGCCATATTGTCCTCGTGCAGGAACTCGACCGGGTCCTCGACGGTCATAATGTGGCAGG
>CAZFYZ010000210.1:458-4020 GCA_964523735.1 uncultured bacterium | reverse complement strand
CGTCAATCGTGGTCAGCGCCTCGGTCGTGTCGAATGTCAGATGGCCGCCGGACTTAAGCCACACCTTGCGGCGCAGCAGTTGCTCGATCTCGTGTTCAACCGCGAATCTCTCGAAGATGGGCTCTGGGTCATCGTAGAGCTGCAACTTTGGGCGCATCTTCGGGGTGATCAGGTCGACAAGCTCGACCGCCTTCTCAAAGTCGACCGGCGAGTCAATGATCATCTTGTTGACATCCGAGCCGAACGCGTCGCGGATGGTCTTGTAGATCAGGCTCAAGTCCTGATGCACCAGCCCGGGCGCGTGAACCTTGGCAGCCTTTTCCTGGATCTGGCTCCACATTCGGAGTAGGAACTCCAGATCCTTGCGCAGTTCGGCCTCGCTGCGGCCCTCAGCCTCGGTTCGAATGATCATCCCAAAGCCTAACGGGCGGGCAACGTCGCCGATTTTGCGGAGCCGGTCCCTCTCGCCTTCGCTTTCGATCTTGCGAGAGATCCCTACATTGTCGGATTCCGGCATCAGGACTAGATAGCGTCCGGGGAGCGAGATGCGTGTAGAAACGCGCGCGCCCTTGGTGCCTCTCGGGCCCTTGACGACCTGCACGAGCACTTCCTGCCCGGGCTTGAGAACGTCCTTGATCTTGAGATATCTGCCACCTTCTTTGCGGGCGGCGGGGAACTCATCGTCCATTTCGGGCAGAACATCGGCAACGTAAAGAAACGCGTTGCGGTCCAGACCGATGTCCACAAATGCCGCATCCATCCCCGACAGAACGTTAGCGACCTTGCACTTGTATATGCTTCCAACGACCCGCTCCTCGCGCTCGACGAGCATTTCGACAAGCTTCCCGGCCTCGATTACGGCCACGCGGGTCTCGCGGCTGTCCACGTTTACAATAATTTCCTTGGACATACTTTGCCACCTCCTCTCTTGTCCAGTTTTGAGTTTTGAGTTGTGAGTTATGAGTTATGAGTTGACCAGGAGCCTCGTGCGATGAATCGACCGCGAGGCTAGACCTGGGATAGAACGAGTTAGGGTTTCGACAACCTCGGATGGCTTCACGGTGAAGTCCAGATGAGGAAGGGTCATCAATAGATTCGGGGCGCCGCCCGAGTCTACCTGCAATGAAAGTGATCCAATGCCCCGGCGGAGGTCGATTGGCTTGCGCTTTCCACCGGACTCACGTATGTGCTCAATGTGCTCCTCATTCATTAGAGACACGATAGCCTGGTTCACTTCATCTATAGAGACGCTCTCAGGCAGCGATAGTTGCACAAGGAATTCTGAGGCATGAGGCACGTCGGCTTTCCTGTTGCCGGACAGCGTTTCTGCACCGACTACCCTGAGGCCCTCCGGTAGACCTTTATTAATGTTTTTGACTAGTTCTTTGGCATCGGCCTGACTGTTCAGGTGGAGGGTCAAGAGCTCTCCATCGCTGGTTGCGCCAAGCGGGAGGGCGGAGGCGATGGACATCTTCGGCCTGGGGTTGAAGCCTTGCGAGTACGCGATATCGATCTTGGAGACGCGGATCGCGCGCTCGAAGATGCGCATGATGTCCAGGTGCCCGAGCCAACGCGCGGCAGGGAGCTTTCTGAACGTTAGCAGGACGCGCTGAGGCACCGCGGAATTATGAATTATGAGTTCTGAATCATGAATTGCGGCGGCGTCATCCAGGGCATTCATAATTCCTGGTTCATCATTCCTCATTGCTGTGTCGCACCCAACACCGCAGGCAGTGCACTGGGCCCATCGGCAGTCGGGCGTGGTGGCGGCTTCCTCGGCCTTTGAGTTCTCGCGGAGGAGGAACTGCTTGGTGACACCGGTGTCGATATGATCCCAGGGAAGGGGCTCGTCGGTCGGGATCTCACGATTGGCGTAGTGGGCAATATCGAGCTCAGCGGACGCGAATGCTTCATCCCAGCAAGGGGCCTCGAAGTTGTCCTGCTCCAGGTTGCTTCCGTGCTCCCAAGCCTGTTCGATGGCAGCGCCCACTGCCCTATCTCCTCGCGCAAGGGCGGCTTCGACCCGGCTGCAGGCAGGATCGTGCCAGTTCAGCGAGACGTTCTTCGAACGAAGGCTCGATCTGAGCAAGCCGATCCGCCTCTCCAGTTCGTCCGCATCGACCATTGCTCGCCACTGAAACGGCGTGTGAGCCTTAGGGACGAACGGGGAGATTGTCAGAGTGACCTGCAGCGGCTGATGGTGCTGCCGACCAATGCCCGTGACTTTCCAGACCAGGTCAGCGATGCCGCGGATGTCCTCGTCAGTCTCGCTCGGGAGGCCAATCATGAAGTAAAGCTTGACTCGCCGCCAGCCGTTCCGGACCGCCGCGTCTATCGCCTCGAGAAGGTCTTCCTCGGTTACATTCTTGTTGATGACGTCGCGCAGGCGCTGGGTGCCAGCCTCAGGCGCTAACGTAAGCCCACTCTTACGAACACGCTGGATCTCCGCAGCGAGCGCAACACACTCGGCATCGGCACGCAGGCTGGGAAGGGATATCCCCACCCTATCAGCCTCGTGGGTGTCGATCAGCGTGCGCACGAGGTCAGTGATCTGACTATGGTCGGCACTTGAGAGCGAAGTCAGCGCGATTTCGTCGTAACCCGTATTGTCAAGGAGCGTGGCGGCTTGTCGGCAGAGCGATTGCATAGATCGCTCGCGCACCGGCCGCGTGATCATTCCCGCCTGGCAGAACCTGCAGCCTCTGCTGCAACCTCTCAATATTTCGAGCGCGACGCGGTCATGGACCGCCTCGGTGTTCGGCACAATCAGCTTGTCTGGGAACGGTGCGTTTTCCAGGTTGCTGACCCGCCGGGCGCGCACTTTGTTCCCGGAAGCGAGCGATGGGACGTAGACGCCCGGGATCTGAGCGAAGGCTTGGAGGATCTTCCCCCTCACCCCAACCCTCTCCCGCGAGGGGACAGGGGGCTCTTCCGCTTGCGCCCTCACCCCGGCTATTTCCTGCGAGGGGAGAGGGGGCAGGTGGGCCTCATACGCTCGAACAATGTCCTGGATGGCTTCTTCGCCGTCGCCGATGACGAAGGCGTCGATGAAGTCGGCCATCGGTTCGGGGTTGGTGGCGCAGTGTCCTCCCGCGATGATGATCGGGTCGTTGTCAGACCGATCAGACGCACGGAGGGGTATCCCGGCCAAATCGAGCATGTTGAGGACGGTGGTGTAGCTCAGCTCGTACGCAAGTGAGAATCCGATTAGATCGAACTCCCTCACGGGCAGCGCTGATTCCAGCGAGAAGAGAGGTATACCCGCCTCCCGCATCTCGGCTTCCATATCCGAGGCGGGTGCGAAGACACGTTCGGCTGCAACGCCATTCATCGAATTGAGGATGTGGTACAGTATCCTCAACCCGAGGTTGGACATGCCTACTTCGTATACATCCGGAAACGCAAGCGCAATCCTGATGCTTGCTTCTGCCGACGGCTTGCGGACTGAGTTCAGCTCACCGCCGATATATCTCGCGGGCTTCGCTACTCGGGGGAGGATCTCCTCGATCCGTCCTGCCAAGATCGATTCCCCAAACTTGTTTGTCATGTGCTTTCCACCGAT
>CAZFYZ010000210.1:0-448 GCA_964523735.1 uncultured bacterium | reverse complement strand
TGTATCGAAGCGGGCGTGAAGAAAGTCGTTTGCCTTTCCACCGATAAGGCCGCCGTGAGGGAGCCGCATCGGTGGAAGGCCGCTAGGGTTATTATATCATTGGCAGGAGGAGATGGTCAAACTGAGGGGCGAACAGGTTCGAATAGCAACAGCCACGAAAGCCTGCGCGACACCTCGTTTCTTAACAGCAGCACCCCTACTCTTCCTCGTGATCCATCACACCGACCTTGAGCTGGACGTCGGCTCGGTCTTCGATGCGCTCGATGTTGCCGTCTCGAATCCAGACGATGCGGTCGGAGATGTCGAGCATCTTGAGGTCGTGTGTAGCCGAAATGATTGTGACGCCCTGCTCTTCGTTCAGGGTGCGGAGGAGGTCGATGATCTCTTTGCCCGTCTTGAGGTCGAGGTTGCCTGTAGGCTCGTCCGCGAGGATAATCGCGGGGTTGTT
>CAZFYZ010000209.1:1361-4040 GCA_964523735.1 uncultured bacterium | reverse complement strand
GAAATCCCCCCGAATCGTCCCCGGAGCGGCTTCCGAAGGAACCGTGACGCCAACAAGCTTACGGATATTTTTAACGGCGTCGTTGCCTTCCCAAACCATCGCGAGGACTTCGCCCTTTGTCAGAAATTCGCACAGCCATTTGCGGATTTGCGTACCGACTCTTGCGGGATCGTCGGTCCCGAATTTCGCCTTAATGTCGAGGCCTTGCTCGTTGAAATTGCGGATGGAAATATTGCCGAGGCGCGTGAGCACTTCGGGGGTGTCAGGGTAGTGCTTGCCGACAATTTCCATAGGCGGAGGGCTCCACAAGCGAATTGCCTTGAGCTTAAGGCTGGCGCGTTCAAAGCGGCGGATGATTTCCCCGGCAAGGCCGCGACGGACCGCATCGGGCTTGAGCATCACAAATGAGCGTTCGATCATATCGGCCTTGAGCCTAGCCGCGCGGTTGCGAGCTGTCAATGATTCGTGGATTTGGGATTGCAGCCACGTTTTTTTGGGGTTAGAGTGGCGATACCCATTTGGCTCCGCCGCAAAACCTTCCTCCAAAAGCAGTTGCCACGCCCCACGCGGTTCGAAATTAAGCCGCCGGTCACGGAGAGTAAGGTTCGAGCCGATTTTTCGGAAGAAGTTGCGCTGTGCAAGGACATCGCCGCCGGAGGCGATGTAAGTTGCGTTGTGTGAAGCCTTTATGAATCGTCGGAGCGGTTCGAGCCAAGACGAGTGCTTGAGTGTGATTTCCTCCAGTGTCTCCTGCACTTTTCGTCGCTCAAGCATAAGCGCGTTCTTCGCTTTTCGGTATTCGTCCGCCGTCACGGCTTGGTCAAGGTGGGCCATGAGGAGGCGGTTCAGGCGTCCGTCGAATCCCGCGAGTTCATTGCGCAACCGACGTTCAATCTCCTTCGAGGCGTCCGCTTCGGCTGCCGCCATGCGGTCGAGTTCAGCGAAGAGCCACGTCGCCCAATCGTCGGGAATCGCAAATCGCCGAATGGCTTCGGCGATCTGCTTCGTCATTTCCTCTTCGCGAAGGTAGGGTTGGGCGCACGGGCCCTTCTTCTTGGTGCAGCGCAAGTAGTGGTGGCCCTTTTGTTCTTCGGTCGTGATGAAGCCGCCGCACTCGGCACACCGAATCATTCCGCGATACGGATATTTTTCCACGACGGATTTTTTCGGGTGGCACTTCACGGCCATGACCTCTTGGCATTTGTCGAAAAGAGCCTTCGAGATAAGCGGCTCGTGCTTGCCTTCGTAGAGCTCGCCCTTGAAGCGGATCATGCCGTAGTAGATCGGATTCTTGAGCGCGTCTTGCACCTTCGAGATTGCGACGGGTCGGCCGAGTTGCCCCGTAAGGCCCAGCCCCACGAGGGTTTCGCGGATGCCCTTGAGCGTCTCTTCGCCGGTCGCGTACCACTCGAACATCTTCCGGACAAGCGGTGCTTTTTTCGGGTCGGGGATGATCGTTCGCGTCGCGCGGTCGTTGAGGTAGCCCATCGGGGCCCACTGCGGCCAGATGCCATTTTTGATTTTCTGCCGCTTGCCGCGCTGGATGTTTTCGCTCAGGTTGTCCACGTAATATTTCGATTGGCTGAACATGACCGACAGCATGAATTTGCCTTGCGCCGTCGGCTCGAAACGGAAGGTCGGGAATTTCAAGTCCGCGATTTTGCCGGTGTCCACCAAATAGATGATGCGTCCGCCGTCGAGCGAATTTCGTGCGAGCCGGTCGGGATGCCACGCGAGAATTCCGCTGGCCTCGCCGCGCTCGATGCGCTCGAGCATTTGATTGAAGACGGGGCGACCAGGACTCCGCGCCGTCTGGCGTTCGATGAAGATGTCCGCGATTTCGAGGTGTTCGCGCTCGGCGAGTTCCTTCACTTCGGCGAGTTGATCGGCAATCGAGCGGACTTGTCGAGAGGCGTCGTCGGTGGACTTGCGCGCGTAGATGAAAAAGCGTGGTGGGTTCATGGTGTTATTCTCTTGGCGCGCCCTTGAGGGCGGGCATAGTCTTTCCTTGTGCGGAGCGCTCGGCGTGCTCGCGGACAATCGCGTTAATAAGCCAACTGCGGTCGCGGTCCTCGCGCTTGCCGAGTTCTTCGAGGTAGGCGGCGACATCGGCGTCGAGGCTGATTCCGGTGGTGATTCGTTTGGGTTTCGCTTTCATGCTGGAGGGTATAACGCGCGCAGTTATTGTGTGTCAAGCACCAAGAAGCGAAATATTTTCGGAGGGGCTCCCGGGCGGAAATGGGCAAGGGAATGGGTGGTGGGGTTGTTGTCCCAAGAGGAAGATAGCGAGCGAAGCGGCGGCGGGAAACCCACGGGCGGCTAAAGCCGCCCGCCCTGTTTGGCTGCGTCTCCGGCTGCCTCAGGGCCTGCACCTCCGCCAAACAGGGAAGACGTGGCCAACTGGTTCATTTACGCGCACAAACTGCCTATCGGCACTCCGGCTTATTCCAATGTAATCTGCACCGGCGTTTCCCGTTGCGTCGTCGTGCCGTCTCCCAGCTGGCCATAGTAGTTGTCGCCCATGGCCCAAAGTGTGCCATCGGTCTTCACAAACAGGCTATGAAAGTCGCCCCCTGCGCAGGCTGCCACTCCAGTTGAAATCTGCACGGGCGAGGTCCGGTTTGCGGTCGTTCCATCGCCAAGCTGGCCGTAGTTGTTATAACCCCATGTCCATACGGT
>CAZFYZ010000209.1:1095-1351 GCA_964523735.1 uncultured bacterium | reverse complement strand
CCCTGCCGATATAGCAGCCACCCCAGTAGCCACGTGCACAGGCGAGGCTCGACTTGTGGTCGTTCCGTCACCAAGCTCGCCGTAGCTGTTGCGTCCCGTTGCCCAGAGGGTGCCATCGGTCTTGACAAACAGGCTGTGAAAGGTCCCAGCAGCGATGGAAGCCACCCCAGTAGCCACCTGCACAGGCGAGGTTCGACTTGTGGTCGTTCCATCACCAAGCTCGCCGTAGCTGTTGTCGCCCATGGCCCAGAGGGTG
>CAZFYZ010000209.1:0-1085 GCA_964523735.1 uncultured bacterium | reverse complement strand
ACGCCGCTAGAGACCTGCACGGGAGTTGATGAGCTAAGTTGGCCATAGATGTAGTACCCCATCGCGTAGAGGGTACCATCGGTCTTAACAAACAGAGAGTGATTAGTTCCCGCCGCAACGGAAGCCACGCCTGTCGCTACCTGCACGGGAGTCGAGCGGTTGGTCGTGGTCCCATCGCCAAGTTGGCCGGCTGTATTGACTCCCATTGCCCACAGGCTGCCATCTGCCTTTAGAAACAGGCTGTGATAGCCCCCTGCAGCGATGGAAGCTACGCCGCTAGACACCTGTACGGGCGAGGTTTGGTCCGTGGTCGTTCCATTGCCAAGCTGGCCGTCGCCGTTATCCCCCACTGCCCAGAGAGTGCCATCTGCTTTTAAGAACAAGCTATGGCTGTACCCTCCTGCGACCGCCACCACCGCATCCGGATTACTTCCGGCGCCCCCTCCCAAGCTATACGATCCGCCTATTTCTTCGGAATACGTATCGTATTGCGTGAGGCGAAAAGTCCTTCCGGTGCCGGTTGAGGCGACGGTTTGGGCCTTGTCATATTGGCCTTGGCTTGTGAGGAACTGATGGTCAAAACCGCACCAGTCAACGGGCGTGCGCAACCGCGTGAGCAAATTCGTGTAATCCATTCCCGCCGTCAGGGCGCTCACGTTGCCGCCTTCGCACTTGTAGCGCGTGATTGCGTCATTGAGGACGGTCAGCGTCCGCCGATCGGCTTGCCGCTTTGCAGTCGCGACATAATTAAAAATCCATGGAAGCACAATCGCCACGAGCGCAGCCACAATGGCAATGACCACCAACGCCTCAAGAAATGTAAAACCCCGTTTCCGCATATTCCTTGCCCGAATCCTTGTGCTTTCTTGCCGCTCTGTCAAGCGACAAAGGGAGGTTCGCGGCGGCTTAATTTGGAACCGCGTGGGGCGTGGCAACTGCTTTTGGAGGAAGGTTTTGCGGCGGAGCCTCTCAAAGAGGGGCAGGCCTGTGAGCGCGAGAATTTGGGGCCTGAGACAGAAGAGAGAAAAAAACGGAGAGGGGGAGATTTGAACTCCCGTTACCCTTGCGGGTAAACCTGATTTCGA
>CAZFYZ010000208.1:0-4051 GCA_964523735.1 uncultured bacterium | reverse complement strand
GGCTGACATGCCAAAGATGTCGGTGATCCGCCAGCTTCTGTCCAGAAGCACTGTGAGCTTGGGGTAGAGAGCGGGGGTGATCTCTATCTTGGTCTCCGGGTTCTCGCCTGGCTGAGCGGACGTGTTCCTCACAACCGCCTCCCCACCCAGAGGAGTGATTTCGAGCGGCAGCAAGCCATCGGCGCCGCGGCGCTCATACTGGTGCCTGATATTGAGTGTGGTTGTGGTATCCAGGTCGATCGCCTCGGTAGACCCTGAGGGGATAGCTTTGCCCTTGAGGGTCGCTTTGACGCTGTAGCCTCGGACTTCGCGGGGCTGCGCGTTCGTCTTTATCGCGACCTTTTCGGCCGGAGGCACGGGCGCCTCCTCGGCAACAACGGGCACAATGACCCCTGCAAGAATAGCAACCAGTAACCACGTGCTACAACGAAGTGTCATAGTTTCCTCCCGGCGACTTGTGTGCGCCGCTTGCACACATGATAGTTCCCGATCGTCAGGCGGTCAACCGATCCTGCTCACGTTTTCCGCCGTTGGACCGGCGGGTAAATACCTCATGTAAAGAGCCCTCGCGAGGTGAGGAAGATGGAAGAGAAAATTGGCAGAGTAACCCACTATTTCAACAAACTCGGCGTTGCGGCTGTACGGGTAGACCACGGAAAGCTCCACATGGGCGACAAGCTGCACATCCTCGGGCACACGACAGACATCGAGGAGACAGTGGACTCAATGGAGCTTGAGCACCACCCGATCATCGAGGCCCTGGAGGGTCAGAACGTGGGGATCAAGGTTCACGATCACGTACGAGAGAACGACGACGTCTACAAGACCTACATCTAGCGGCCGCGCGGAACCTCTATTGACGAGCGAGCCAGTTTCCGGTAAAATGGCACGGTGTACAATTGGAGGAAACGCGCATAATGGCGAATCTTAAGCTAGACGCAAACTTCCGCTCGGACATGAGCAAGAGCCACATGAAGGCCATCCGGCGGGACGGATATGTAACCGGCAGCATCTTCGGACATGACGCTGACTCGGTGTCGATCGAGGTCAACCTCAAGGACCTGGTCGAGAAGATCAAGGCCTCCGATAGCGGGATGATGTCACTGATAGACGTCAAGATCCACGGCGGGCCCAAGAAGAGCGACGGGATAATCATCATCAAGGAGTTCCACAAGAACCCCCTGACCCGCAGGGTTGTTGACATCCAGTTCCAGCGGGTGTCGATGAAGGAAAAGATGAACGTCAGCGTGCCTGTGGAGCTGATCGGCGAGCCCGCGGGAGCGAAAGAAGGCGGAATCATCGAGCAGGTGGCGAACACTGTTGATGTACGCTGTCTGCCGGCAGAGATCCCGAACAAGATCGAAATCGACCTCACCGACTTGAGGATCGGTCACCACATCCGCATCGCGGACATCCCCGCAATCGAGGGAGTGGAGTTCACTTCTGACCCCGAGACACTCATTTGCACCTGTGTGCCTCCTCATGTAAGCCGCGAGACGGCCGAAGAGGGCGAGGCTCCGGCTGAGACCGCGGCTGCAGAAGCCAGTGCAGCGACGCCAGCGGAAAGCGCTGAGTAGCCACAATCGGGGGCATCAAAGAGTAGTGTAAGCGGGAGGCGTGACCAACGCCTCCTGCTTTTGCTATGCGGCTAGATCGAAACCAAGATCCTCAACAGCAACAGCAGTCTGTGATCTGGCCACCGCAAGTGTAGGACTTGCTGCGACTACAGTTGCCTGCACAGCCTTGACGCGCTGCTCGCTCAGGGAAGCGCTGTTGGGGAAGTAGAACCCGACGACTCCAAAGGCGCCCTCGCTCCCGGCGAGAGGCACGGACAGCGCGCAGCCGTTCCCCCGGGCAAGCACGCGCCACGGAACGAGTTCCACGTCTATCTCTACATCGATCGCTTTCTGCATAGTGTTGGTTCCGAAAGCGCGGGCGGTATGGCCCGTGTGGAATCCGCGACGGAAATCGGGGCCATCCAACCGGTGCAGTTCGTGCAGGCGATCAGCGGCCTCCTCCGCACCGGAGACCGCCACGACCTCCAGCGCATCGCCGGATTCCGTCAGCAGATGCACCATCGTAATCTCAGCCTCAAAACGCTCACGAAGTACATCCGCCAGCCGCTGGAATAGCTCACCCGATGTTCGGGCGCCCACAAGAGACCAGGAGATGGCCTGCAGGGTCTCCAGCTCGCTCAGGCGTTCGGATGATTCCCTCGCCATCAGAGCCTGCTCGATCGAGATCGCGGCAACGAAGACCACCCAGGCTCCAATGAACGCGACGTGTGAGTACTCTGCCCACCAATCCGTCGGCTGCGTGGAGAAGGTGCGCGAGAGCGCAGCCATTGCAAGAGGCATTAGCAGGTAGCAGTCCGCCGGGCAGCGCCGATTGCTGTTCTGCCGGAAGCGCATGACATAGCCCGCGAACGCAAGCAGCAGAAATCCCGCTGCCAACGGGCAGACGAGTCCGGCCGCTGTGTAGGCTGAGCCAGTGCCGAACAAGGCTATCTCATAGGCATAGGGTGAAGCTGCCAACGGGAAGGCGCACACGAACACGCCTGATAACGTAAGCAGAAGCCAGTTCCCCGCTCTGGTTGAGGGGCGCCAGCCGCTCTTCGCAAATGCCGCGCCACAGAACGCGGCTGAACCGCACAGCAGAGCAACGCACAGAAGACGATCATCAGGCTGCGACTGAGAGGCAGCCGCATCGACTGCGACTTGGAGAATTGCCCCACTGCCTATGGTGACGAATGCAGTCGATTCGAGGAGATCGCGGACCCTGTGCGAGACAATGAACGAGGTGAAGTAGTAGAGCCCTCCGCCAAGGGCGGCACATGCACATAAAGCATTGCAGAAAGCAAGGATGGCTTGGTGGACCGTGGGGTCGAGGAGTGGCACCAACCTGACAGCTATCGCGCCAGCCAAGGCTACGATGCTCCAGACGGCAAGACGGCAGCGAATACTGTTCGCGAACGCTCGACTTGGACCTGAAGAATGCGATTCGCGACCTGCGCCGTCTACGCACTCTTTCCGAAGCGGCAACTCAATCTCCCCCAGACTACACGGGGCCGTGACATTGATCCCGCGCCAGATGCAGGGATCAGCGCGGTCCAGTACAGATTTTCGGCAGACGGACGCCACATTATTATGGTACGAATCTGTAGATAGCACCAGAAATCGCCCCGAATGGACACGCGCGTGCGGACGCCCAGCCGGTAATCTCGCGACGTTCCGCAAGTTCATCGGGGAAGGAACGCGCAGCGGCCCCGCAGAAACGCAGTAGTAGGAATCCACCAGCCCCGTAAGGACGACCTTGGACGTGTGCCAAAAGCACGCGCCAAGATACATACCCGGGGGTCTTTCTCGTGTGTCCGGTTGGCACGTCAACCGGCCGGTGGAGTAGTGAGGACATGACTATGGGATCGAAGACTGAGAAGTCAGGCAGTATGATCTTCCTGCTTGCGGTGTGCCTTGTGGCGGCGCTTGGCGGGCTGCTGTTTGGTTACGACACGGCGGTTATCTCGGGCGGGATAGGGTTTCTGCAGTCGCACTTCGACCTGAATGCGGCCGAGAAGGGCTGGGCAGCATCGAGCGCGCTGGTGGGATGCGTGGTGGGAGCAGCGATCGCGGGATGGTTCAGCGACAGGCTCGGACGAAGGCGCGCCCTGCTTGTTGCAGCAGTGCTTTTCCTGATCAGTGCGATCGGTTCGGGCATCGCCCGCAGCCTCGTTGAGTTCGTGATCTACCGGATAATCGGCGGCGTGGGCGTGGGGATGGCGTCGATGATCTCACCCCTCTACATCGCGGAGATCAGCCCGGCGAAGATCCGTGGGCGAATGGTCTCGCTCAACCAGTTTGCGATCATCTTCGGAATGCTGGTTGTATACTTCGTGAACTACTTCATCGCGCTCACCGGGGATCAGGCATGGAATGAGACTATCGGTTGGCGGTGGATGTTCGCCTCGGAGGCAATCCCATGCATTCTCTTCCTGGTGGCGCTGTTCTTTGTGCCGGAGAGCCCGAGGTGGCTGGTTGCGAGGGGCAAGGCGGGC
>CAZFYZ010000207.1:0-4062 GCA_964523735.1 uncultured bacterium | reverse complement strand
GCGTGGTGGCAGAGGCCGGGAGCTAGCGTCGGTGCAGACTGCCCTCCGACGCATAACTCCCTGGGCTCGTGCGGAAGCATAGAATAGTTCCCTGGGTTTGTGCCGAAGCATAGAAGCATAGAACGCGTAGCTGCGGGGGCTTGTGCGGAAGCGTAGAAACACAAGAAAAAAGACTGGACTAATTGCGACAAGCTATTGCATGACTAGGCCAGCACATGGTATGATGTCATCATATTGATCTCGGGGAATGATGGTGTCACATGGAAGACTATGGCGAAACCACTACTGATGTAGTCCATCTGGCTCGGCTTGCACTGACGGGGCGCAGGCAAGATGTTCAGATGCTGATCCAACGGTTGTCTAGAAAGTACCGATCAGCCGCGCCTGCGCTGGCTCAGCAACTTGCGGAGCTGTTGCGCGAATCACCTACACCCACGGTGCCGGTAAGGGAAGCCGCCGTTGCGACGGTGCCGGTAGATCAGGACTCGCGACTACAACTCGTGCGGCTAGATGCGAACCCTGATGCCGGAGTGGATCCCATCTGGACGCAGGAGGTAGAGGCGAGGCTAACACAGATAGTGGAGGAGCGGGCTAAAGAACATGATCTCTATGCCGCTGGACTGGCTCCCACTCGCACGGCTCTCTTCACGGGAGAACCTGGCGTCGGCAAATCCCTGGCCGCTAGATGGCTCGCGCATCGACTGCAACGGCCCTTGCTTACTCTGGATCTGTCGGCTGTCATTAGCAGTTTTCTTGGCAGAACTGGCACCAATGTCCGATACGTTCTGGACTATGCCAAGGGCTTCGAGTGTGTTCTTCTGCTGGACGAGTTTGATGCAATAGCTAAGAGGCGCGATGACGTGGTAGAGATAGGAGAGTTGAAAAGGCTGGTTACGGTACTGCTGCAGGAGATTGACGACTGGCCGGCTGGCGGCCTCTTGCTGGCAGCGACCAACCATCCTGGTCTGCTGGATCCTGCCGTATGGAGACGGTTTGAGATGCATGTGGACTTCCCTATGCCCACCGATCAGCAGGTGACCCAAGCAGTCCGACTCTACCTAGAGGCGGATGATAGGACGAGTTCGGACTGGACTGAGGCTCTAGGAGCAATTTTGGAGGGTCTGTCGTTCAGTGATATCGAAAGATTATTGACGCAGGTGCGGAGAGAGACAATCGTGCATGAGCGGACCTTGGACGAGGGCCTGCTCGGTCTCATACGCTCCCGAATGGCTCAGGTGCCACGTGCAATGCGAAAGAGAACTGCCTTACGGCTTGCTGAGCACATGCCACAGCGGCGTGTGCAGGAACTCACTGGAGTAAGCAGAGACACCATACGGGCTGCCTCCCGGGCTGAGCAAATGTAGAGACGAGGTGAACTGATGGCAGAGACGCCGCCGAAATTCCTGTTGGGATATGGAGAGAAGCTGCAAGAATCCATACCGCCACCGCCGAAGCGAATGACCAAGAGTCATCCGTACACATTCGAGGAGGCCAAGGAGTGGCTGAGTCCGCAAGCGGCAGAGGTTGCCAGCACGCTAGATGCGCTGCCGGACGAGCTTGTTCCAGATGACATGGCAGTCGCGGTTCTCACGCTGCACCCGGCCTACCTGGCGAAGACACATTACCCCGGTGAGCTCTTGCACAAGATCGGCGTCGAAGCCGTCGGTAGCCGCGCTCGGGAAATACTCCCCAGGAAGTCGACACGAGGCACACACACAGGACCTATCGAGACGACCGATCTCTACGTTTCCGGAACACGCTCGTGCTTCAGACAGTTTGCCCAGCAGCTAGGCGATTGGACGCAGAAGGAGGTTGGTGCCAAGAAGATCATCGAGATCGAGGATATGTGGGTCGAGAATAGCGAGCAGAAGGTGCGGCTATGGACAGATGCCCAGGAGCCTGTGGTAGAGGTTGTGCTGCATTACGATGATCTCGGGAAGCATCATACGCTGGGTCGGTTTGAAGCTTACTTAGCAAGCCTTGGATTACGGACAGATATGGACCGTCGGATTCAGGTCGGCGGGCTTTGCTTCTTGCCTTTGAGGGCACCGCGCTCTCTCATCTTTGAAATGGCCCGTTTTACATTCGTGAGGCTCGCCAGAGAACTGCCGAGGCTGCGAAGCTTCCATCCTGCTATGCGAGTCGTACAAGGACGACTGGGATTTGGCTGTGAAGTACCTCAGGCCTTGCCTCTGGATCCCGGCATCCGCGTGGCTGTCTTCGACGGTGGAATGCCAGATGTGCCCGAGCTGAGAAGCTATGTCACGGCGATAGACGCACCCGGCTCCGCTCAGCCAGTGGGGGAATGCCTGGATCACGGTTTGGCTGTTACCTCTGCACTTCTCTTTGGTTCCGTACGGCACGAGCAACCTCTCCCTGTACCGTACGCGCATGTCGACCACTATCGGGTGCTTGATGAAGACACCGGCAAGGATGACCCATATGAGCTCTGGGATGTGCTTGAGCGCATTAAGGCCGTTATGGAGAACCGCACATATAGCTTCGTCAACCTTAGCATCGGACCGAGTTTCCCCGTCGAGGATAATGATGTTCATGTATGGACGGCTTACCTGGACGCTGCACTGGCCAAGGGGCGATGCCTGGCTACGATAGCCGTCGGCAACAGCGGCGATCTAGATAGCAGCTCAGGAAACGCGCGCGTACAGGTGCCCGCAGACTGCGTAAACGCCCTTTCAGTGGGGGCGTGCGATCGGCTCGACCATGGATGGCGGCGGGCCAGCTACAGCTCGGTCGGTCCGGGTCGCCGACCCGGAATAGTAAAGCCAGATGCTGTTGCGTTCGGCGGCTCCTCGAGTATGCCTTTCTGGGTGCTTGATCGCACCCAACCAGGTCTGACGAGGCCTGTCGCGGGGACGAGTTTCGCTGCACCGGCTGCCTTGAGGAGTGCCATAGGAATCCGAGCGCACTTTGGAGAGGTACTCTCGCCGGTTGCTCTGAAGAGCCTCGTGATCAACGCCTGTGCCGACGGTGGCCATGACAAGACTGAATGCGGCTGGGGCAGATTGCCTGAAACAGTGCAGGACTTCGTGGTTTGCCCGGAGGGTTCCGTGCGAGTCGTCTACCAAGGCACCGTAGAGGCAGGGCGTTATGTCAGAGTTCCAGTTCCGATGCCAGCCACCGAGGAGCCCATTGAGGGCGCAGTGACTCTCACTGCAACCTTCTGCTTCCTCACCGACGTCGACCCTGAAGATCCATGCAATTACACCCGTGCAGGTCTGGACATAGTATGGCGGCCCCACGCGCAGAAGCGTGCGAAGGAGAAGCAGCTTTACCCTAATCCACAGCCGTTCTTTGAGCCGTCAGATTTCTACCTGTCGGAGGCGGAGCTGAGGAGGGACGCTCGAAAGTGGGAAACAACCCTGCACGGTAGTGTTACAAAGAGGGGGAAGAGCCTGATGGACCCAATGTTCCAGATCCACCATAATGCAAGGGAGGGTGGCCGACCTGCCCGCGGTGCCTCACCGATGAGCTATGCTTTGGTGCTTACAGTATCGTGCCCTCAGATGCCTGATCTGTATGATCAAGTGCTTGCAAGATACCGAACGATACTTGAGCCACTGCGGCCGGTGTTCGAGATACCCATAACCACAAGTGTCTAATGCGAAAGGAGGTGAAAGCAGTGGCCAAGAATCCGCCAACTGGCGATGGACACCGCCACGGTGCTGTCAGAGAGCGCTCGCAAGTTCAGAATCCTCTTACAGGGATCTGGACCAAACGTGACACGAACACTGGGCGCTTCATCGACGGCAAGTCCGACGGCACGCCATTCAAAGGCGTGAGAAAGGAACGATAGACGACATAAAGGCAGCGAAAAAGCAGATTCCTCACTGCGTTCGGAATGACGTGGTGAGGAATCTGTGTTTGTGCTTGATTCAGTTTCTGGTTTCAGCTATCTCTTAATGTTGCAAAACGCCGCCAACCCCGGATACCGGGCCGAGTCGCCGAGTCCTTCTTCGATGCGGATGAGTTGGTTGTACTTGGCAACTCTTTCGCTGCGGGCGGGGGCGCCGGTCTTGGAGATGGCGTCGAGGATGGTCTCGA
>CAZFYZ010000206.1:0-4082 GCA_964523735.1 uncultured bacterium | reverse complement strand
TTCTACATGGAGCGCGCCTCCATACTTGCGGTTGCGTTGCTGACCGATGGCGAGGGTCAGTATATCTGGCATCCGAGTTTGCAGGTTGGAATGCCGATGACCATCGACGGTTACCCGGTAGAGGAAACCCCGGACATGCCGACCATCGGCGCCGGGATGTTCCCTGTCCTGTTTGGTGACCTCAAGAGTGGTTACAAGATCGTGGACAAGGCCACTGTCGCCACGCTCCGTGACCCCTACACTTCGAAGCCGAACGTGCTCTACTACACCACGAAGCGCGTCGGCGGCCGGGTGCAGAAGGCCGAGGCCATGATCAAGCTGGAGATCGCCGCTAGCTAAGGAGGGCGATACCATGCCGAACACATCTAACTACAACGAACGCGGCGGAGATCGAACCGTCATCGGCGGGGCGCTGGACGTTGCTTCGGGCGGCGCGCTCGACGTTAAGAGTGGCGGAGAGATCGATGTGGAGTCCGGGGCTTCTCTGAAGATCGCCGGAACCGCCATCACGGCAAGTGCGGCTGAGATCAATCAGCTCGACGCGCTGTCTGATCCGGTGATGTTCAATCAGTATCACCGGGTAACCGTCGCCGAAGTCAACGCCGGACACACGCTACTGTCAGTGCCAACGTCGAAGAAGTTCCGACTCGTGGACTGCACGCTCATTGCTATCGGCGGGAATGCGGCCACGGCAACTACCGTTGACGTGAAGTGCGGTTCGTCCATTCTGATCGCGGCGGCAGCCGGCACTCTGACAAGATCGGCGGTTGTTAAGCCCAACTCATCCAACGTCACGGTGCTTGCCGATGGTGCAAGCTTCACCGCGAAGACAGCCGGTGATGACGTTACGATCATCAAGGCGGGGGACGACCTGGAGACCGCCACTCATATCGACGTGATCTTGAGCTACGTGCTCGAGGATGCGTAGGAGAACATCAAGGAGGTATTCCGGTGGCAAAGCGAGACCTTTACCATAATGTCGCAGTGGTGCATCTGTTGGATGCAAAGGACATCACCACGAACGACACTGCAAGCTCTATTCTGGACACCGCCGGCTTCGAGTCAGCGATGATCCTTGTCAACGTCGGCGCGATCACCACGCCGGACGCTAGCTCATACATCACGCCGGTGCTGCAGGAATCTGACACTACAGCAGACTCCGACTTCACCAGCGTCGCGTCAACGGACATCATCGGCGCGTTCACCAAAATGGACGCAGCAACCGAGGATCAGGTGACCCAGGCAGTCGGCTACATCGGCTCAAAGCGGTATATCCGCGTCAACATCGACATCACTGATGCTGACGGCGGGATATCGCACGCGCTGGTTGCCGTTGACGGGCTGCTTGGGGATCCCGCAGTAGCCCCCGTCGTCGCTCCGGCGGCTGTGACCGCCACGTATGGAGGCGATCCGATGCGAGTCCGAATGCTGGCAACAGTGCAGGGCTCGGAAGACGGCATCCATCTACGAGAGTTAACAGGGGGCCAGGAATACAACCTGGCCCCTCGTCTTTCGAGCATTCTCATCGAGGGCGAGCTGGCGCTTGAAGTCGTAGCTGCTGAGGCGCGGGCAGAGGTGGAGACGCCGAATACTGCTGCTACCAAGCCCGCCGCGAAGCGTAAGAACAAGCGCGGCGGCCCCAAGGAGAACAAGAAGAAATGATCCGTGCAAGCTGGAATCAGGAGATGCCTGAACTGCGGGATGACGCGACGGGCGAGACTGTTCTGCCGCTGGGCCGCGCGATGGTCTACGAAGACTTTATGCTCGGACTCGCGTTGTTCACGGCGACGAAGACCGGGGATGCTACGGCGGCTCATCTTGCCGCTTCCGGTGGCCTCGCGCGCTGCGCGTTGGCGGCAACCAGCGAGGCTGAGACTGCGCGCGTGGACGTTGGTGACGTGCTTTGCATCGGGCTCAATAACGACCCGATCTTCGAGTCGCGCGTGAGGTTCCCTGTTCTTCCCAGTGCAGTGGCGGTCAATGCCGAGATCGGGCTATCTGGCGCTTACAACGCTGACCCTGACGCGGTTGTGACCTCTGCCTGGTTCCGGCTTGACGGCTCAGGTGCTGTGACGGTCGAAACAGATGACGGCACGCACGAGCAGAGCAAGGTTGCTACGGGGGTTACCCTCGTGGCTAATGAGTGGGCGGTACTGCGAATCGACTGCACGGACTTGGCCGGAGTCAAGTTCTACATCAACGATACTCAGGTCGCGACCGCTACGACGTTCAGTCTGGCGAGTGGCACGGCGGCGCTGCTTCAGGCAGTCGCCCGAATCCAGAAGGCGAGCGGCACCGGCGTAGGGACCGTGGACGTTGACTACTTCAAGATTTGGCAGGGGAGGGCGAGCTGATGAGCTCTAATGATTTGCTTGCGAACAAGAAGGCATGGCTCCATGCAGAGCTTGGCGAGTCGTCCCCCGGTGCAGATGCGCCGATTGCAGAGCTCCAGGGCGCTTACTACGAGATGTTGGCAGAAGCGGGCAGTGAGGCCGAAAGAGTGGCCGAGGTCATAGCGGACACAGCGCCCAAGGCTCACGCCACCTCCCACGCCATCGACGGCGACGACGACATATCGACTCAGGTCGAAGCGATCCAGGACGCCCGCAACCTCGCCAACAACGTGATCGAGGTGGGGCCGGGGGAGAGTGCTGCAGCAGTACGAGCAGAAGCAGTAGAGGCTACACTGGAAGAGCCATTTGTTTTGCCGATGTCTCCAGGTGCTATATGGGATGGAACTATGGGTGGGGAGACAATACCAATACCTGCTGAGGTCGCGTTCCTATCTCGGCTAGGTACAGGAGGCCCGCTTGAGGATTGGTTCGGACCACAAGGCAGACCTTACATAACGCCGTTCGCTAAATGCGCCCTGCTCGTCTTGTTCCAGGATGACTCTCGAAATGATTGGTTCACAGCGGAGACGGCAGGAGCAGAGTTCGGTGGTATCGGCGTCGGGGTCACACCCTATACCTATCTGCTGAAAAAGAATATTATCGTGAACATCGCCGCCATCGCCGATCAGACAGATCAAGATGGTTCACTGACATCAGCGCAGTTCAGATCGCTGTTGGACATGATTGGTTGTGAGATCGTCAACCACAGCTACACGCACGAGGCGATCCACGATCCGGCGGTTGCCACACAGGCATACTCCTGGCAGGAAACTTATAAAGCTCGAATGGTCCTGGAGGCAATGCAAGACAATACTCGCACGGCCTGCCCCGATCTTGGCGTTGTGGTACGGGGATTATCCGTTCCAGGTGACTGGATGCAAAGTGAGAATTATCTGCAAGGGTCGTTAATTCCAGTTCGTGCAGAACAGCCATTATATCGGGCAGTAAGAATGATTCACGAATGGTTTACAGCCTACCTCGGCTTGTCTTCATGCGCACCAATCGGCTACCGATCTCGCAATGGTTACAAAAGGGTATCTGCACCTACAAACGCTGCGGGAGTAGCTGCGTGGTTGGCAGAGCATTGTATGCCTGGTCAGGTCGTCTTCACGTCTTTTCATGCTTTGGGAACTTGGTTCAAGGCATTTGTAGACGCGATTGTAATCGCGCAAGAAGCCGGAACTTTAAGAACTATGTCGGCGACAGGCGCTATGGACGCTATGAATCCCTACTATAGTTCAAATCCCACTATTTGGGACCCCGTGGGGGACGCTGCCAATCTTCCATTAGGAGCCTTGACTAATAACTATGGTGAGACTCACTATACTAGCGCAACGGGAGATTCTTCAATAACTGTGGTCGATGTAGAAGGTCGCCAGTGGATTCAGATGGTGCGTGCGGCTACAGGCTGGAGCAATTACACGTTTAGTCGGGGCTCGTGTCCTGGTTACGTGATGAGGTTCCGAGCAACAGTGAAACGCACTGCTGGTGCAGGTGGTGCACGGATCATTATCAAGCTGAAGGGCGCCTCGCGCGTTGATCCTGGAACGATGTATGGGACAGCCATAGACATGAGTATCCAGGATCAGACATGGACACTGGATGATAGTGAACAACTTATCGAGACAGCTTTCTGGTGCCCAAAGTGGTGCACGGATGTTACTGCTTACGTTGCTCCATCTGCGGCAG
>CAZFYZ010000205.1:2544-4214 GCA_964523735.1 uncultured bacterium | reverse complement strand
GCTCCATGTAGAACCGTGACCGCTTGGCGTAGAAGCCCTTGATGCCAAACTCACACCTGCGCAGGCCGTCAGTGGTGATCTCGGTCGCATGTCCGCTCGCGACGTGCGAGACGCCGGAGTTAGTCAGGATGCCCTCGGGCTCGCCCACGCCTGTGCCGGAGATGAAGTAGCCACCCTCAAGCACAGCGAACGCCTCGGCGGTTTCGGCAGCCAACCACGACTCCACATCGAAGTTGGAGTCGTCAAGCTGAGTCTGGGTAGCGCCCGGCTCCGCATAGAACTCGTGCAGCGGAATGGTGAGCATTCCAAGTGTAGGATTTGCCCCTGCCGATCTCGTGCTACGCTCTGACACCTTGCCAGCGGCGACAGCTCCGGTCTGAGTCAGCTTCTGCCACTCGTTGCCGGCGATGGTTTCGACGTCCGCGAACGGTCGAATGGCGCTCATTTCCGTGAGGTTCTTGATGATCCCCTGCGCCACTGTCGGTGACGTCGCGTAGCCGCCGGTCGTGTCCTGGTCGGTAGCCAGAATCTTCAACTCGTCGGGTGTGAGCGAGCCCTCACCGTGGCGGGCATACTTGACGAAAGCCGCGCTGTGAGCCTTGGCTTTCTCGTCCCTGGTCGGTTCGGTTGGCCCGGGTTCCGGCCTGTTGAACTTCGTCTCCAGCGATTCGACGCTGCCCTTGAGGGCGTCCATTGAAGCGTTGAAGTCGGCCATCATATTGGCCTTGAACTGCTCGAAGTCAGCAGAGGAGACACGCCCCTCGATTGACTTCTGGTGCTCCGCGCGAAGCAGAGCAATTTCCTGGTTCAGGTCTTCAAGTGCCTTAATCTGGTCAGGCATTTGAGCCACCTCCAATGATGATCCGCGTATCGCGGATGTTCTTGAGCGCGGCCGCATACGCCGCCGCAAGCGGCTCGTCATCATCGGGAGTGGTTCGGCCTGTGCCGTCCGGCTCGTCCTGATTTCGGAGTGCTTCTATCGCATCGCGCAGTGATTTCGCCGCGCGGTCGATTTCGATGTAGAGTTCGTCGTGGCTGAGCGCGCCCTTGCGGAGGATCGTCTCCATAGAGGCAAGTTGAGCATGAATGCGCGAAAGAGTGGGATCGCCCAACTCCTTGAGCCCAAGCGTCGGAGTGTCCTTGTTCATTCCCCAGGTGACCGCTGAGATGTCCCAGAGACGGATTTCCTTGAGGATTCGGCCGGGACCCCAGACAGTCGGATGCGTCTCATCATACTTGACCTGCACGGAGTCATAGCCGATGGAGTGCTCGGTGATAACCCCGGCTTCGTAGAGCTTCAGGATGTCCAAACCAAGGGACGTAGGGACGATCTTGGTCTCGCACCGCAGGCCTTTCTCGTCTTCCTCCATCAGCATCGGCTGCCCGATCAGCATATCCGAGTCGTGATTGAAGAGCTTCTTAATGCGGCACTGCTTGGACGATGGCCCGCGCTCCTTGATCGTCTTCTTAAACGCGCCGGCTTCGATCAGGTCCCCGCCGTCATCCCACGTGCCGAAGCTGGCGTAGTAGGCGTTGACGATGCCCTGCTTTGTGTCCAGGTCCTTGATCTCGAACGGGATGGATTTGTATTCAAGCATGAGGGTTCACCTCTTAGAAAGCGGTCTTAGCCCAGGCGCGGCCCTTGGCGCGTCGCTCCTGCCGACTGACCT
>CAZFYZ010000205.1:0-2514 GCA_964523735.1 uncultured bacterium | reverse complement strand
GGTCAGCATCCGCGCAATGTGGAGCTGCACCTCGTCAAGCGTGCCGTGCGCGCCAGCAATGGGCCGGGTTCTCCAGAAAAGCCAAAAGCCGCGTTGAGTCGCGGCTTTGTAGGTCGGTTCCGGTCCCGTGCTCTTCACGGGGTAGATTATGATGCGTCTCAATCGAATGTCACCTCAAATGAACACCTGCACCAGGGATGCAGCAGCGCCACATCCACGTCCTCATAATCGACGTTGAGTGTGGATACCGACCCATCTTCACCGGTAAGCGCAACGGCATCGCCCATCTTGAAGAAGCTGTCGCCGATCTCGACTTCGGTCCCGTCAACAGCGGCGCAGTAGTCGCAACAATCGGGATTGGCGCGCCATATCTTCCTCTTCGCGCCCGCCTCTTTGAGCTGGTCCAGCCGCCCGTTTTGCTCAGCCCGGCTAAGCTCAGTGGCGGCTATCATCTCTGCGCGGTATTCGCTCGTTTCCGGCCCAAGTGCCGCCGTGATCGCGTCCACAAACGCCTGTCGCGGCGCGCCCGCAGTCACCGCCTCTTCGACGGAACCAGCGTTGTAGACTTTGAGCACGTCCTTGATGGAGTTCTGCACGCGCTCGTATGACGTATCGTTGATGCGACTCGCCAAGGTCTGCTTGTAGCCGGCGATCCAGTTGAGCACATTGGGATTGACTACGGCCATAGCCGGGCTCAGGCCAGCCTCAAGCGCACCCTGGATAACCCCGGCCATCGCGCGTTCTTGGATATACTGGTCGGCTAGTTCCTTTAGTTCGGAATCCCAGTCCTCGCGGTCGCCCCAGACCTCTTCCCATCGGATTGCGGCTTTGGTTTCGCTAGCGCCCATCAACTCCGCCCGTATACCCGATCTATCGCGTCAATCGCCGCCTCGCGCTGCCTGCTGAAGTAGCCCATCATCGCCTGCTTCATCGAAATCTCGCGCATCGTGAGCGGGCGGATGGCCTTGGTCTCGCAGCCGCACGTGCAGCCCGGCAGATGCCCCTTGATCGACTTGCCGTCGCCGAACCCCTCGAACGGGTTAGCCGCCGGCTGCTTGAACTGATCGCTCGATTCGTCCGTGGTGTCCGGAGGGAAGCCAAGCGCCGTCCGCGCCTCATTCCTCGTCACGATGCCCTTGTCATAGACTAGGCCCATCCGCGTGTAGAGCTTGTCCCGGTCCTCCTGCAGCGCCTCGATCTCGTCTGAGTTGTAGTCGAGGTAGATGCCCCCGCCGTAGAGCGGCACAAGCCAGTTGTTTAGCTCGTCTCGGAGGTAGTCCAGCATCGGCA
This sequence comes from uncultured bacterium, assembly GCA_964523735.1. Lineage (GTDB taxonomy): Bacteria > Armatimonadota > UBA5829 > UBA5829 > UBA5829 > CAZFYZ01. Next base: position 1,224 of record CAZFYZ010000205.1, on the reverse strand, counting down.
GAACCGTCTCCTGATAGAACGCCTTGCGCGCCTCCTGGTAGTTCGAGTAGGTCTTGTTGGAGGAGTCGCCCAGTAGCTCCGGCGGCACGAGGAAGCAGATGGCCGTCTCGCGCGCACTGAGCTTCATGCCCTCTAGCCAGTCCATATCCTTGGGGCTCAGGCTCATCTCTTTCCACTCGAGCCCACCCTCAAGGAGCATGAACTTGCCGACTTTCTTCGAGCCGGAATGGTCTTCCTCGGTCTGAGTCTTCAGTCGCTTATACTGTTCGTCGCTGAGCTGGTCGCTCGTCACAAACGCGCCCGAAAGCCGCGCGCCGTTCTGCAGCATCGAGACGTTCCAGGCCCGCCCGTCGTTGTTCTGATCGATTGACCGTGCAGACGGGCGCGCAGGCGAGAGGCCATACCAGTCGTTGAGCGGATCAAGCAAGCAGAGGTGAAGGATCTCTTCCGGCAGAAACTCACGCTTCGAGCCGCCCGCCTCGTAGGTGTAGCCCGCTACTCGCTGCACGGCGGTGCCGGGCTTGATCTTCATTCTGTCCGGCCGTAGCGCGTAGAGTTCAAGCGGCGGCAAGCGCAGGTTGTTCGGCCCCACCCGCTCAATGTAGCCGTCGCCGCCAAGGAGAAGCTGAGTGATAACCTGCTCGACGAACCGCGTGCGGCCCTGCTCAGGGTTCGGACGGCGCAGGAGTTCGAGCAAGGGATGCTGGTCAATGGCCTGCGATTCCTGATCCGCCGCGCCTTGTCTCGTCAGCTTCCACGGCACACCGGCGACTGCCATAGCGATGTAGCGCACGCAGGCATAGACGTAGGGGTTCTGCGCGTAGCCCTCCCTGGCGATGGACTCAAAGTCCCGGTTCGTGCGCCACACAGGTTGTCCCGGCGTCACGAGCGTCAGCAGCGCGCCCCAGGTAGAACTCGCCTTTCGTGCTATCCCTGATTTGACTTTATCCCACAGTTTCATAGGGTCCTCAGACGAGGTTCGTTATGCTTGATGATGAGGTCGGTTATCGACCACACCAGCCAGTCTATGCGATCAGGTGAATACTCGCTCTTGCCCGGGATCCACGAGCACTGCTGGTCTTCGAGTGTGACGTGGGTTCCGACGTGAGAGACGCGGCCTTGTTCATAGAGCCCTACAATCGGCTCGGCCCGCACTGCCTTTCCCCGCGTCGCGCTCACCAGCGTCACCGGGACGTTGGGGTCGATGGAGTGGATAACCTCCTG
>CAZFYZ010000204.1:0-4290 GCA_964523735.1 uncultured bacterium | reverse complement strand
ATCACCAGATAGGCAATGAACGTGATCACAGTCGCTATCGTTGCCCCGGTAACGACTTCTCGCAAGGTATGTATGCCTCCTTCCACCCTACTTTGTCCCACCAGGAACGCCAACAGGAAAGCCATCACCGCAATCGCCGGCTGCATCTTCGAGATAAACATAATGGTGGTTGCCATAAAGAAGCCGACGGCCGCGTGCATGCTGATGATGCCGCCTTTCCAGAGTTTGCCCTTTCCGCCCGCTACTTTCCACATCACGATCATCGTTGTGAGCAAGACAAAAGTCACAATGAGGACCGTCACGAGGTCCGGTTTCTGAAAGCCGACGTTGTCGAAGAAGATGGACACACGGCTCACGTGCTCGGAATCGGGATCGCCAGGATTCTTCGGCTGCTCACGTAGAAACAAGATGAATCCCACGGCGAGGGCATTGATGGTGGTAATCAGCACTGCGCCTGCGGCAATGTCCTTGGCGAACTTCGCCAGAGGATGATATGTCTGGGTGACCAGGTCCGTAACGGCTTCGATGGCAGTGTTGAACATCTCCGCAGCCAACACGAGCGTGATCGTGAACAGGAGAATGACTACCTCGGCCCATGAGAGATTGGCAAGCAGACCGACGAACAGAACGGCTACCAGTGTGAGGAAATGGAAACGCATGTGCCGCTGAGTTCGCAGCACATGAACGACGCCCTCTATAGCAAATTTGAACCCGTTCGCGGGGTTTCGCAGGAATCGCATATCGGAGTTTCGATGTTGGACCGCGCCGTTGCGCGGACTCAGACCGGTCTTATTCCTTTCTTTGCCGACAGGACTTCATCCTGCCTGGCGAACATCCTCTTTTCGTCTTCCGGCTCAGCGTGATCGTAGCCAAGGAGGTGCAAGAGACCATGCACCAGAAGCGTATCGACTTCTTCCTCCAGGCTTCTGTCCTGCTCCTGGGCTTGCCGGCGGGCGGTTTCGATGGAGATCACAACGTCTCCCAATGGGCTCTCGTCCTCGCTTGCGCCAAAGTCTTCACCCTCATTCTGTGAGAACGAGAGCACGTCTGTAGGCGAGTCAATGCCCCTGTAGTCCCTGTTCAGGGTCCTGATCTCTTCGTCGCCGGTGAGAAGCACGCTTACCTCAGTATTGTCCGGGCAGTTCTCAGCCCGAAGCAGCCGCAGGGCCACGCTCCTCAGGTGCCGGCTCGTGACCGTTGCTCCGCGGAAGCTCTGAATCAGAATCTGCATTCGATGTCGTCTTTCTGCCTTCGGCGTCAGGGTACTCGATTCTGGCATGCATCGTGCCCATGAGCGATCGGGCGAAGCTCGCTGTTATCTTACTAACTTCTCGGAAGGTTAGTTCCGATTCGTCGAGTTGTCCATCCCGAAGCCTGTCGGCCACCACCTGGTTCACCATCAGCTCGATTTTGGCCGGGGTCGGCTTATCCAGGCAGCGCGACGCAGCCTCGGCACAGTCGGCGAGCATCACGATGGCTGCCTCTTTGGTCTGCGGTTTGGGACCGCCATAGCGGAACTGCTGCTCGAGCGCGGTGGACGGGTCCTGCTCGCCGGCATACTGGTTGAAGAAATACTGCACCAATGATGTGCCATGGTGCTGCGCGATAATATCCTGCACCATCTTCGGCAGGCGGTGCTGCTTCGCGATCTCGATGCCGTCCTTGATGTGAGACGTTATCACTAGCGTCGAGAGAGTCGGGTTCATGTTGTCGTGGACGTTCTCGACGTGCTGGTTCTCGATAAAGAAGTGCGGCCTGCGCAATTTGCCTATGTCGTGATAATAAGACGCAACACGGGCAGCCAGAGTATCGGCCCCAATAGCCGCAGCGGCGCTTTCTGCGAGATGTGCCACGATCCTCGAATGACTGAACGTGCCGGGCGCCTCAAGACTGAGTTGTTTCAGTAATGGGCGGTTAGTGTCCGCCAGCTCCAACAGCGACAGATGAGTGGTTCGCTCAAAAGGTCTCTCCAGCGGAACGGTGCCCAGGAAGAAGAGCAGCAGCGCCGGCGCCGGCACTATGATTCCTGCCCAGAACGAGCCGGCGAGCATTTCCTGGATATCGTCGCCCGCGATCCCTCCAGTGATCCAGACAAGGACGATGCCTACCGCCGCAAGTGCCCCTCCGGCGCGCATCAGATCGTGCCGGGTTCGGATGTCAGCCACGCAGTAGACCGCAACGAGCGCCGTCAGGAACGCGCTGGAAGCGTATCGCAGCTCGTTGTTGAGTATCATTGAGAGCACGATCGAGAGCATCGCCGCGATGAGTATCGCGACCTGCTGGTTCACGAGGACAGCGATGAACATTCCCGCGGCCACAACCCAGAAGATACCCACGTAGCCCACCTGAGCAGGGCTGAGCGTGATCCCCAACAGGCTGCCGCCCAACCGCAATGCCACTGTGCTTACGAGCACAAGCAGTGCCAGCAACCACATGGTCTTTGTGCTCGCGTAGACGTCCGGATGGTAGCGCCACAGGTAGACTGTTACCAGCGTCACGACGACAATCACCAGCAAAACGGTGCAGGCCACCGAGCGCACATCGAGTTTGGGGTGCATGAGGCCAAGCGCCGCGAGCTTCTCCAGGTGCTGCGGAAGGACTTGCTCGCCTTTGGCTATAATCACGTCGCCCTGCATCAGAAGCCCTCTGAACGCCTGGACTTCTGTTCTCGCTTTCTCCTGCAGGGCAAATGTCCGCTGTTCATTGTAGATCTGGTTTGGCCTGATAGCGCTGCGGGCGAGTTCGCTGGTCACACGCGCCGCGACCGCGTCTCTCGCCAGATCAGCGGCTTCCGCGTCTACTTCTTTTCGAGCCTTACGCAGATCGGCGGGGTCTTCGCGTATCACCTCGCTCATGGCCGAACTTACGATCTGCAGCGCGTCGTCCTGAACACGGCGCAGCGCAGCCTCGTCGAGCGTCAGCATGTCAGCAAGGCTTCTGTCAGAGACCTGGCCGGCCAGCAGCGGCCCAATGCGTTCGCGGATTCGGGCGATCCTTGTCTCGATCGGCAGGCCCTTCCCCTCCTTGCGGGCGGCATTGATCGAGTTCACGATCGTGTGAAGCGTGTCTACGGCCTCGCGCGTGGCGCCGATGACCGGATCGTAGACTCTCCCGGCGCTCGCAGCGGCCTGGGATCGGCGGAGCTCGGTCTCCTTGCTGTCAACATAGCGCACGGTCCGCTGAGCGATGATGGTCTCAGGGCTCACTTGGCCCACCTCGAGATCTACTCGACTGGGCAGCAGGTGCAGCGACAGCGCGGCGGATAGAACCACGAGGGTGACCGTGGTGAGGATGACTCGCTGATAGTCGACGCTCTGGCCTGCGCCGTTCTTCTCAGTGGAATTCTTACCGCTTCTGCGGAGGAGTGGGACGTGTGGTGTCATAGTGAAAGGGCGTTAGCCCTGCTGGCCATCCTGAGCCAGTCGAAGGATCTTCTCGACGACCTGATTGACGATCCTGCCGTCTGCCTTGCCCTTGATCTGCTGCATGAGCGGACCCATGAGCTTGCCTTTATCCTTGGGCTCGGTGGCTCCGACCTCGGAGGCTATCTTCCTGGCGATGGCTTCGATCTCGGCCTCTTCAAGCTGTTTGGGGAGGTATTCGTTGATAATCGCGAGTTCGGCGCTTTCTCTGCCGGCTATATCCTCGCGGCCCCCACGCTCAGCAGCTTCGACCGACTCCCTTCTCTGCTTTGCCTCACGCGAGAGTACACCCAAGACTTCATCGTCGGTGAGCTCGCTCCCTTTTGCAATCTGGGCGTAGCTCACCGACGATCTAATCATCCTGATGGTTGAGAGTCTCAACGCATCTCTACTTTTCTGCGCAAGCTTCATGTCTTCCTGAAGCTTCTCTACAAGCGACATTGATTAGCCCTTGCGCATTTTCCGGCGCCTTGCGGCTTCAGCTTTGCGCCGCTTATCACTCGGTTTCTCGTAGTGCTCGTGTTCCTTAGCCTCTTTGAGGACACCAGTCTGCTGCAGCACTTTCTTGAACCGCTTCAGAGCGCTGTCCAGGCTTTCATTCGGCTTGACCTGAACCTGTGCCAATCATATCCCTCCTCCGTCAATAGCCTCTGGCCATTACACTCGTCAGGGGCAGGGGATTACTGGCGACTTCGCTATACCTCAACAGAGCGTAGCTACATAGCCATGCCCACGAAACCCACATGCAGTTAGCCGTTTGCCTATTTCGTTAGCAGATGCAATTATACCCTTCGCGCTTGCGAAGTGTCAAGCAATCGCGTTGCCTCACGAGAGATCGCACCGAAAGTGAATCGATGCCTCAAGTAAG
>CAZFYZ010000203.1:0-4355 GCA_964523735.1 uncultured bacterium | reverse complement strand
TTCGACCCGAAACCTATCGTGATCTTCATTCCCAACCTCAGTAACGGACTTTGGGAATGACGTGGCAAGCACTACCACATCTACAGGGCCTATCTGTTGATAAATCGACTGAATGATCTGAGTGGTCCTTTTGGCGTGAACCGCTCCATTGCCAGGCCTGACAAACTCATGATCGAGAAGAACGAAAAACTCTCCTCCAGCCGCCATAAAGCTTGCGATCTCTGCCTTTAATGTGATCAGGTCAAACAAGAACTGTTCGTCTTCAACTATCGAAACCCGATAGGCTATCGCCTTGAACTCCGTCATAAACACCGATAGCTGCGCCTTCAGGTCCGCGACATATGTACTCTCATCATCGCTGGCCGCCGGGTTCACCAATAGCGTTGGACAAATATTCGATCCTTCCCTCTTGCGGGCAACTACGAAATCAGTCCATCGACGATAACCGTTTGCAGATGCGCCAAGCTCCTCTATTTCAGCACAGCTCAGACTTGGTTCTCGCGTTAGATCGACAAAAAAGCGGTCACAGCTCTTCATCAGTTCGACTGAGCTCTGCCAATTCTTTTCAAAGCCATACACTCCCGAAGTCTGAAGGAGCTGCTCGGCAGAAAGCGGCTTGCCAGTTTTGTCTTTGCCTGCGCCCTTGAGCTTACGCCCTCTAGTCAACTCCAAGATCGGTGTCAGTGCAGCACGCCGCTTTGCGGCAAGGTTCCGCCAAGCGCGTTTCTCTGCATCAGCAGTTTTGAAGAGAAGAAAGTAATCTTCAGACACCGTGTCCCTTCATCCCCAGGTTCTTAGCCCGGTATCTGAGTGCAAGGGGAGAAACACCAAATCGCTCAGCTAGCAAATTGACGTCGCCCTGTGTTCTCCTCACTTCGCTTCTGAAAAGGTCTTCTGGCATCAGAATTGACGCGGCAAAGGTGTTCGCCTGAAACTCAATGAAGTTTCGCTCATCCGACCGATGTAGGATGCGCTCACCTTCTGCTAGACCGTTAAGGTTTGCTCTGTGAAGCTGATAATGCGCGAACTCATGCGCCATCGAGAACCGTTGCCTTGTTCGGCTGTGCTTGGAGTTCACCCCAATTTCAAAGTGATTAGGTTTCGTTTCCTTTATGTAGGCGTCAATACCATCAGGCAAAGGCTTGCGCGCGAGGGTGAGGTAGGGGTTCTTTTCGATAAGTTGCTCAATATCGAGCTCGACGCCATCAATTAGGCCATGGCGGATACAATACTGCACGACACGCTCGGTCGTATCTAGAGCACCTACGTCGAGGTCGGGAAGTGCGGGTACTGGCTTTTGAATTGGCCGATTTGGGGCTTTTCTCATTCCGTAATCTTACCTCCCTTCCCTGCGTCTTCCTCTTCGTCGTCCCCGCCGTTGAGCAGCTCGTCAACTTTGACACGCAACTCTTCAATCTTGCCCGTCAAGCCCTCTACTGTGGGCTTGAGCTCTTCATAAACTGCATTCTGAAGTGCTTCGGTCGCCTTATCGTCTTCTTTCCGCAGGTCCTTCATGGCTTCCTTCGCAGCCTCGACCGAGACCGCCTTAAGCGCGTCCTGAAGCAACTTGTCAGCGTCTTTGGTCCGAAAAAAGAACGGAACCTCCCGTTCAACTTCTTCGCCAATTGCCTGCTTATTGGAACTGCGAATAACAGTGAATGCGAGCCAAGATATAAGCGCCTGAACTGCCACCAGAACAGCAACGAGCGTCGAATAGAAGCCGCTGACAGCGGAAAGATAGGTCTCTTCGTTCCAGTCGCTACCATAAAAGCAATACGTGAACTCACTCGTAAATTGTGTAGCTTCAACCTTGCGACACGCAGCATCGGACAAGAACGAAAAGTCCACCATGTGAACAGCAAAGAGAGCAAGCAGGCCAACGAGTACGACCGCTGTCAACACTGCGACAAGCAAATAGCCCCAGAATATCCCCACAGGCCGAACTAACTTGTGGGGATCGCCTGAGGACGCTGCCATGAAACGGATACTCTTTCTCTTCTGTGCCACACCAGTGGTGCAGTTGTGCGGTCAGCCTCGCTGCTGCCGTAGCTGCCTACCAGTATAGGGACTACTGCCAATGCGTTCAATTGCAGTTGATTGCAACGATGTCCGATTTTGGTCTAGCCGGGGGTGAAAGGCATTCTTGGGGGCGCGGTGTCCCACATGAGCTTGATGTCTTCGGGGGTCAGGCCGTAGGCGGCGTTGACAAGGTCCGACAGCTTGTGTTCTAGGGCGAGCGCCTGCACGGCGGCGTCGCGGGCCGGTTGCACGGTCTGGACGTGCTCCTGTTTCAGGCGCTGGATGTCGGCGGCGCTTAGGCGCTGGCGCTTGGGCAGGGCCTTTCGGACGGCAGCGACGAACGCCTCTGCGTCAAGGTTATGCGGGGTGTCGAGGTCTCGACTGGGAGTGTCGAGACCAAATTCGTATCTAAGCCAGTCGAGAACGTCATTCGATGCTTGACCAATTACTCGCTTGTAGCCTGTCAGCCCCTCAACTGCCTCGACACCCACAGATAGTTGCTCATCAGTTGGATTTGGGATCGGTAGAGCCTCAACATATGGAATATCCAGGGCTAATGCTTCGTCCTTCTTGTGCGGAAATTTCCGAAATCGGAAATACCAAGCGGCAGGACTGTTGGCCGCAGCCATGATCCACCGATCAGTTGTCGGGATTATCAACGCACTGTCATTTACATGGAAGTTCGTCTCGTCCAGAGCAAAGTCTGCATAAAATTCAATCCGCTTCACTAGAAGCTTCGGCAGCGTGAACTGTTCCCAGTATTCAACGGGGTCTTGGATTTCATACCATGCATAATTCCCGCCTTTCCGCCCCGGCCAAGTCTCGTTAGGCCGCTTTGGAACCCAATCATCCGGCTTCGGCTCAAGCTGCGTTCGGAACCCTTCAAGATACCGCTTGATCGCGGGATAGCTCTCGATTTCAACCCCTCGGCGTGCGAATATCATCCACAGGCCATTCCATCTAGCTTCCCACCGCTCGATATCCTGACCACGCAGATAGGGCTTGATGATCTCGGCTGATTTTGGGTCAGCCCGCACCAAGTCATCGCGCTTGGCACTGTCGATCAGAAACGCCTCGTTTAGACCAGTCTTGATGCCGTAAAGTGGCTTAACGCCTGCATAGTCCGCCAGCGGGACGCCGTTGCGACGGATTTTGTCGAGCAAGTCCATGACAGGCTTGGGTTCAAGCACCCACGCCTCACGGGTGAACGTGAGGCGTGGCAAGGGGAAAGTCGCGGCCTCAACTGCTGCATCCAAGCCCTTTTGTGGCACCTCGTCGCGCGGGATCACGCAAACATCCGAAGTCTCCGGTGCGTCCCGCTTCATGTCGGGCCTGCGCACCACAATGACCGAGGGGAAGACATCGGCATCGGGGAAGAAGTGTTTGGCGTGGCCAAAATCCGCAATGAAATCGAGCCAAGCCTTTTCCGCAAAATGGCCGCGCAGCTCTTCGGCATATCCTGCCTTTAGCCATTTGTTCGTAACGACATAGGACATGCGGCCGCCCGGCTTCAACAGCCGCAGCCCCTGTTCATAGAAGTAGACGAACAGATCAGCCATGCCAGCGAAGGTAGTGTATCCCGCCTTGAAGCCGCGCTTTTCCTCGGCGCTCAATTCCTCCTGTCGAACGTAGGGCGGGTTGCCGATCACCGCATCAAACCCGCCACGCGGAGCGGCGGAGGTCAGATCGGACCAAACCGAGGGAAAGCCGATCTCCCAATGGAAGAAGCGATGTTCGCGCGTCAGAGCGCGGGCCTGTTCAACCAGCGCATCAGCGATAACGCGGCGACGGTCATCGGTTGCGATGCCGGGGAAAAGGCTGGATTGTTCGGGTGCATCGTCGGGCAAAAGCGAAAGCTGCTGCTTCAACTCCTTGGATGCAATGCGATCTTCCCCAGTCGCAATACGCACCGGATCGCCAAAGGTGCCTTCCAGAACAAGGCGGAAGGCAGCAGCCCGATCAAAGGCGGCCTTGTCGGCCTTGGCCTTTTCAATCTTCTTGGCCGCTTGTCCTGCCATCTTTCGCAGGTCGGGTTCCTTCTTGGGGGCGGCGTCAAACACCCCCATCAATTGCTCTGCGGTCAGCAAGGAGAAAAGTGTGGCGACAGGTTCTATGACTTCGGCCACAGTCCCGAACTTCTCCTTTGAAGCGTGCGCTTCGGCGATGTCGTTGTCGGTTGTCTCTTCGATTTCGGCCATCAGGCCTGAAATATTCTCAATGGCAGTGATCTGGCCGCGATTGAACAGCGCCCCGCGTTCGTTCATCAGGTCGAGCGTCGGGCGCACGAAAGCCCCAAGCACGCTGTTGCCGACACGCAGATGGTGATCGAGGAACGA
>CAZFYZ010000202.1:0-4410 GCA_964523735.1 uncultured bacterium | reverse complement strand
GCCTCGCCTCTCTCGGTCAAGTCGCTGAGGGCATGCCCACCTGCAAAGCCGCATATCTGCTCAGCAAGAGACTCGACATCTACATGCCTATCACAGAACAGATCCACGCGATCCTCTTTGAATCCAAGGACCCACGCGAAGCAGTGCACAATCTCATGACTCGCGACCACAAGCAAGAGTTTTGAGTTGCTCAACGACAAGCAGCACGCACACCGCACCCGTGACAAAGCCGAATACCTCAGTCAAGCTCAGCGGCAACAGGCGCAGCCACGCCCCCAGAATCAACCCAACTGATGCGAAGATCAGCACTCCCCAAGCCAGCTTGCGCAAGTGCGTGGCCGAACTTTCCGCTGAAAAGAAGAACGCGATCTCGCACCGGGGCAAGGCTCTTGTGAAAGCGCGAAGCCTGCTGCAGGCTCTCTAGAGCCACAGCAGGCGTCCGCCAATTGTAGCAGGCGTCTCCGACGCCTCCCAGGGGCGTCAGAGACGCCCGCTACAGCTGTATGGCAACAGCCTTGCTTCTCGTGCATGCACAAGCCCGCGATCACGCGGCTCTTCGGTGCAGCCTTCTGGGCCGTGGCTGTGCGTGAATGTGTGGCAATTCTTGTCGCCTCCCTCCGTGCGGTGTTCGCAGGCGAATGGATGTTCCCAATGTACGTACCCAGGGCTGAGAGATGCGCACACGGACCGGGCGGGTGACAGGATACCGATGCTACCTGCCCGCCGACGCTCAGCGGAGCGATGATGCTCTTCTACATCAAGCACTAGAGTCGCCGTTCAAAGCTGGACCAAGCAAGGGGTTAATGAGGGAGACTGCTTGCGCCATACGCTCTTCATGGCTGCCGGTTGCCAGCGCCCATTTTTGTCCGGAAGCCTCGAGTTCTCTGACGAATGTCTCGTGCATCCAGTGGCGGATGTGTTGGCCGTCGCGAAAACCATCCTGGTCGAATGGGATCTCGTCACCGGTGAGTATGTAGAGGTCGTAGTGCCGCGCTCTGGCAAGCTGCTCAAGCTCCGCGCTTCGATGACCGACATAGCGCAGATGCCATATGCTCGTGGCAAGGGGATCGGTGTCGCATACCAGAACCTTATTGGCGACCCGGGCAGCGGCGTCTTCGCGCTTGGATTGCTCCTGGGCAATGTGAACAAACTCGTTAGTGGTCCAGTGGTCGGTGTAACCGTCCTTCCACTTGATCTCGCAGTATTCCCTGCCGTACTCAGGCACCCATACCGTGCGGAAGTGCTCCGCAACAGCGTGGGCCAGAGTCGTGGTGCCGGTGGATTCCGCTCCCAGTACGCAGACGCGCCTGACGTAGTACGCCCTCATCGGTGGAGAGAGATACGACAGGCAATCGAGAGGGTTCTTCCTGATCATGGTGCCGGAGCACGGGACAGCAGTTCGATCGCGATCGACCATCACGTGTGTCGTCCCCATCGCTCTCGCGTAAGCTTCCCCGTAATCCTCCGATGTGAAAACAGCCTCGGGAACATAGCCAAGGATACGCAGAGTGTACTCCGCCCATCCCTGTGTGTCGTCGTCGGCAAGGCCGTCGTAGTCGACCTCGATCACCTCGATCTCCGGATGCATCTCCCGCAGGCATGCTGAGCGCACATCTGCCGGAACGCTCTCCTCCGGCTTCCAGCAGAGGATGACTGATAGATGCTCGCACTGAGGGGACGCTTGTCGGATCAGGTGATGGTGCCCGTTGTGCGTCGGATAGAACTTACCGATGATGACTCCCGTACGGTACCCGTGTGTCACACCGCCTCCTTAGTAGGAAGCGGATCACGAGCAGCCGAGGCCATCCGCATATCGGCGAGCCAGGAGCGAAGCCCGGCGATGCACAAGACGATGAACACGACGTAGAGCACGGAAGTGAGACACAGGCCCTTGGATGCGTAGAGTCCGATGTAGATCACGTCGGCTCCGATCCACACTAGCCAGTTCTCTACGCGCTTCTTGTTGAGCATATACTGCGCGATAAGACTCATCACCGTCGTGAGGGCATCAAGGAAGGGCGCGCTGTCGCTGATACTGGCCAGGTAGAAAGTGAGGGCCGCAGTTGCTACGATGCCTATTCCCGATAATGCCAGCCACTCCACTACTCGAGTTCGACCGACATGGAGTGTGGATTTGTTGGCTCCACCGTACAGCCACTGATACCAACCGTGCAGCGCCAAGCCAATGTAGACCACCTGCAGCAGCATGTCGCCGTACAGCCGCGCTGTGACGAACAAGACTATGAAGAAGACATTGTTGGCGATGCCGACGGGGAAGTTCCAGATGTTTTGCTCAACGACAAGCAGCACACACACCGCACCCGTGACAAAGCCGAATACCTCGGTCAAGCTCAGCGGCAGCAGGCGCAGCCACGCCCCCAGAATCAACCCAACTGATGCGAAGATCAGCACTCCCCAAGCCAGCTTGCGCAATAGCGTCCGCTCCCGGCCCGGCCTTACGGGCCTGTGGGCCTACAGTATCCCCTTCAGCCGCTCCATATAGTAGCAGTAGTTAGCGAACGAAACGTCCGGCGGGACGCCGTGGTCGAGGTGGGGGATGTAACCTCCGTCAGCAACAAGGGGCTTGACGCGCTCGAGTTCCGCGTCGATGGCCTCTGGACCGATTGCCAGCGCGCGCTTGTCGATCCCGCCCCAGATGCGCAGGTCGCGGCCGAACTCCTTGCGCACCCGGTTCACATCCATCCCGCATTGAACCTCGAACGGGAACAGCGTGTTGATGCCAGAATCCAGCCACATAGGGATTAGTGACCAGATGTCGCCGTCACTGTCGAGTGAGATCCACTCTACTCCGCGAGAGCGCAGGAATTCGACAACCCGCCTGTAGCGAGGCAGGGCGTACTTGCGCATCATATCGGGGCTGACCAGCGGGCCGGTCTTGTAGGCCATGTCCTCCCAGAAACCGAAGCTGTCGACCGTGGTATGATCAAGGATCTTCCCCATCATCTGGATGATGAAGTCGGCCTCGTAGTCCATCATCTTTTCTACAAAGTCAGGATCGTCGTAGAAGAGCATGCACAGGTTCTCCACGCCAACGAAAGCCCGCAGCCCGCCGAACATCCCGCCCCAGCGGTCAGAGATCACGATCAGCGGGAAGTCGCGGTCGTTGAGAGCGCTCAGTTTCCGGGCATAGTCCGGGCCGATTCGGGAAGCGAGGTCGGTCTGCATTCGAGTCTTGCAGAACGCCCGAAACTCCTCGCGACTTTCCACGGGGAACTTCACGAACTGCGGCATCGAGGACATGGGGTTGTCCTTGCGCTCGCGCATGGTGATGCCTTCGTGGTTCACGTAGGTGACTGTCGCGTCGTCTTCCTCAATGACCTCGCGCTCAAACGGCGGGTTGGGAAAGAACCACTCGCCCTCCAACAGCCAGTAGTCCACTCCGAAGTTGGGTGGGTTCGCAGGGTCGTAGCCTTCGGCCTTCCACCGCTCGATCGTCTCCGGCCAGGCCCAGGGCCCGTGGTAGAACCCTCGGTCAACGGGCTTGTAGTTCATGGTATTAAGGAATCGCTCTCGTCCAGTCATCGTGCGGTGAATGTCCCTTCAGGCAGTTCGCTCTAGTAGAGTATAACGTGTTGAGATTGATTGCGCGAGTGGGCCAGGCGTACGTGTTCAGTTCTCTGCACATGTCATTTCGAGCAGGGCGAGAAATCTGCTTTTCTCAGGACTCCGGCAAAGGCCGAAAAGCAGATTTCTCACTGCGTTCGAAATGACATTCCTGCAACACTGAACACTCCCTGGCCGGCCTAGCCAGGAATTCGACCACTGGCGTTGCTGAAGACAATGCGGCAAGTCTCGCAGTGATCGCGCTCGATGCAGAGGCGTTCCTCGAATGCTACTTCGATCTGTCCGCCGAACTCCTTTGCCCAGCCGGCATACTCGCGGGCGCAGATGCGGTCGGCGATGGTCTCGGCGATGGCAGTCCGGCCGCTGGACTTGAGGATCTCGAACCAGGGGCAGACTCTGATCGTGATAACAGCTTGTTTCTCGCTGATATCAGCAACAAAGTCATGGCCTTCCGCGTCTAACTTCAGGGTAAACGCACGGGCCAGGTCCGGCACTGTATTGCCGTCGATTCCGAGGATAGAGCGGGCCTTGCGGGCCTGGACCTTGGACATCACTTCCCAGACGGCCTCATCCAGAGCCATGGCCTCGTCGAAAGAGTGATGCTCCTCGGCTTTGACAAACCAGAGCCCATCGACGGCGAAGTATGATCGGCGGAGGAAGTCAGCTATCTGGGTCTCTGAGAAGTCGCGGCTCATGGCACTCCTTTCGAGCGTGCACAGGTTAGCAAGAGGTTACACCGAGATCGACTGTCCGGTCAAGCCCCCTTGTTGCCGTGTACCTGCAGAGCGATTATGTCCCCATGTAACTGCAGACCGAAAATGTCCC
>CAZFYZ010000201.1:0-4475 GCA_964523735.1 uncultured bacterium | reverse complement strand
GCAGTCTGCCGTCATGGAAGGTGCTCTGAAAGACGGGGTCCGTGCAGCGGATACCAAGTTGATGAGGCACCGATCGAGGCAAATGTCATAGTTGAACGTGATGAATGTGTGGGCAGGCGATGAGGGCGCGTTCGTAGCGGGGATGAGCTTCTCGATCAACTCGGCGTAGGGGGACCGTATTCCGTCCCGGTCGTGCGGTCTCCACTTCCTGGCATCGCCTCGCCCAAAGACACACAGGGATTGGCGGACGGCATCCAAGAGATCTTCAAGGTCGTTCTCGGCCTGGGTGGCTTCCTCAGGTGTGCTTCGAGGCTCCGTCTGGCGCAGCTCGTATGCGGAGAAGACCTCTTCCAGAGAAAGGCGAGGATCTGTCATTGGCAAGCCGGGAAGAACGGCACGACATAGTTCTTCGACTTTTTGCCGGAGGGCAACCAGGCCATTCGCGACAGCAGGGGATCCAGGTCTCTTCAACGCGGCAAGGCGCTCGAAGATTTTCGCTTGGGTTGGGATGTCGTAGAAGACGGAAGCTCCAGCCCCAAAGATCCAGGCGGTGTGTTTGGCGTCGGCAATTTGGAGTGCTCTGATCGTCGTGGCCATGTCTGTCCCTCACCTGGTCTTGAGCAAGGCAACCGAGGTTGCGGCTTTGGGCTGCCTGCCCACGATGACAAGGCGCCAATCATACTGCCGGCGACTGAAATCTCGGACACGGTACTTGCGCCGTTCCGTGGTGTTTCTCTTGTCAATGCAGGCCGACGGTGGAGGCGCCGTGGCCCGGTGCGTTTCGGCGTGGTCGGCTCACGCGTAAGCGCTGGACGTCAACTTGCGTTATCACCGACTTACGCGTAAGAGCTGGACGTCCATTTGCGTTATCATCGACTTACGCGTAAGTGTCGGCAGGCTGCGACGCGCCATTCGGCTGATTTTTGCCGATTGATGCGAGGGCACCGCGGGCCTCACCAGCCCCAGACGAAGAACGGGCTCATCCGCCGCGCGCTTCGTGCGAGCGCCGGCCATCTACTGGCAACCAACATCCGCGCTACAGGTCGCGGTCTCCGCGGAGCCGCAGCACGTGACCACAGACGCTGATGCGTGGGTGCAACCGCTGCTTGCGCAGATCGACTGATACGCGGCTACCGAGGTCACGCCAGCGGCGCCGCTGCACGGGTTGTTCACTGGTCCCGTGAAGGTCGTGCACCCCCACGTGCAGCGGTCGCAGGTCGCGCCGTTGGTGCCACTTCGTTTCTTGGCTGCTGGAGGAAAACGAGGCATCATCAGCCTCGTTTGCATGAAGGAAAATCCCAGGTGACGATGAGTCATGATGCGGTTTGCTGTTCCACAACGACGAGGCGCGTTGTTGTGGTGGCGAGTTGCTATCTTTGCATCGTGTCATGGCGGCCGAGTTTTCTGCAATCCAATCATACAGCCGTGGGGGGAGCCGCAACTCCGGCCCGGTCCTGTTGGGGGGGGAGGGGATGATCATTCTTCCCCGCGACCAACTAGGTACGATTTGCAGCCACAGCGAAAGGGAATATCCGTTTGAATGCTGCGGTTTGTTGGTTGGGGAGGTCACAGGGGGGGTGAAGCGGGTCATCGGCAGCAGACCCGTCCGCAACTTGTGTTTTGGGGAAGCAAGACGGACTCGCTTCCAAATCTCCCCCCTCGACTATCTGGAGACGGAGTCTGAGGCACGTGGTCGAAATCTCGATGTCATCGGATTCTACCATTCCCATCCTAACCGAGCGTCGTGTCCATCGGATCTTGACCGGGAGTGTATCTGGCCATCGTATTCGGCCGTCATCGTCTCAGTTGTGGACGGCCGGGCTGAACGTGTTGAATCGTGGGAGGCCGCCCCGAATAGCGCGGACCTCGTTCGCGAGATACTGAAAGGGGAGTGGTGATAGTGACTGTCACGATACAATTGCCCGCGTTCCTTCGCATGTGGGCGGCAGGCCAGCGCGAAGTGACTGTTCAGGCGCAGACGGTTGGGGAGGCGATGCTCGAACTTGTAAAGATGCACACGGAGCTGCGTGGACGTCTCTACGATGAACGGGGCGAGATCCGACGGTTCGTGAACATCTTTCAAAACCGAGAAGACATTCGATCCAAAGCGCATCTAGCAACACCTCTTCGAGACGGTGACGTTCTGGCTATCGTTCCGTCTATCGCAGGAGGAGCGCCGGCCCGGCCTCGTGAATCTGGCCTGCCGAACGTCGGGCTTGGCCAGGACGAAATTGTCAGATACCAGCGGCACTTTCCTCTTGATGAGGTCGGGATCGCTGGTCAGCAAAAGCTCAAACAAGCGAGGGTTCTCCTCGTGGGCGCTGGAGGATTGGGTTCACCAGTAAGTCTGTATCTAGCCGCCGCAGGCGTAGGTCACATTGGTTTGGTGGACTTCGACACTGTTGATATGTCCAATCTTCAGCGTCAGATTCTGTTCAATACGGCGGATGTTGGGTGCTCAAAGGTCCGGGTAGCCAAAGACCATCTGTCCCGGATGAATCCAGGAGTCTGCGTTGAAGGTATTGAGGATCGTCTAACGACCCAGAATGCCATTGGTATTTTGCGCGACTATGATGTCGTCGTTGACGCGTCCGACAACTTCTCCACAAGGTACGTCGTTAACCGGGCCTGCGTTGAGCTGGGCAAGCCCAATATCTACGGAGCCATATTCAAATTCGAGGGACAGGTCACTGTGTTTGCTCCACAGGGGGCCTGCTATTCCTGCCTATACGCTGAACCGCCTGCAGAGGGCATTATGCCTTCTTGTGCCGACGGAGGAGTGATGGGCGCCTTGCCAGGAATTGTCGGATCGATTCAGGCCATGGAGGTGCTGAAGTGGATCCTGGATGCTCGCACGTGCCTTGTGAACAGACTTCTAGTTGTAGATGCGTGGGAAATGTCATTTCAGAGTATGGAGCTGCGAAAAGATCCCGCTTGCTCCGTTTGTGGAGGCCATCGTGTTGTCGGTCAGCCTTCCGACTACCACCCCTCCGCTATCCGGGAGGCTGTCTCCTGTTCGGAAGAGTCCGTCATCGACACAATCTCCCCACGCGAACTGAAATCCCGAATAGCGAATGGACAGGACATCCTGGTAGTAGATGTTCGTGCTCCAGGGGATCATGATGACGCATATATTCCTGGAGCCGTTTCGATTCCTTTCGCGCAGCTGGTCGAAGGACGATACCACCTGGAGTCGACAAGAGAGACCGTATTTGTCTGTGGGAGCGGAGTCCGGAGTTCCCAGGCAATCCTCTTGCTAAAACAGACTGGTTGCCGGGCGCGGCTTCTCAGCTTGAAGGGTGGCTTCGCGGCTTGGACACGGGACACAAGAGGGACTGATGGACAGAGTTAGATCCTGTCCGACCTGGGGGGCCGGAGACCGGGAAGCCGCCTGATGGATGATGTACCTATGAATTCAGAAGTAACCAAAGAGGGGCGACGAATGGAGCGGGTGGAAGCGATCACTAGGTCGGGTATCATCGCTTGCGTTGCGTCGATGAATCCACAGCAGCAGGGAATGTGTGGGGCTACGCGACGCTGTTGACGTTGTGCGGGCGACAAGATCCGGCGGGCTTGTATATCACGCCCCTGGGCACTCTACCTCGCCAGCTGACCTTGACGCGTTCTGTTGGTCCTTCGGCGACCTAGTGAGAGCGTTGGAAAAGGATCACGACTTTGTTGTCCTGGCCAATACATCGCGAGCTCGTACCGCAGCGGAGGCGATACGGTCGGCCAATGACGCGGAAGAGATTTACGCTTTCTTGCCCCACCCGGCCGAACAGACGCGGCCAGTGGTCAAGCTGGAGGTTCTTGACGACGACGCCCGACCTTTGGACGCCGAAACACTTCGTGCTGCAAAGGTGCTCACAACAGAGAACGGGATGACGGTGATACCACTGATATCGCCAGATCCTAAGGCGGCATTCCAGTGTGCGGACCTTGGCATCCCGATGGTCCGCATAATGGTTGGCAAGGTGGGAAGTCTGGCAGGCATTTCCCCCACAGAAGACCTCGCCGCTTTGGCGCGCACCAGTCCCATTCCGCTAATATTCGAAGGAGGCATATCTACTCCCGAACATGTTGAGCATGCGCTGAGGCTGGGAGCCGATGCCGTGTTGATGAATTCTGCTTTTCAACGCTCTGCGCAGGCTGGTATTCTGGCTCACAACGTTCGGAAAACGATCGATCTGTTTTTTCAGAACTCACCACGGAGGAGATCCTAGTGTCGAAGTTCCTGGTAATTGGCGACTTAATGGTCGATTCGACGATTAGAGTGCAGGTTCCTACCCGAGGACGACCAGCTGTGCGCAGGTCAGCATACGCAACGTACGAAGCCATCGGTAGGGATGCCATGGGAGGCGGGCCACTGTCCACGCAAGACAATAGCAAACTGGGTGGCTGTTTCTTTCTGGCGCGATTCCTGAGCCATGTCTCGGAGGTTGTCAAGGTTGTCTATCCGGACGTTTCTCTTCAGA
>CAZFYZ010000200.1:0-4490 GCA_964523735.1 uncultured bacterium | reverse complement strand
TGGGATGACGCTTACCGACCAAAGCAATCTACACACAAGGCTTGACGCTACCGCGCTATAGATAGCGGATCCTACCAATGGCGGCGGCTATCGCAACAACGAGAGCCATGGCAGGAAACGGTGTCGGAGTTACCAGATCGAGGAGGACGTCGAATACCCCGAACGGCGGGTGGCCCGGCACTGACGGAAGCGTTACGGCGGCCATCAGCAGCCTTGTTGCCAAGGCCCCCACCCCCATACCTGCACCGGCGATGATCTGCATCCTCAGGCCGCGCTTGCGGCCGCCGGCTCTCATGATCATTTCCCCGGCAAACGGTCCGTAGGCCAAGGCAAGGAAGATCCCAAACAAGCCCAGCCACTGGACACCCAACCCCACAACGGAACCGGCAAGCAAGCCCGCACCACAAGCAGCAAGTGCCTGGAGTGGTGAAGGACTGAAGAGCACCCCACCCCGAGCCAGACCACACTGCCGGCATTTTGCACCTACAGGTGTCTGGACGAGACAGCGCGGGCAGATCGGCACGCCACACGAGGCGCAGCGGAGATTGGTCGAGACTTTGGGATGCTTCAGACAGGTTGTTGGAGTATCAGCCTGGCTCATTGTTGCCACGTTCCGGTCTCTCGAGTATACCAGTGCCCGTTGTTGCTGGTCAAGGCGCCGCGTTGCCTCACGTAAGGAGATATACGCCTTCTCACGTTCGCTCCATTGAATGCCGGAAGGACAACCTAGACAGGCGCTCTAAGTTGATACTGTTATGCTTACCGCCTACCACGTCCACTCAACCTACTCGGACGGCAAGAACACAATCCCGGAGTTCGTCGAAGCAGCGATCGAGGCTGGTATCGAGGAGCTTGGGATATCTGATCACTACATCATCGCGGATGACGGCAAGCCCGTAAAGTGGAGCATGGGCTTGGACCGGCTGCCGGAGTATCTGGACGAGTTGCGTGCGGCAAGGGATGCCGCGGGGGATCGAGTCCGAGTTCGGCTCGCCGTGGAGGCGGATTACTCGCCCAAGACTTTCGAGGCGCTCCGGGAAGCACTTGAACCTCACGATCTTGACTACATCATCGGATCGATCCATTACCTGGGCAATTTCCCTGTGGACACGCATGCCTCATACTGGGATGTCCTGAAGCAGTCCGAGCGCAACGACTTGATGCGGCTTTACTGGGAACGCGTCCGGACAATGGCCCAGACCGGCTTCTTTCAGTTCGTCGGACACATCGACCTGTGCAAGAAGTTCGGACACACTGCCACAATCGATCTGACTCCGGAGATATCTTCCGCGCTCGATGCCATAGCTGAATCTGGAATGGCGACCGAGGTCAACACCTCGGGACTGTTCCTTCCCACCGGTGAAGCCTATCCCTCGGCAGCCATTCTACATGAGTGCCACAGAAGACAGATTCCTGTCTTGGCTACTTCGGACGCGCATACAACGGAGAACCTGCTCAGAAAGCGAGACCATGCGCTGGGGCTGATCAGAAAGGCAGGATATAGCGAAGTGGCAACATTCAAGGACAGGCAGCTAAGGCTGGTGTCTATCACGCAGCCTTGAGCAGTTCGTTCAGAACCCCGTCCGAAACAGCCTGGACCATAGCCTCGGCGACCTTTGGGTCGAATTGCGATCCGGCGTTCTGCTCAATCCGCACGACCGCGCCCTTGGGGGTCAAGAGGCGGTACTCCTTTGAGGACACCATCGAGTCAAACGCGTCGGCCACGCTGATGATCCGCGAAATCAGTGGGATTTCTTCACCGGACAGCTTGTCCGGATAACCCTGCCCATCATAGCGCTCGTGATCGTGTCCGGCAAGATGCCCCAGTGCCGCCATGTCTGCTGCTCCGGGCAAGCAACTCATTACCCTGATTGTCATCTCTGCGTGCTTGCGCACCGCTTCCATCTCCCAGTCACTGAGCCTGCCGGACTTGTTCAGCACATTGCCTTCCACACCTACTCGCCCGCAATCATGGACCAATCCTGCCCTGAACGCCGTCTGCGCATCTTCTTCCGAGAGCCTCATGAGCCGTGCCAGAAATTGGGAGCATTTTGCCGTTCTCACACTATGCCCCAAAGTTGACATGTCCTTCATGTCAACCAGGGCCGCGAACATGTGCAACAGTCTATCGGTTCCTGCTTCGTTGTCCAACTCCCGGGGCACATTCCACTCCGCGACCTTGGTCGCAATCATGCCCGCAAGTTCGCCCTGGTCGGCCAGCGATCGATAGAACGGGCCATCGTCCATTGTGCGCACAAAAGCCACCCATACATCCTGCGGCCAGGCGCGACCAGTCCGGTCCGCGAGTGCGGGAACAGTCGCGCGAAGATTCGAGGTGGAGCGGAAACACCCGGCGAGATCGGCAGAATCCACGAGATGCAGAATCCTGCTTCCCATCGGAATAAGCTCGCCCGAACGGCCTTCCGGGAATCCGCCGCCACCCCAGGATTCGTGGTGCCAACGAACATACTCCGAGGACTCCGCCATGCCCGGAAGCCAGTTCAGCAGATTGGCGCTGAGCTGCGGGTGCGCCCTGATGCAAAGGTCATCCACCTGATCGCGAGGATTTGTATACTGAGTGATGTGCCTGCTGGCTCCCACGGCGCCCAGATCGTGCAGCAGCCCAGCGAAGAACACGTCCCGCGCTATCTCAGGAGAGAACGAAGCAGCTATGCGTTCACTCACCAAGCCCACGCGCCAGCCGTGATACAGGCAGCCGCTTGGCACCACATCCGGGACGTAGGAAAGAGCAGCCAACAGCTCTGAGGCCTTAAGCTCCAGTGACGCCCCGCGCTTCTTCTCTCCGACCGCAACAGCAGATTCTGACTTCTTCTTCGCAGCCACTTCTGTACCCCGATGGCCCCCGCATGCTCAACCGTAGCAGTCTGGCTGACCGAACTGCCATTTCGAGCAGTACGCACAACCGGTCTCTGTCGGTTATTCCACGTTCACGTGGTATACTTGTTCGGGAAGGTGAATGAATGGGAGTTCTGAACGGCAAAACTGCCTTTATAACAGGCGCGAGCCGCGGCATCGGGCGCGAGATCGCGCTCACGTTCGCTCGCGAAGGAGCGGCAGTCGCGGCGGCGGCAAGAAGCTTTGATGAGGTCGGGAGTCTCTGCGACGAGATCACGTCGGCTGGAGGACGAGCTATCCCCATAAGGCTCGATCTGACATCCGAGGAATCGATCAAGTCAGCCATTGCCGAGGCTCGGGGGGCTCTGGGACCGATTGACGTACTGGTCAACAACGCCGCGGTCCTTCTGCTCAACAAGATCCACGAGACGCCCACCGCAACCTGGGACCGCATGATGTCCACGAACGTGCGAGGGGTGTTCATTACGTGCCGTGAGGTGCTGCCGGAGATGATGGAACGTCGCTCTGGCAGGATCATCAACGTCGGCTCAACCGCGGGGCGGCGCGGTTACACAGAACAGGGTGGCTATTGCGCATCCAAGCATGCGCTGGCTGGGCTTACCAAAGTGCTGGCAATAGAGACGCAGCAATACGGCATTCGAGTCCACATGCTGAGCCCTGGCGGTGTGCTTACTGAACTCTCTGCCGAACTGCGGACCTCCAGAGGCGAGGCAGTAGACTCTCCCGAGTGGATGACCGTCGAAGAGATTGCCAGCGCCGCTCTCTATCTCTGCACACAAGACGGCGCTGCCATAAGCGACGAACTGATTCTCAGAAGATACGCGTCTGAACCCTGGCGCTGAGGGAAGTTGAACGTTGGAACGTTAAGAACGCTCCAACGTTCAAAACTCACAAGGTCATGTCCACGAGGAAACGCCGCACTCGTCACACTGAATCTCGATGAGACCCAACTTGTCCAGGATCACGTCTATCAGGTGATCGGTGTCGCCGGTGATGTCCTCCATCATCTGAAGCTCACCGAACCTGTCGGCGATGTAGATGCGGCTCTTGTCGGCTTTGTAAGCGCTGGCGACTTCGCCTGACGCATCGCTCAATAGCCTGAACGGCAGCCTCAGGTCGCTGACGCACCCCGAGAGGCTGGCTACGCTTTCCCGTGAGATACCAAGGATCTCGATCTCGTCCTCCTTGAACTCACCATAACGCCTGCCCAGTTCTTCCAGAAACATAAGATCATCCGAGCTGGCCAAGTCGAAGAACACAATCACAAGATGCTTCTTCTCCTTGTAGTCCCAGTTTGATATGACCTCGTCTCTAGTTGTGGGCAACTTGAACGCTGGGATCAATCGTCCCAGCTCGGCTGTCTGTGTAGGATGCTCCATCAGACTCCCTCCTTCGAGAAAGCTGACCCGCCTCGGCCCGTCCTATCTGTATTTACCCATGCAGGGGCTGTTCCAACGAAGTCGTTTCGGCGGTGCCCTGTCCAGAAACAGCCCGGCTTCCGTTGTTTCGGCGACACCCTGTCCAGAAACAGCCCGGCTTCCGTTGTTGTTTCGGCGACATCCTGTCCGGAAACAACCCGGTTTCCGTTGTTTCGGCGACACCCTGTCCCGAAA
>CAZFYZ010000199.1:0-4628 GCA_964523735.1 uncultured bacterium | reverse complement strand
GCCCTCTCCTATATCTGCACTGACATCCAGTCGTTTGATCTCCACCAGAGGCCGGAGTGGCCCGAGTGCCTGCTTTACTATATCGTCGATCCTGCAAACGGTCTTCTCGGTGCTTGTAACGCCTGAACTGATACGCACGATCTCCAGCAGGTCGTCAATCAGCCTCGAGAGCCTGTCGATCTCCGATATAATCGTGTTGAGAAAGCGATCCAGCAGTTCTTCGTCGTTCTTCGCCCCGGAGAGAAGCGCCTCAGCGGTTGTCCGCGCCGCCGTGAGAGGGGTCCTCAACTCGTGCCCCACGTTTGCCACGAACTCTCTCTGGCTCTTCTCATTCCGCCGGATCTCAGTGAGATCATGCAGGATTACGATAGCGCTTGCCGACGGGCCGGATGCCTTGAACGGAGTCGCTCGCAAACTCACGACTCTCTGCGGCCAGCCTGGAAGCAGAATCTCCGCAGTCACGTCGCTGCGTCCAGAGATGCACTCGTGGGCCACCCTCGCGATCTCCGGGTGGAGGTCGATCTCCGTAAGCTTGCGTCCGACAACGCTGCCCTCCCTTGCCTCAAACAGCAGGCCGGCGGCGCGGTTGAAGAGAGTGACAGTGGCATCGGAGTTGACAGCCATGATGCCATCAGCCATATTCGCCAGCACCAGCTGGGCTCGCTGCTTCTCGGCTATCAGCTCGCGGACGGCTTCACTAAGGTCATCAACAGCCAGGCGAACGTTCTTGCCAAAACCATCTGCCGCTGTTACAGAGCCGGGCTTCCAGGGATCAGAACCCTCCGCAACTCGCCGCAGTGCTTCCACGAGCCGCTGAACTCTTCGCGGCCAGCTTCCATTGAGGCCAGCGTGAACACTGGTAATAATGGCAAGCAGGACCGCAAGAGCAGCCCACGCAAGGCCCGACGAGCGCCAACTGCTGTTCTCATAGACGAGCACGAGGCCGGCCGCGACCATCACGGCATAGATGATCTCGGGCCACGGGCTTGGGGGAACGAGTCTCCGAAGCCTAATCGCTGCCATCCAGGATCCTGTAGCCCACCCCGCGCATGGTCTTGATGTAACGCGGGTGACTGGGATCGTCCTCGATCTTCTCTCTCAGCCAGCGGATGTGCACATCAAGCGTGCTGGTGTCGTAGATCGAGTCCACATCCCATACTTTCTTGAACAGCTCGTCTCGGCTGAGTATCCTGTCCTTGTTCGCCATCAGCACTCTCAGGAGTTCGAACTGCTTGAGAGGCAAGTGGACAGGCTCCCCATTGACCGTAACGCGCCGGCGCACTGTGTCCATCTCGATCTTGCCCACGGCCATGACAACCTTCTCCTCATGACTGCGAGCAGCCTCTGTTCGTCTCAGCACTGCTCTGACCCGCGCGATCAACTCCTTGATGCTGAATGGCTTGCAGATGTAGTCGTCGGCTCCCAACTCCAGCCCGAGGATTCGGTCTATCTCCTCGGTCTTCGCCGTAAGGACCACAATCGGAACGCCTGATTCCTTGCGGAGCAGCCTGCACAGGTCCAGCCCGCTGAGCTTGGGCAGCATAAGATCCAGCACGATAAGGTCTGGATAGAAGGACCGGTAGGCTGAGAGTCCAGCCACGCCATCATAGGCAGTCTGAACGTCAAAACCTTCGTTGCGAAGTGAGTAGGCGACAGAGTCGGCGATCGCGACTTCGTCCTCGATCAGCAGAATCTTCTCTTTCACTGTGCGGCAAACTCCTGGTCCCAACAGATCGGGGCTTTGTGCTGAATTGCACAGACAATCTTAACCTGCATATCGAGGCAAGTCAAGCTTCAGACAGCAGACCACACTGAACCTGGTTCGGAGGCTACAGCAGCAGGCTGTGAGGGAGTCTCAGACGGGGAGCGTTAAATGAGCTTCGGCGCCCGAGTGTCTAGCGGCCGAAGCTCATCTGGGCTTGCATTTTGTCGAATGTACCAGCGTATGCGGAGAACTGCGCACCCTTGACGCGCTCGACGATTACGACGCGTGTGGGCGCATCCACACCGACTATGCGGGCCGTCCCGCCGCCGTAGCTAGCCATCATCGAGTAGCTCTCATACGGGCCAACCTTGCCTGCGGTCTCAGAACTAACCTTGGCGCCGAGCGACTTGGCAGCCGCCTGGGCGATCGCCTTGGCCGTGGTCGCCTTAGGATCGGGCGGACGAACCTCAAAGAACGCTTTGCCATTCGTGAACACTGCCGCTGCGTTGCCCGAGCTCGCGCTGATCTTCCACGAAGAGGGATAGCTCACACGTACGTTGCCGAACACCGTCATCTGCTGCATTGCCATCTGCGGGCCCGGCTGGGGAACCGGGGCCGCAGGAGCACTACTTCGTTGCGCAGGCGCTGCTTGAGGAGCAGGCGCCGCTTGAGGGGCAGGCGCGGGCGCAGGCTGAGCTGGCGCCGCACCAGGAGGACCAGGCTGTGCGCCTGGTGCCGCACCAGGTCCTGGCATCGCGCCGGGAGCAGGCTGACCGGGAGCAGCACCGGGTCCTGGCATCGCACCAGGCGGTCCAGGCATCGGACCTGAAGGTCCAAGCATCCCGGGACCCCCAGGGAACTGAGAACCAGGCTCAATGGGAGGTTCGGGCGGATTCATCGTCCGGTAGACCATAAAGGCGGCGGCTGCGATCACAACCACGAGCAAAATGATCGCCACCGGGCTCTGCTTCGCGCCAGCGCCTCCTAGTTTGCCTAACATCTGAGCAACTCCTCTCTGCCTCGGAAACGGGCAGTTCCTATGTCAGTGTTCATGCTATCAGGCCAAGCGGCGCATCGGACTTGCGCCAGGCGTCAGACAAGGCCGGAACGGAGTCCGGCCACTACGCCCACTAACAGAACATGAGCAGTGACCGCGGCACCCTCCATCACACATTCCCCGTAGTCTGTGATAGCATGGCCTCCGGAACAGGACGACGCGGATAAGCGTCCTATCCATGACTGGCCCATCACGGGCTTCCGTAGTTCAATGATCTCTGTCCGACCTCGGACTTCTCTTAACTAAGGAGCAAGGCTTGGATCTCAATACAGTCTTCGTCATAGCAGTCACGACCACCCGGATGATATTCCCGGGAATATCGCCCACCATTACACTGGGCCCCCAGCCGGAGCAGCCAAAGATCCCAGCCACGAAGTCACTGACGATCGAGGCATACAGCAATACAAAGGCCACTGGCTCCTCGAAGGCTCAGGCGGTGCTCCCGTCGGGCCTGAAATTGGCTAGTCCCACGGACATGGTCGTGGACAGAACTGGACTCGTGCCGCCGGAAACCGACAAGTCCGCCGGTTCGGAGACCTACATCACCAAGACTTACTGGGGATCGTCGGAAGCGATCCAGGAGAATCAGCCCCAGACAACGAAATCCGCGGGCAGTATCCAACCTGCTGCACCCGAAAACTTGCCAACAGCCTCTTACGCCTACTGGCCGCCCGTGAACGCGAAACCCCTCGATTCCGGCGTCTCTGCTGTAGGGGATTACTCAATCACTACAGACTTCGCGGGTAGCACCTCGATAGCAGTCGATGCCTCGCAGGACTTCATGGGCGCTGTGCAGCTTCGCAGAATACCTCACAAGGCAGATATGGAGAAGCCGCTCAGGATCAAATGGAAACCGGTCGCCAATGCTCTGGCCTATCTGGTGACGGCAACCGGCGGCAACAACACCGAGACGGTTGTGTGGATCTCAAGCTCCTCTCCTGACGCACCAGTCAGCAACATCGAGTACCGTCCATTGTCTAAGGACGAACTAGACAAGCTTGTTCAGAGCGGCGCCCTGCTGCCTGCGACCGCGACCAATTGCACTATCCCCGGCGGCATCTTTACCGGCTCCCGCAGCGTTCTGCTAACTGTGGTGGCGATCGGTCAAGACAAAGTCGAGCTCAAAGACGGCGTTGAGACCCGCGTCATAGTGCGGTCGATCGCCAGCGCCCCCGTCAAAGGCCTCTCCTACCAGCCCGGCCCTGATCTCGAGCCAAAGGAAGAAGAAACCGAAGAGAAGCCAACGGCCAAGTAGTAGGAGCCAAGTGGCCTCATGGATAATACAACTCTAACGGTCGGCCGTGCTCGCTTGAGGTGGCCGCTGCTTGGAGGTTGATACCATGAGGATTCTGCTGCTCGCACTCGTTCTTACTTCTCTACTGACGCCTGCCTATTGCGAGGGGGACCAGGCATTCTTCGCGATTCTCGCTGAAACCAGCGTCCAGAAGATGATCGGGATGCCGGAGATCCAGCTCCCGCCAGGTGTAGACCTATCAAAGATCCCGGGCGCTGAAGCTCTTCTCGGCGGCGCGCCCCAGCGCAAGCTGGATGTGCGGCTGTGGTCGCCAGGTCTCGCCCCCAAGGACGCGTTTGCCACTCTCGCCCCGCCGGCGGGCCTCAAGCAGGGTTCGAAGCTCGATCTCGCCCTCTACAGGCCCAAGACCGAGAAGGGCGACACGGAAGCCTCAGGGCCGGGCGAGTACGACCCGGACAAGATCTCCGACTTCACGATCAAGATCTACTGGGGCTCGTCCGAGACAGTGAAGCCTGGCCAGCCAAAGGTCATCAAGTGGGTCGGTTTGGCGCCGGACCAGAAGACCGCAATGCGCAAACAGGCCAAGGAGGCCCAGGCGAAGAACTCCTACT
>CAZFYZ010000198.1:0-4684 GCA_964523735.1 uncultured bacterium | reverse complement strand
GCCTCGGCTGTGCCAAGAATCGGCCCACGACCTCCCACACCTTCTCCAGGAACTCAGCAAGACCGACCGTTCGACCTTCTGGCGTCTCTACTCTGGGGTGTCTGCTGTACAGCTCCAGCGCAGGGCCGATGCAGGCAAACACAAGGTCCGCGCCGCGCACGCCCTCATGCGAGAGCCTTTCCATCCAGTCGCCGATCCGATCTGGCAACTCTCGCAGTATGTCGCCCCAGTCGCCGACCGGCGCATCATCGCGCCTTGGGCGGCAGACAAGGTGGACACTGGTGGCGAGGGCGGCTGTGTCTCTGGCATTTAGCCGAGCGCCCCGCTCCGTAGCCAAAGGCCACGAAGCCACTATAACCCACCCAGCCGCAATCAGACCTGTCAGCAACGCTTCCCAGCCCTCGGTGGACTTGTGGGCGAACACTACACAGCCGATACCATCGGCGCTCAGGATGCGGTTGCCTTCTCGGAACGCTTCGGAAACGGTTTCCTCGAAGAAACGGGGAGTCTTCGCCTGTCCTCCTACCACGTGTGCTCGGTTCCAGGTGCACTCTGGCTCTTTGGGTGTCAGTCCTCCGACCGATTCCGGTATGCCTGACGGCAGCTGTGAGCCACGCAAGATGCGCTTGAGCCATACATAGAACAGATCGGAGAGATCAGCGTAGGGCACCGAATCGTAGTACGGTGGATCAGTGAACCAGACGCCAGTCGTATCATCGGGCAGCGGCACGTTGTTCGCGCTCGCCTGCTCGACCTGTCCGATACGGACCCTCGCATCTGCGACCCGTTGGATGACCTGCGCCATTGCCTCAATCAGCTCAGTGAACTCCTCATCGCCACTGACCGGGACCAGTTCGACGAAATCCCAAGCGATTGTGAGCGCTTGTCGCGCGAAGCTTCCGCGAGGAGCTTGGGTACCATTTATCCACGTGACAAACGACGTGCACCTCTCAGACAGCTTGGTTATTGATAGAGCAAGCAGGTCTCTAACGTTGCTGGGAGCGCTGTCGCCTGCGGCAATGTCCGAGAGTGTGACCAAGGCAGCCTTCTGACGGGCCGAGTAAAGACGACCGTAGTCAGTTATACCTATCCGCGTAGCTCCAGACACGCCGCGCGCATTCGGTGATGGCCTGACCGCGCAAAGTGGCTCGGCCGGCACCCTCGATATCCCGTGAACCAAGGGTTCGGACCGGACCGCGGCCATTCTTGTGGCGGCCCTGGAGACGGCCTCGTAGTCCCCCTGGTTGGGAACCCGGTAACGCCGACCGCGCTCACCCGGCCGTGAAGTGACCACTGCCAGCAGTCTCGCGCCACCAGTGCGGAAGCCAGTCGCGTCAAGCACCGTGTCAGCTCCGCCGCCTTGGGCTGATAGTTGTTCCCGCACTCGGTTGGCTGGCAAGACCACGCGACAAGCTGGACACAGGGCTTTACCTCCCGAGGCCGTGCCGTCAGGGACGCCAGATTCGGACTCAGGAACGAACAGCTCGAACTGGAGTCTGGGAAGCCCTTCATCCCTTACTACGTCGTATCGGAGCGCTCGTCTATGGTTTCGCTTCGTAGACAGCCAGAACGACCGCGCGAGTGGAATCTCACACCCGCAGTTCGGAGACTCGCAGCGCACCGTCCGCGCCCATAGGTAAGCTATAGGCCGCGATCCGTCCGGGTCCTCAGGGTAGAACTCGCGAAGCTCCTCTTCAGCCTTCTTCTTGATCTCCGCTCCGGCCTTGCGAAGCTCGTCGGCAAGCTCTGGGCCGTGGCGGGGGATATCCTCCAGCAGCACCTTCTGTATCAGGCATGCAACCGGGTTCAAGTCGCTGGCGAAGGCGTCGCAGCCCAGCCGCAGCGCTTCCAGCGGAATGCTCCCGCCGCCCGCGAACGGGTCTACTACCAATGGCGGCTCTTCGCCGTGCGCAGCCTTCACAAGATCCCGCCCAGCCTTGAGATAGACGGAGTTGGACGACATGTCCCAGTTTGCGAAGTCACCGATGAACTTGAGGAGCGCGGTCCGAAGCCCCTCGTCATCCGGCCCCAGCCCGCAGGGCACATGTGCAAGCGCTGTCCTTGCAGCAGACTTGAACTCCGGCGGGCAATCGGCGTCACAAGGGTCTGGAAGCAGTAACCCCAGCAGCACCGCCCGGCAAGCCGCCAGCGGCCTCCGCGCCCACCACAGATGCAGCGTGGACGGATGACCGTGCCGTATGCTCTTCTCCCTCGCCGAATGCTTGCTCACCTCAGCAATCGGGAAGTCAACCTCTATCAGGCGTTTGCACGTGCGTGGGATCATTGGGCGAGACCTTCTGTCGTCTCGGGATCTGGTATGATGACCTCGGGCGACTCCCTGTCCAAGAAGAGGTCGAGGTACGCTGAGTACGCGAACACTCTGTTCCTCTTGGCTTCGCCCATCTTCGCGAGCAGACCGTGCTTCTCGAAGTTGGCCACGAGTGTGTTGGCAGCCACTACGCTTATGCCCAACGCCTCCGAGGCCGTCTTCACGTTTATGATCGGCTGGCAGTAGAGGATGTCCAGCAGCCGCAAGCCCGTGTAGGGTCCTCGGACCTTCTCCCCCACGAGGCGCTGGTGCTGTTCGCGCAGGGAAATGACGGCCCGGGCTGTGTCGGTCGCCTGGTGGGCCACTTCGTGAACGCCTCTGAGGAAGAACTTGAGCCAGCCCTCCCAGTCCCCGCGGGTGCGCACTGCCATCAATCGATCATAGTACTCCTGCCGGTTGCGCTTGAAGTAGTAACTCAGGTAGAGCAGCGGCTTCCTCAGAACCTCGCGCTGGCACAGCAGGAACGTGATTAGCAGTCTGCCGACACGGCCATTGCCGTCCAGAAACGGATGGACGGTCTCAAACTGAGCGTGGACCAGGCCGACTTTCATGAGAACGGGCATTGGCGACTGGTCATGAAGAAAGCCCTCCAGGTGGCCCAGCGCGGTATTCATGTGTTCCGGCGCGGGAGGCACGAATGAGGCATCACTGATGGAACTGCCCGGAGCGCCAATCCAGTTCTGAGACGTGCGAAACTCGCCTGGGCTGCGTTCTTGACCGCGGACTCCGTTCAGAAGCCGTGCGTGTATCTCGCGAATCAACCTCAGCGACAGCGGCAGTTCACTCAGGCGCAGAAGCCCGTAGTTGATCGCGTCCACATAGTTCACGACCTCACCAACGTCTCGCGGGAGTCCCTTGGTCGCTTTGTCTGCCTCGAATTCCAGGATATCAACCAGTGAGGCCTGTGTGCCCTCGATCTGCGAGCTGAGCACGGCTTCCTTGCGGACATACATCGCGACAAAGAGATCGGGATTTGGAAGGGTCTCTGTGACTCCGTCCAGTCTGCCCAGAGCACGGTCGGCATCGGACAGCAGCTTCCACATCTCCTGGTCCATCTGAATCGGAGGGTCAGGCGGCAGCGGCTTCGGGACGAACGCTCGGTACTGGGCGTCGCCGCTGAGTTGACGGACGTAGCTGCCTGCTCTGGTTGATTCTTGAGGGATCGCCATGTTGAACCCCGGTTAAGTATGGAGTGCCCCGCACCGGCATAATAAACCAAATGCGAGTTTTGCTTTACTATACTAGCTGGTAAGCTGCGCTAAGTAAAGACAGGTTTACTATCCACCTTGATCAGGCACCGGCAGCGCCGCCCATAGAGCCTACCGACAGCCGGTAATGATCCACCTTCTGTATCTCGTGCCACGCGAGACGGGTTGGATCGAAGATCGGCTCATGGAGATTCGGCTCAGTCTTACAGTCGGTGACGACGTAGAGCCAGTAGCAGTCGCGCCGATCCTCCGCCACTCTCTTCTCATTCGGCGTCAGGCAGATTGTGCCGGTGCTGCCAGCGATACCTTTGACTTCTATCAGCCTGATCTCTCCGCTGTTCGTGTCCAGGCTAGTTACGTCGTAACCCAGATTCTTCTCGTGTACATCCGTCACAACGCGCCCGGCCTGCTGTTCGTGCTCGATCACCACTCGCATGGCGATTGCCTCGGTCTCAGCGTCCGGCCGAAGGTTGCGAAGATCGGGCGCTTCCCGTTCAGGGTGCGGCAGGACGAGCACGCCGGTGATGCGTTCGACATTCTGGAGAGTCAGCGACCTTTGCCGTGACAGCTCCTGTCTTCGGCGGTCCCGACGCCGGATCAGGTCGGACTGGCGATCCTCGGCCTGCCTAAGGTTACCGGCAGCGCCGTCGTCACCGCGCTCGGCCATCTCGGCAAAGCGTCCTATCTTCTCATCTTCCCTCTGTATGAGCTCGCCCAGCGACAGCTCCACGTGCTGACTGATCCGCTCGACTTCCTGAACGCGCTCCGCACGGACCTCGTCAACGAACGGCGCCAGCACACTTCGATGCAACCAGTCCTCAACATCCTCGGCAGGCACGATGTTGGGCGGCGATTCTACCGGAGGCACTGGCTGGAGGTTGCCGAGCACCCCGGGTTCTCTGAGCGCGGGCGACTGGCCGTCCGAGTACTCCACTGCGAAGAGCCTTTCATGGATCACATCCCCGAGCCCGTCAACCACCTGCGAACGGTAGAAGTCCAGCCTGGCAGGAGCGTCGTGGCCCAGAGAGTAGAAACATGCGCCCTCAGCAAAACTGCTGCTCGATTCGGAGAGGGTGTGAACTCTGACGGACTCAAACAGCGGATGACCGGGCGTCACCCACTCCAGATTGGGCTTGTCAGCAGTCTA
>CAZFYZ010000197.1:0-4745 GCA_964523735.1 uncultured bacterium | reverse complement strand
CCGTCAATGCGACGTCGGCTATACCCGCAACATGGGAAGATCGCGCCAGGAAAGCTTGGGAGTATTACACCGAGGAGCCGCTGGTCAAGAATTGCGTGAACTCCTGGCGGACGTTTGCCGTGGGTGATGAGATAAGGATTACCAGCGACGATGAGAGCCTGAAAGCCGAGGCAGGAGATCTGGCATCTCGGCTGCGTATTTCCCGGTTCGTCAAAGACATGATCCTCCAGCTTCTCGTCAAAGGCGATGCGGTCGGGTTCAAGCGATACACCAAAGACGGCAAGGACATCGAGCAGATTACCTGTGTGAACCCCGTTTCCGTCAAGGTCAAGTACTCTCAAGGTGAGCTTATTGAGGTTCAGCAGTTTCCCGACGACAAGCCAGGCGCTGGGAGCGGCATCGAACTGCCGGTTGAACAGACGCTTCACCTGAAGTGGGACGCGCCGGAGTTCTCTCCGCGCGGCAACTCCCTTGTGCTTCCAGCATTTCAATCCATTGAACTGCTGCGCAACTATCGCAGCGCCGAGGAAGCCATAGCCAAGCGTTGGGCGACGCCGCTCAGGATCATCAAGGTCGGAGGGGAGTTCGCTGGCAAGCTGATATCGCCGGATCAGAAGATGCTTCAGGACGTCCGCGACCTGATGAACAAGATGGACATGAAGAGCGGCATGATCGCCCCGTTCTATGTGACGGTCGAGACCCATGGCACCGAGGGACAGGTGCTGAACGTCGAGGACAAGGTGAAAGAGGTCAAGGAAGACATTGTGGTCGCTCTCGGGTTGTCGCGGTCTCTGGTGTCCGGTGACGGCCCCAACTTCGCGACTGCGTCGGTCTCCATGCAGAAGATGCTTGTCATGATCCGTGAGATAAAGCATGCCGCGCGCGCGATCCTCGACTGGATATATGACGACTGGCTCGAGCTTGCCGGACATGAGGGCAAAGGGATTCAGTTCCTCTTCAACGATCTCGACCCCACCGACGCCGTCGATTTCAAGAAGCTCTTGATCGAGCTCTATGACCGCAAGCTCATCAGTCGGTCATCCCTGCAGATGAAGATGGACCTCGACCCGGAGATTGAAGAAGGCAACCGCGTCAGCGAAAGCAAATCCGCCGATCTCCTCGACGAAAAACAGGTCAAGCCCATCGTGGATATGGTGGTGGCCGGAATCATGAGTATCGAGAGCGCGCAGCTGATGCTGGGGCTGGACCCCGCGAAGAACCCCGTGGGCACCGGCGCGGCTGCGGACTGGGCGGGTCTGTTCTCGCAGGCCAACTTCTCGGACAAGCTCTGCGACGACTGCGGCTACTTCGGTGAGGACAACAATCTCTGCGGCGTGACATCGGCGGAGGTCACATTCGATACGCCTGCATGCCGATTCCTGCGACCCAAAAAGAAGGCAAGCTAGTGGGCGTATCCCAGCCAACAATGTGCGCCATCGTGGATACGACATGGCAGGCCAAAGCGGTCCGCGAGGCGGCCGATAAGAGCCTGATGGCTCGCGATATGTACGTGGATCAGGTGGTGACCCAGCTTCAGCAATCACTCGTCTCGGCCCAGAAACAGGTTCATGCGGCGATTCTAGGTTTCAAAGAACTGGGATCACTGCCTGATAATAAGCTCGCCGCCAAACAGGGGTTGGAGAAGCTCGACTCTGAAATAGGTGGAGTTCTTAAGTCGTTGGAGCGTGACCAGACACTGATGTTCAAGCGCTCCGGCAAGGCGGCGTTCCGCTCGGGGGTGTATTGCGGCATAGAAGAGCTCGCCACGGCCCAGATGCCTTTCTACAAAGACCTGACGCCGGACGGGATAGACAAGCTCACCACATCGGTGTTCACCCTTATCGACACCGACGCTCTCGATTTCATGGCCAACTACAACCTCGTGCTCGTGGGCGATGTGCATCGGGAGCTTGCCGATGGCATTAAGCGCACCATCTTCTCCGGCGTTGCCACAGGCAAGAGCGCCAAAGACATAGTACGCGAGATGGGACTTGTGATAGAGGACAAGGAAGCGTTCCGCCACGCCGGAACCAAGGTGTTCTCCAAGGCACAGTACCGGATGGAAACGATAGCTCGAACCGAGGTGCTGCGCGCGCACAACCAGGGCCGCATTAAGTTCCACCAGCAAGTCGGGGTAACGAAGCTCGAATGGATGACCATGGAAGACGAGCGGATGTGCCCGGTTTGCGGAGAGCTGGACGGCAAGCAGTTCGACACCGACCACTTCCCCAGTCAGCCTCGGCATCCAAACTGCCGCTGCACCAATATCGTCGCTTGGCCGCTCGTGATCTGCGGTGGAGAACTCGGGGCGACTGCCGCTGCGACTCAGAGCGCATGCATCCTCCCGCCACAGGCGATACACGACCAGGCAAAGCAGCAGGCCGAGGAAGAGAAGAAACTCAAGAGCGCATTCGAGTCCGGTCAGATTGCGGACCTGTCGGGGCTTACGGTAAAGCAGCTCCAGACTCTCGCCAAGAGCAATGGCATCGGTGTCGCTCGCACAAAACCCGACTTCATCAAGCTCCTCGACGCGGCAGAGCCGGGCATCGGCCATGCGGACCTCTCTGGCGCGGCACTGCAGGCGAAGTTGAAGCAATACAATATCGCGGCGCTTAGAAGCAAGGAAGATCTGGCGAAGCTCCTTGCCGAGAAGCAGGCTATCATCAAGCAGGCGAAGGTCCTGGAGGAGGCCGCGAAGAGCGCAGCGCCTCAGACCGACCTGTCCGGACTCACCATGGTCCAGCTCAAGGACATGGCCAAGCAGCACGGCGTGTCTCTGAACCTCACGAAGTCCGATGTCATTGAGATGCTGGACGCGCTTGAGCCGCACATAGATCACTACAACTATTCCGGCAAGACCCTGATTGCCGCCAAGCAGAAATTCGGCATCCCCCCGCTCAAGAACAAAGAGCAGCTCGTGAAAGCCCTGGAGAAAACGGCGGGCAAGCAGATGGCGGATCAGGCCAAGCAGCAGGCTCTTGATGCGGCGAAGACCGAAGCTCTGAAGAAAGCCGAGCAGTCTCTCAAGGATGCCACCGCGCAGATAGTGATGCCGTCATCTCCAGCGCAGTATTCATCGTTCCTTGACTCGGTGACAGTCGCTGAAGCCGAACTCGCGAAGGAGTCGGGATTACCCGCTGCGATGCTGGAACAGCACGCCAAGGCAGTGGCGCTGAAGAAGCTCACGTTCCAACAGCAGGTCGCGGCGATGAAGTCCGGAGAACTCAAAGACCTCGCGAAGCAGACCAAGGTTGCGCACTGGCAGTGGGCCACGAAAGACGAACTGGTCACACTATTCACCGAAACCGATCCGGGCAAGATCGCGGTGACAAAAGCAGGTATCGAGGCAAAGCACGCGAAGTGGGCCGAGAAGCACCTGGGGAAGGCGGGCAAGGCGGCACAACCTGTGGCCAAGCCTGCAGCGCCGAAGACACAACCCAAGCCCACCACAGAGCCGGTCACAACCGCGACCCCGAACACATTTACCAAGAAAGGCTCGGAGTTCGTCGCCGCCGATACTGCCTGGGAAGAGCACGGCAAGCCCGAAAAGTTCAGGTATGAAGGCAAGGCCAAAGTCGGAGGCGCTCACGAAAAGGAGTTCTGGCTCGACGAGAACGGCGACAAGTGGCTCTTCAAACCCGTGGGCAAAGGATCGGATGACTTCATAGCTAATGGCGAGGAGGCTGCATACAAGATAGGCCGCCTTATCGACCCGGGCGCGGTTGAAGTCAGGACCATTCGACTCAACAATCGCACCGGCTCTATCCAGAAATGGCGCACAGATCTGGCTGCCAAATATGACTTCTCTGGTCTCGATGTCGGCGATCTGACGGCGGATGAAATCGCCCAGGTCCAACGCGAGCACGTCCTCGACTGGCTCATCTCCAACCATGACGGCCACTCCAAGCAGTTCCTTCGTGCGAAGAATGGCAAGGTCTATGGCATCGATAAGGGCCAGCTCTTCAAGTTCCTGGGATCGGACAAGCTCTCCGTCGACTATCATCCTAACGGAGTCTGCGGCGAGAGCGAGCCGTTCTACAACACACTCTTTCGCGCCGCGAAGCAGGGCAAGGTAACGGTCGACCCGTCTGCGACTCTGCGCTACATTCGCGAGGTGGAGCGCATATCGGACGACGACTACCTGTCGCTGCTGCGACCCTATGTTGAGGGCAGGTTCGGAGCCGATGAGGCCGGTAAGCGGGCGTTCTACGAACTGGCGCTGGCTCGTAAGCACAATCTACGCCGTGACTTCGAAGGCTTCTATTCGGATGTCCTCGGAAAGAAGAAGTTCGCATTCGACGAGATGGCTGATATCCCCGCCAAAGGTCGGATCGGGAAAGCTGAGGAGCAGATCATAGAAGATGCGCGGGTTCTCGGTTGGCAGGGTAAGGCGCTTCCCATTGATGAAAACGACATCGAAGACCAGAACGCCCTCGTCTTCGCCGAGACGGTTAAGGGCCAGACTCGCACGGTCGTCAAGATGAAGCTCCGGCCCGAAGCGGAGGCTAAGATACTTCCCGCATTGAGGAAAGCCGATAGACAAGTGAGCATACCGAAGATCGGCGAGCCTCTTGATGAAGACAACTTCGCATCCGACATCCTCGCGGCGGTGAAGACAGTGAATCATCACGCCGGGGACGGCAGCTACAATCAGTCGACTCTTGATAAGGCCGAAAAGCACCTCGCCGCGCTCAGAAAGCTCGCCAAGTCCGACGATACCGAGGTGCGGCAGATGGCCGAAACCT
>CAZFYZ010000196.1:0-4819 GCA_964523735.1 uncultured bacterium | reverse complement strand
CCCGACTGGACCACCGGCTACTGGCCGACCGAGAAGCAGCCCGGCAAGATCGCCAAGGAGGCCTCTCTCGTCGGCGGCTACACCCTCACGACCAACTACACAGGCAGCGTGTCGATAGATGCGCCCTCGAACGTTGATTTCCTTGCGCCCATCGACCTCACCAGCCCCAACCTGAAGAAGTCGCCTGACCTCACAAAGCCGATCTTCTTCAAGTGGAAGCAGATTCCGAACGCGCTGGGCCTTCACGCGTCGATCTTCGGCATGGAAGGCAAGAACACGCTGGTGCTGTGGACATCGTCGGAGGTCTTCAACGACTCGATCATGGGCGACCTGG
Source organism: uncultured bacterium (assembly GCA_964523735.1). GTDB lineage: Bacteria > Armatimonadota > UBA5829 > UBA5829 > UBA5829 > CAZFYZ01. Next base: position 4,485 of record CAZFYZ010000196.1, on the reverse strand, counting down.
GCTACCTGCAGATGGCCGAGGTTCGCAAGTTCGTCGAGCAGACGGTGTTTATGAAGGGCGACAGCACGGCGGTCACAGTGCCAATAGGCATCTTCGCCAAAGCCGACATGGCCATGCTTCAGATGACCGGCTACGGCCCGGGCGCGGCGCTCGACAAGGCGCAACCACTGCCTCGCATCCAGACAAAGACCAAGCTGGGTTTGATGCTTGGAGGCAAGCAGATGCCGAAAATGGACGAAATGGACGGCGAAATGCCAGAGATCCCGGACATGCCTGACGACGTTGAGGATTCAGAATAATCTCAACATCGGGGGCTGCGGACACGCAGCCCCCGTTCGCCCCCCCCGCAACACCTCTTGTAACATTTCCGTGCGAATCTCACACATGACGATTGACAGCGCGCCATCGGAGCGCGTGAAGAGCGCAGAGGTTATCCGTGACCAACTCAGACGATCAAAGCTTCGAATGTCTAGTCGAGCGCTACCGAGGGCCGTTAACCAGAACGGCCTATCATCTATGTGGGGATCAGGAAATGGCGCATGACGTTGTCCAGGATACTCTTGTGGATGCTTACAAGGGATACGCCGCGCTGCGAGCTGGCGATAAGGCCGGCTCCTGGCTCTACGCGATTCTTCGCCGCAAGGCGGCCCTGCACCGTCGCCGTGGACAACACGACGCCCAGCTCACAACTGAGCCAACGGCCCCTGGACCTGAAGATGCCGCGACCACTATCTGCAATATCGTGGTAGAGCAGATGGCAAAGATCCCCCGGGAAGACCGGGAAATACTCGGCGGCAAGTACCTGCTGGGGCTTTCCTACAGAGAGCTGGCCGAGTCTCTCGGGATCAGCGAGAGCGCAGTAAGAGTCCGTTCGTTCCGTGCAAAGGAGCGGCTCAGGAAGGCGCTGACCCAGACCGGGCTTCCAGCCGGCGTGATCGATCACGGGGGTGACAGAAGTGGCGTGTAACAAGTCCACCTTAATCCTGATATCGTCATATGCTGATGGCGAACTCACCGCCGAAGAGGCCACTCGGGCCGAATCGCACCTGCACACATGCGAGGAGTGTCGAAAGCGTCTCGAGGAGTGGCGCGGGCAGCGCGAGGTCTTCGAGTGGGCATACACTCAGACAGTTCGCGATGAACCGGCTTACGAATGGAAGGCGGAGCCGACTGCAAGCCGCCCCACCCCCGCCATCAGACTCTCGTGGAAGCCGATCTGGACTCGACGCGGAATGGCTTGGGCGGGAGCCATGGCGCTGGCGCTTTTCCTCTGTATAGGCTATCGCCACGCGGTTCCGCCCTCACTCCCCGTTGGCCGGCAAGTTGCTGCGAAAAGCGAGACGCGGCATGCGCGGCTGGGGTTAGGCGTGCGACTTGAGCTTGGCCCGCATTCCGAGGTCGAACGGCTAGATTCCAGATCAATACGGCTGAGAAGAGGCTGGGTATCGGCGACAGTCAATCACGGCCAAGGCTTGCGCATATTGACGCAGCGTCTTGATGTCACGGACAAGGGCACGCGCTTTGTCGTTGGAACGGGGCCGAAGATGGATTACGTTATTGTGGAGGACGGTCTGGTCGCAGCGCGTGCGGCGGGAGGAACCCTTCATCAGGTCGGCGCTGGACGCGTGCTATTTGCACGCGACAAAGGCGCGCCTGTCATCGCCCGTCTGCCTCAGGCGGAGGATGATCAGTTCGGACGCGTATGGCCGCTTGTCGATGAGGAGGAGGCGTTCTTTCCCCGGAATGCCATTTCATTGGACTGGGACGAGGGTATCCGGCGGCTCGGGCAGAGCCTCGAGGGTCTGCAAGTAAGGGACGGCTGCGTCGGAGGCTGGTCCACCGATGGGTGGTGGTTGTATGACGCCGTTATCTGCGGCATCAGCAAAGGACTCCGAGACCACTTCACGGATATCGCGCAAGCCATGGCAGGCGGTACCGTGGATGGTGGCGATTGGGAGATTCCGGTGGCCATTATTCAGGTGTCAGGCATAGAATCCGAACCGCAACTGCCTGCTGACGTCTACTACCTGCGCGTGGTTCCCAAAGGCGGAACCGTGGTGTGGCGACTCACCGGATCTATGGGCGGCGCAGCAGACTTTCCGCTCGTGGCACGTCGCACCGACCTGCATGGAAGCTCCTTTAGCGAGACATCATCCAAATCGTTCAGGAGGATCGTGACCCACAGGATCCTCAAGTCTGGCAAGCGGGAGGAGGAGTGCCTAATGCTGCTGACCGACTGGCCAGGCGAGTATAAGCCCTCACTCCTGGTCAAGCTGAGCACCCACCTGAACCCTCCGAGTTCGGACGACCAGGAGTTGCTGGATGCTATTGAGGAACTAGGTATGACGGCATCGCCGTTAGACATACGTTACCTTGATCCGGAGCGCTCCAGGCGGGTGCTGGTCGGGTGGAGCAAGAGCGCCGGCAAGGAGATCGGTCGCGCTTACCAGCAGGCACAGAGCGGACGCCGCGCGAGAGCCCAAGTTGGAGCCTTCGGGACAGACGCTCCCATAGACGCGCCCGATCTGGCGCCTGGCGCGTATAGACTCTACCTGGTGTTTCCGGGAGGACGAGCTAAGCCTTACTTTGAGATAGAGAGTGGCGCAACGAAGAGGCTGGAGGCCAGTGGCCCGGATGGTCATTTGCGCGCAGAGTCCGGCATCCTCCCCAACTACGACGACACAGAGTTGATGAACATGAGTCTCCAGTACGGAGTCACAAAGGCAGTCGACGGCGCGTTCAACATCCGGCTTGCCGTGATCGGCAGGCCCGGCGATCCCAAATGGCGCAAGATCAGTGATGGAAGGGGAGGCTACACACAGCTGAGGCCGACGGAGGTCTGGACGCAAGGTTGGGTCAGAATAAAGAAGCCCTAGCCTACCAGTTCAAGATTCGGCGGGGGTAGCGCTAATCCGAGGCTACCCTTGCCTTCTACTAAGCCTTCCTCAGCCGCCAAGACTCGACCAGCCTAACAGGGTGGTATGACTCTTTGGCCTTCCGCAGACCGGGGATGCCGAGGTCCTGCTCGCGGTTCACGAACTTGAACCGCTTGGCCTCGCGAATGCAGAACTCGTTGTTGATGAGCTGGTAGAGACCCTCGATGTTGGCGTCGGCTTTCTCTACGTGAATGACGATCGTCTCGGGATTCAGAGCTTCCCCCAACGAAAACGCCACGATGTCCCCATTGATCCTGATCATGCCGCCGCTGATCCCAAGCCCATCGAAATTGGTCAGCATCTGAAAGACCGCGCACTTCTCGCGCCTCAGGCCGTCCACTTCCTCGCAGTTCCTGTCCTCGCACCAGCGCTCCGCGAACTCGTGGCATTCGGCAGCAGTCTTGCCGTCCATCACCACATACTCATAGCTCCCTGACTTAGCGCGCGCGAGCCAGTTGCGCTTGCCGTCATAGCGACGACCCGGCAGGTCGATCAGGTCCGAAGACTCATAGAGGTAGTCCCAGTTGTCGCGATCAGGCTTGATCTCATAGCGCTTGTCTCTGCGAAAGGACTCGACAACGGCCGTCGGCAGGTAGGCGAACTCTACCGGCACGTTGCCCGTCCTGCTGAACGCTTCCTCGATGACTTCCCTGGCGCGATCAGTACCTAGAGGGGCCAGGCAGACATTACGCCCATCCCGATTGTAGTGCACCAACAGGCAATCGCCAATGCGAGACAAACGGGTATCGTATGACTCCCGCCACGCGAATATGTTCGTAAACGTGTAAGCCGATAGCTCGGGAGGATCAGCAGCAAAGATCGCGTCAAAGAGAGGTTTGTCCTCAAGCTTCAACTCGCGCGATTCGGGAAACTCTGGAATACTCATCAAAGCTTGCTTGTCCATCACAACAGTAGTGTATGACCCTCAGACCCACACCGTCAAGACGTAACAGCTCAGTCCTCCGGAGTTGTCATTTCGAGCAGGGCGAGAAATCCGCTTTTCGCGGGGCTCTTGGCAGATGCGCAAAAGCAGATTTCTCACTGCGTTCGAAATGACTGTGGGCAGGAGTGAGCTGTTAAGTCAAGGCAGCAATTGCGGGTACAATGAGAACGTGGAAATGCGCGACAGCACACGGCTGATGCAAGAAGGGGGCCGTGAAGATGGATGGATTAGACATCGAGGCACGCGCTTTCCTGAAGGAGTTCCAGCAGCAGCCGGAGGAGATCCGCCGGATCTTCCTCTACGCAATATGCCAGACAATGGGTCAGGCGGGCTTGCTCCAGTTCCTGGGGGTCTTTGATGATCCGACCCTTGGGGCCACACTCATCTACCGCAACCCCGACTCGGGCGAGGTCTTTGAGATCATCAAGCCGGAGATGACGGGCGAGGAGGAAAGAGCGATGCGAGCGCATATTGAGGAACTGCTCCAGGAAGCACATGCGGCCGTTTGATAACACACGAAGAGGGGACAATCATGTTGTCTGAAAGGATCAGTCGAGATGCCTGTCCCCTCTTCGTGCTGGAGGATGCCCCGCCCCGGACGTCGTA
>CAZFYZ010000195.1:0-5086 GCA_964523735.1 uncultured bacterium | reverse complement strand
CATCGGATCGAAGTTCTCCATCGAACAGATCGTGATGCAGGTGTCGTTGGCGTCCCGCATCACTTCGTATTCGATCTCTTTCCAGCCGAGGAGGCTGCGCTCGATCATGACCTGGCTCTTGAGCGATAGCTTGAGCCCGCGAGAGCCGATCTCCATCAACTCCGCCGGGTCACGCGCGATGCCGCCGCCGGTGCCGCCGAGCGTGTAGGCGGGGCGAACGATGAGCGGCCATGGCGGGTTCGAGTCGATGATCGCCTGCAGATCGTCACGCGTCTGAACGATCCAGCTATTGGGCACCGGCTCGCCGATGTCTTTCATCAGCGTGCGGAAAAGCTCGCGGTCCTCGGCATGCACGATCGAGTTCAGCGGCGTGCCGAGCAGCTCAACGTTGTACTTCTCAAGGATCCCGGCGTTCGCGAGCTGGACCGCCAGATTCAGCCCAGTCTGCCCTCCCAGTGTTGGGAGCAAGCCTTGTGGCCGCTCGCGGGCAATGACGCGCTCGGCGAACTCGACGTTGATCGGCTCGATGTAGACCTTGTCGGCCACTTCGACATCGGTCATGATCGTCGCGGGGTTTGAATTGATGAGAACGACACTAATGCCCTCTTCGCGCAGCGCCTTGCACGCCTGCGTCCCGGCGTAATCGAACTCCGCGGCCTGCCCGATCACGATCGGGCCAGAGCCTACTACCATTACTTTGCTAAGGTTGTTGCGTTTGGGCATGTTACCTCAGTTACATGAACTTCCGTCTCTTGAAGTCCGATACTTGCTGAGCCGTTAGCTCGAACCATTCACCATTCCTGCGGCTGCAGGCAAACCGCTTGTGCCAATACTCTTCGATTCCAGATGGATCGTCAGTGCTTATTTTGTGTATCACAATCAGCTTCTCGGGCAATTGGATACCGAGCTCGTACTCGCGGCGACCAACGGAGTTACTCTTGCCTATCTTGTAGTGCTTGCCCGACTTCATGAGATACACAAATCCAAGGGCAGGAGGCCCTTGGCTAACCGACAGCTCAGTTGGCGCCACTGCGGTACCAAACACAGCGCGGCACATCTCAACAACGTCCTCGTAACCGTTCTTGACCTCACAGAACTCGGCCAACTTCCGCGCCATCTCGGACTTGCTGCCAAGTCTACGGAAACTCGGCTCAGAGGGGAAATTGCGGTCGGATTGGCGCTTCATGGCTAGCTCGGCAATGACCGGAAACCTCCCTATCTCCTTTGCGAGCGCCGCAAGTTGGTCCAAAAGGTAGTCATCCGCAAACGCCGGAGTCCACTCGTTCGGCACGTAACCAGCTTCACGCAGCGCGTCTCCCCACCTTGCCCAGTACCTGCCCCGCCATTCTGACCCTCTTATGCCGGTTTCGGTGCGGAATCGCTGGCTACCGGGCGGCTTGCCGCCATTCTGGTCTGCAATACGCCTGATCGCATGAAGAATGTCATTCTTGCTTACCATAGCACCCTCTCATCCACCAGCGGAAGATAGCACCAAGAGCGTCCTCGCGTTCTAGGAAACACCCAGGCTCTCCACAAACTCCCTGAACAAGTAACCCTCATCCAGCGGCCCGGCGCTGGCCTCCGGATGGTATTGGATCGAGAAGATGGGCAGGGATTTGTGGCGGAGGCCTTCGACCGTGCCGTCGTTCAAGTTTATGCGCTCAACTTGCACATCCTTGGACAGCTTCTCAGGATCAACGGCGTAGCCATGATTCTGGGACGTGATGCTTACCTTGCCCGTGAGCAGGTTCTTCACCGGGTGGTTCGCGCCCCGATGGCCAAACTTGAGCTTGAATGTGTCGGCGCCCATAGCCCGTCCAAGCATCTGGTGGCCGAGGCAGATCCCCATGATCGGGAGCTTGCCTATAAGCGCGCGCATAGTCTCGACGCCGGTCGTCAGCATCCTTGGATCGCCGGGGCCGGGTGAGAACACGACCCCGTCCGGCTTGACCGCAAGCACATCGTCCGCACTCGCGTTGTATGGCAACACCGTGACCCGGCAGCCCTCTTTCGCGAGGCACCGGGCGATGTTGCGCTTGATGCCCATATCGATCAGTGCAACGTGGTGCTTGGGCCCTTCCATCCCTCCAGGTATCGGTTCAATCCCTCCAGGTATGGATACCTGGTCAATCCCTCCAGGTATCGATACCTGGAGGGATTGATGGGGTGACGATGAGGCGAGCTTGCTGCACTCGTCGCCATCCCACTGATATGTCGCCTTGGTCGAAACACGCTCAACGAAGTTCAGGGTGCCGTAGTTCGGAGCCTTGTCGAGTTCAGCCTTAAGCTCGGAGGTGGTCAACTCGGTCGAGATCGCACCCATCATCACGCCGGCGACTCTGAGGTGCCTGGTGAGCGCGCGGGTGTCGATCCCCTGGAGCGCGACTATGCCACTTTGTGTAAGATAATCGCGCAAACCTATACCCATTCGCCAGTTCGACGGGGCATCGCACAGCTCGCGGACGATGAATCCCTCGACCTGAATCTTGCTCGACTCGACATCCTCCGGGTTCACCCCGTAGTTGCCGACCAGGGGGTAAGTGAGCGTCAGCAACTGTCCCGCGAAGGACGGGTCAGTGAGCATCTCCTGATAGCCCGTCATTGCGGTCGCGAACACCGCCTCGCCGATCGTCGTACCAGCCGCGCCGATCGACTCGCCCTCGAATGCCATACCATCTTCTAGTAGCAGAACTGCTTTCAAGAACCTGAACTCCAGAATCTAATCACGAAAACACGGAAGGGACCTAATCGCGAAAACGCGAAAGAGCGAAAACGCGAAAGCCCGCGGACATCACCGCAGCCATTGCACAAGGAGCTTCAGCAGATAACCCAGCCCGACAAGAACGACTGCCACTACCCAACAACACCCCTCGGCCAGACAACAGCCATCGAACACCGTGTCAAGCCAGTCAGGCAATCTTCGCCCAAGAAGTGCCTTCATCGATTGCCAGCTTTTCACACTCACCTGTCCCTACAGCACCGTGTGGAGGAGCCATCCCGCCAGCAGGATGGCCGCCAGCGCAAAGGCAGCCGGCACCCAGCAGCAACTGGACGAGTCCCGCAACCCGTTCACGAGCGTCGTGAACCACGAGTCGTCCGAATAGTCGCGGTATGGCTTGTCCTTACTCTTGCGCATACGTTGCGCCCTCACCCCAGCCCTCTCCCCCAGGAGAGGGAGCGCGTTACGCGAACTGATTGGCGGCGATGAAGGATGCGACCTTGGCGCGCATCGCTTCGTCAACCTTACCTGCGGACACCAATGCATCGAGCACTTCAGACAGCGTGCCAAGGGAGTGGAGCTTGTAGCCTGCGTCGGCCAGTTTCTTGGCCCCACCCTGCTCGCGGTCGAGGATCACGAGAACGTCGGTCACAACCAGCCCGGCGTCGCGTAGGGGCTCGATGGCCTCGATCTTGGAGGCGCCGTCTGTGATGATGTCGTCGATCACCAGGACCTTATCCCCCTCGCTGAACGCGCCCTCGATCGGCTTGCGTGTGCCGTAGTCTTTGACTTCCTTGCGCGGGTAAAGCATCGGGATGTCACCCGCGATCGCCGCCGCGACTCCGAGCGGAATTCCGGCATACGGTATCCCCGCGATCCGGTCGCAGCCGATCTCCCTAGCGCGGTCAGCCAGCGCCTTGCCGATCTCCGCAAGCAGCGCGGGCTTCGAGATCAGCCCCCGGAAATCAACATACACCGGGGACATAATCCCGCTCTTCAACTTGAACTCGCCGAACTTGATGCACCCGGCATCGTATACCTTCTTGTATAGGTCGCTCATCATATCTCCCAACTCTCGATCGACCGTGTCCCCTCTCCTGGGGGAGAGGGGGCACGTGGTCACTAGGTCGCCACCGCGCCGATTCTGCTGGTCAGCGCCTCGCCCCCGTGAACCACTTCCCCACCCACAATCGTCGCTACAGCCTTCCCCATCAACTCAAAACCCTCGAACGGGGTGTTGCGGCCGAGGGATTTGAACTCGGACGCGCGGACGGTGACGTTTGCATTCGGGTCGATGATCGTGATGTCCGCGACCGCGCCTTCGGAGAGAGTGCCGGATGACAGGCCGAGCACGCTCGCCGGGGCGACGGTCATCTTCGAGATCGCATCGGACATGCTCAACACACCCGGCTCGACTAGATTCGTCATCACAAGCGAGAGCGCGGTCTCCAGGCCGACCATTCCGAATGCCGCGTTCTGAAGCTCGACTTCTTTGTCCTCGAGCGAGTGCGGGGCGTGGTCGGTCGCGATCACATCGATCGTACCGTCGTCAAGGCCCTGCTTGATCGCGTCGACGTCGGCCTCGGTCCGCAGCGGCGGGTTGCACTTGGCGTTGGTATCGTAGGTGTTCAAAGCCTGGTCGGTGAGCGAGAAATACTGCGGGCAGGTCTCGCACGTGACCCTGATCCCGCGCGATTTGGCCCAGCGGATAGCATCCACCCCGCCCGCGGTAGTCACGTGCTGGACGTGCAGCTTGCAGCCGGTGAGATCGGCGAGCATGATGTTTCGCCAGATCATGATCTCTTCGGCCTGCCTCGGCCACGGACGCAGGCCCAGCACCGTGCAGGTGATCCCCTCGTTCATCACCGAGCCCTGGGTCATCGACTTGTCCTCGCAGTGCGCCAGGAAAGGCACGTCGAACATCCGTGAGTATTCCATCACCCAGCGCATCAGGTCCGCGCTCTGCAGGGGGAATGCGTCGTCTGAGATCGCGACCGCGCCAGCGTCGATCATATCGCCGATCTCCGCCATCTCCTTGCCCTCGTTGGCCTTCGTAGCGGCACCGGAAGTGAGGACGTTCGCTGGCGCGCTCTTGCCGGTTTTCATCACATACTCGACAACCGCGCGGGTATCGGTCGCTGGATTGGTGTTCGGCATGGCAACGATAGTAGTGAAGCCGCCAGCCGCGGCCGCCTGCGCACCGGTCAGGATCGTTTCTTTATACTCGTAGCCCGGCTCGCGGAGGTGGACGTGCATGTCGATCAGCCCCGGCGCAACGATCTTGCCGGCGGCGTCGATCACCTCCGCGTCGCCGGCTTTGGCGTCATAAGCCGCGATCTTGCCACCGGCGATCAGGAGGTCGCGCGT
>CAZFYZ010000194.1:0-5087 GCA_964523735.1 uncultured bacterium | reverse complement strand
CTCCGAGAAGTACCTCCGACCCAGCCAATCGGCATTCTCGCCAAGCCACGTGGACAGCTTTGTATGACATGTCGGCGGATTCTTAGACACCAGCAGGTTTTCCGACAGCCCCTTCACCTCGTCGCGAGTCAGCACCACATCGCGAAGCAGCCATCCAAGCACAGTCGTCGCCAGCAGCGCGCATGGCGGATCCGCATGTATGAGCATCGTTTTGCTTCCGATCGCCCGCTTGATGCTTCCAACCAATTCGTTGAATGTCGGCGCCTCGGGACCGACGGCGTCTATCGTCAGGTTCTCAGTCTCCTGGGCTGACTTGATCGCGAGGTCTGCCAGGTCCTCAACATGGACTGGCTGCAGAGCATACTCGCCGGAGCCCGGAATCCCGAACACGGGCGAGTGTCTGAGAAACCACGCGATGTTGTTGATCAGTATCCCGCCGTCACCAAAGATCACCGCTGGTCTGAGAATGGCGTAGCTCAGGCCGGATTCCGCAATCCCCCGCTCCACCTCAGCTTTGCCCCGGAAGTATGGCAGCCGAGAGTCCGCCGACGGATTAGTAATGCTCACATGCACCAACCGCCCCACCCCAGCCTCGCGCGCGGCCTGGATCAGAATCCTGGAGTTCGCGACGGCCTTCTCAAACGTCATCCCGCTGTGGGCGAAGCGAATCCAGTAGGTGTTGTAGAGAGTCGAGACTCCCTCCAAGGAGCGAGCCAGTTCTGTCGGGTTGCCGAAGTTGAACGGCACATTCATCGCTTTCTCACCGAGTTCCGTCGGCCGATCCGGGTGGCCGGTAAGATTGACCACTTCCTGCCCCACGTCCACGAGCCGCCTCGCAATATGCCGCCCACTGAAGCCCGATACTCCAGTAACCGCGTCCCTCGCCATCTCCGAACCTCCTCGAGCTATGGCCGGTAGCCGTGCCCATTAGCCAGGTATTCTCCTGGATGAACCCGTTGTCCTGCCGGATGGGATCGCAGACGAATACAGGCGCCACCCACAAGCTGGGCGACGCCTGCCGGAACTAGAGACAGGCTTTATGACTACGGAGCAACGCCTACAATCAGAATCTCCCTTGCGGCATATCCCGTTCCCAGGCTGCCGTTGCCGTTCATCTTGATGTGCATCCCCGGCCGCAGGTCAGTGAACCTCTGCCTGAGCTGATGCTGCTGGATGATCGTGTTCTGATCCGCCATTACCGTGATGGGCGTCGTCTCAGTCCGCATGGTAAAGGTCATCGATGGATAGTCGATCTGCTGGATCACGCCGCCGATTGCTACCTTCTTCTGGGGCAGGATGTTCTCGCCCTCGTACTTCGTCCTCATAAGGGTGACTCTGGCCGCGTTGATCTCGTAGTCGCGCACCAAGTTGCCGCTTACGCTTACCGCGTCTCCGAGGCTGAACCGCCCCAGCCCGACTCTCCTATTGCCCTGGACCAGAAGCGAGCCGTTGATATTTACCGTAAACTGACCGGTCGAGGTCCGCAGCTTGATCTGCCGAGCATCGTAGTCTATGTCGGTGATCAGGCCCCTGGATTCCCACGTGCAATCGACATCCCACGCGGGCGCCTGGCCCTCAGGAGCAGGACCTGCCCCATTGGTCACATCCGGCTGCGGGCGCTCATAAATGATCTTGATCTCCCGTTCAGGCACAGCCGCCGCCGCTCCGGCAACGCCCTTCAGTATGCGTATCCTCAAGGCTATAACGCGGCTGTCGGATTCGAGGCTCCCGTAGACCCTGATCGTGTCGCCTTGCATGACAGGCCGAATTCCCGTCTTCAGATCAGATACGATCTGAGCGGAGCCCGCTGCTATAGTGTAGATCTGATTATCCCTGCCGAGAAAGTAGATAGTGGAGCCGTCCACCTTGGTCACGGTTCCGGTGGCAAGCCAGCGGCCGTCAGAGGCGTATGCTCCGGCGGCCAGTGAGGTGAGTATAAGTAAAAGCGCGAGTCCGACGCTTGGAGCTCCGCCCAGTCTTCCTGTGTTCATGCCCTGTCTGCCCCCTCGGTTAACGAATCGGAGCTTAGAGGAACCGACCCATTAGAGGATGTACCCCTGGGTGTGAGGGGGTAAACGACAGAGCGAGACCAGCCCGACCGCCCGTTTCTGAGGCTGTTGCGCAGTCGATAGTTGTAGCAGGCGTTTCCGACGCCACCCAGCGGCGTCAGAGACGCCCGCTACAGTTCGTTCTTTCCTTGTATAGCCGAATGGGGTCAGCGGTACTGCACAAACTCTTCGGTTTCTTGACCAGCCTCGGTCCGCCCATAGCGGTTCCGCGCCAGGAACATGCGCACGGCGAGATACACGATCGGCAGTATTCCCCCGACGATGAACACCGCGTCCCCGGGGAACCGCAGCCACTCGAATGCGCGCACGATCGGCTGCTCAAAGAAAGCAGGCTGCCGTGCGTGCCAGTAACCAATCCCGAAGCTGTCCAGCAACTGCAGCGTGCCAATAGGTGCAAGATTGATGAAGACCATCCACGCCAGGCCGATGTTCAGGCTCCAGAACGATACCTTCATCGCCAGTTCGCTCCGCCGGTCGGGCGGGATGAAGTATCGCGCAACGAAGACGAAGAACCCGATCGCCAGCATGCCGTAGACTCCCATCAACGCTCCGTGCGCGTGATTCGCAGTGAACTGCGTGCCGATCTCGTAGTAGCTCACAATCGGAAGGTTGATGAGGAAGCCGAACACCCCTGCGCCGAGGAAGTTCCAGAAACCGACGGCTATCAAGAACATCACAGCCCACTTGTGCGGGAACTGCCCGGCGGGCGTGCATAGCGTGCATTCGTTTGGGTCGCTCTTCCCGAGCTGCATGAACCGCCACGCCTCCACTGTCAGAAGCATGAGGGGGATTACCTCCATCGCCGAGAAGAACGCACCCAGCGACATGTGCACTGCCGGAGCGCCGCTGAAATACAGGTGGTGCATAGTCCCGATGACCCCGCCGATGGAGTAGAGCAGAATGTCGAGGTAGATGATCCTCGTCGCCGTCTTCTCTCTGACCACACCCAGCAGCACGAAGATATAGGCGACCATGATCGTCGTGAATAGCTCCAGGAAGTCCTCCACCCACAGGTGCACGACCCAGAACCGCCAGAAATCCACGACGGCGAAGTTCGACATCTTCCCGTATACCATCCCAACAGCGTAGAACACGGGGATGGATATCGCGCTGTAGAGGAACAGGTAGGGCATGTTCCCTGGGTGCTCGCTTGGCAAACGGCTGCGTGCCCCCCTAACCAGGATCACGACCCAGACAAGCATTCCAATCGTCAGGAGAGCTTGCCATAGTCTGCCCAGGTCAAGATACTCCCAGCCCTGCGAGCCAACCCAGAACCACGGCCCACTAGCCCTGATGTACTCCTTGAGGCTTGCGGCTTCTCCGATCAGACTGCCCACAACTACCAGTACCACGGCTCCGAACAGCAGCTTGGCAAGCGTGTCCTGATGCTTAGGCTCGCGGCCCGCGATCATTGGAGTGATGAATATGCCCATTGCGAGGAAGCTGGACGCTACGAAGAAGATCGCCAACTGCACGTGCCACATCCTGCTCAGGTTATAGGGCAGCCACTTGGCGATGTCAACACCATAGAACCCGTGCGGCTCCACGTGGTAGTGGGCGTTGGCTCCACCCAACAGTCCCTGAGCGAGAAAGAGCCCCGCAACCACAAGGAAGTACCACGCCGTTGCCCTTTGGGATGGCGACAGCCGCACCTCCTCCGGGGCCCGGAATCTGATCCTGTGTGCCGGCTCCTCCTCTTCATACCTGTGCCAGCCGAGCAGATTGTAGCGGCCAAAGAGGAAGAGAACAAGGCCCGTCCCCCCAAGTAGTGCGATCAGGCTCAACACGCTCCAAATGAACGCCTGAGTTGTCGGACCGTTGCCAACCATCGGCTCCGGCGGCCAGTTGTTGGTGTATGAAAAGTCAGCCCCTGGACGGGCTGCCGCGCAGGTCCAAGCTGCCCAGGAGAAGTAGGCACTGAGGGCGTGCAAATCACCAGGATCGCTCACTTGCGGCCTGCGGAGACCCCTCTGCTTGTCGTACGACCCAAACCATTCCTTGTAGTAACGCCCAGATTGTCGGAATGCGTGGGCCTGCCCCGGGCTGTACGTGAGGACTTTGGAGTCAGCCCGATACAGGTTGCGCCTGAACTCGGCCTTGACTCGGGCATCGGCCTCCGCTCCAGTCGCTCCCGCGCTGGAGTAGAATCGACTGGCATCGAGTGCGGCCCGATGAAGGTAGTCCGCTGTGAAATCAGGCCCCAAGTATGCGCCGTGGCCGTAGATCGTGCCGTATTGCATCAGGCCCAGTCGCTGGAACAGGTGTTGGCCTGCCATGACATCGCTGCCACTAAAGAGCAGGCTGCCGTCTTCCGCTACCACCCGCTCGGGGATTGGCGGGTGCTCGTTGTGGATCACCCTCGCCAGTAACCCCAGAACGGCAAACCCAAGGAGAAACGTGAGCACGGCCGCCTGCAGCCAGACCCGCGAAATGACCATCCCTCTTCTCTCAGTATTGACTGGCATGTCTACCTCCCCACCTTGTCGATTGCCCAAGCCTTGAAGCACTGATTGCCTGGTTATTACCCACAATCTCTGCTTCTATCGGTTTCCGTATTGTCGGGGGCGATGAGGCGCAGGCTGAGTGGCCGGAGAATGCCGTGAGGCTCAGGGGTCTATGTGGACTTTGGTCCCGACCGGGAGCAGGTCGAACAGCTCCTTAATCTCCGTTTTGCCCAGAGCAATGCACCCCTGGGTCCAGTCGTAGATCTCCATCACCGGCGGATTGCTGCTCTTGTCCAGGTTCCCCGCTCCGCCGCCGTGAATGCAGATGTCTCCTCCAAGCTTGGTGTCCATGGGGGGCGTGCGTCCACGACTGATGGCTCGGTCTATCGCCGAGTAAGTTCGACGGTCGATAAGCCCTTCATTGGGACCGCGGCGCGCGTCGTGGACGTTGGGGTACGCGAGCTTGAGGGACAGGTAGTATTGGCTGCGGGGGTTCTTCTCGCACACGTAGTAGTCGCCTTCGGGAGTGGCGCAGTCACCCCGGCGCTCGCGTTTGATGTCGGGATTCGTGCCG
>CAZFYZ010000193.1:2658-5161 GCA_964523735.1 uncultured bacterium | reverse complement strand
TATGCGTTCTCCACGATCAGGTTCGCGACGGAATCCGGCATAGGTAGCCCGGTCTCTTTGAGCGCCAGGGCCTTGACCTCGGCCACAACCCAGGCCCGTTTTGCTTCGTTGCTGGATTGCGAGATGTCTACGGCGGCGGCCTGGATCTTCGCCAGGACCTGCCCCTCGCCTACAGCCTTGAGCCATCGACGCACGTTCGGCGGGAGCTTGCCCCACCTCGAGAGCAGCGCGCAGGCCAGGCCGAAGAACGCGACGGCATAGGGGATGAGGTCTGTGATTGGAATGCCTTTGATAGTCATCGAATACGCCTCCTTACTTCACGAAATGAGCGATCAGGTACGACAGTCCCGCCGACCCACCGGCAACGCCGAGGCCAAGCGGCCATAAGCGAGCCCAGATGACGCCCCGCGCCTCGTGGCCTTCTCTGCGAACCTGCTCGATCTTTCTCTCGAGATCGGCCTTGGATTCTTTCAAGTCGGCCTCTAGTCGAGATTGAGCTACTTGCAGAGCGACGATCCTAGCCGCCTCGGTCGCGCAGTTTGCGGTGCGACCTTCCAGCAGATCCGAGACCTTCTCGTTGAGCATCTTCTGTTCGTTGGCGAGCCGACCAACTTCGGCGGCGATAAGCTGCAGTTCTGAGCGTTCCCGAGCAGTCACAAGAATCCTCCAGTCAGAGCCCCGATGTTCTGAGGCTGGTAGGGTTGGTTAGTCTCTGAACACCTGATACGCCGCCGACACCAGCGCAGCGGATCCGCCGGTGACGGCGACCTTCAGGCGGATCGAGGTCTTGCTTGTGAGTTGGTAGCCGTAGAGCGTGAGCTTCTTTGCCTTGTTGTCATCAGTGCCCTCCCACTCCAACGCGGCGGGGTCTGTGATCGCGGCCTCGTCACCGTGAGTGGCGTCGCTTGAAGCGAAGAGTTGGGCGGCCACGGTCGAGTCAGAGGCCCCAACTGAGATAATGACCTCCAATCGATCATAGACACCGACATAGACGTCTGAGCCCCACGCCGTGCCGCCTGCCGCTACCGACTGAGGGGACACCCCGAGCACAGCATCCGATGCGCCCGCATATTCCCGTGTGCGGTATTCCTCGAGGCCGATTCCCTCGTCAACGGAGACGGTTCCGCCCTGGTTGTTGATGTAGCTCGTCACCCGGACGTTGCCCAGGTTGTTGCGAAGGTCCACTTCGCCGCCAGAGTAGGCGTTGATCGTGGTCACCCGCTGTGTATTCGTGGCTGAAGCAGCGGACACCGACCCGCCGTAACTGTTGATCGTGGTGATGTTCCCGCCGTTCCAGTAGAATGTTCCGTCGTAGGCGTTCAGGGTCGTGATGTTGCCGGCGGATTGAGTCCACTCGCCGCCGAACATGTTGAGCGTGGTCACGGCGCTGGAGTTGACGACGGTTCCGCCAAGCATCAGGATCGAACTCGGCAGAGTGACACCCGTCTCGATTGTCACGGTCGGTGCTGTCGTGCCGGATGCTCCCAGTATCAGGTTCCCGGAGATCGCCGCGCCTGAGACGATCTGAGTGGCGTCGTCCATCGCGGTCACATTGCCGAGCACGCCGTCGAGGTAGCAGGTCTTGCTCGATGCCATCCCTTCTACCCGCACATTGCTGAGTCCGGTTGTGGCCGCCGTCCCCTCCAGGTAGACGCTGCCCAGGCAATCGACAATGACATCCGCGCAGACACAGGCGACAGGGGTAGCGCCCGAACCTACGTCAAGCGCGGCCCCGGTGGAGGTTGCGCAGTAGCCCGTCGTGATGCGTATTGAGTTCAACGCCTGCGCGACGGCGTAGCCCGCAAGCGCCGTGGGAACCGCGGTGTCCAGCACTACGTCATCAAGCCGGGTCGCTGTCTGGCCGGGGTAGATGGCCTGCGCGTAAGTCGAGCCTGCTGCGTCTTTCCAGTTGCGGCCGTCGTTCCAGGCGCTCTTGGTCCCCGCGCCGTTTCCATCCCATCTGAAGAACATGGCTACTTCCTCCGTCTACGTTGAATCTTGATCTGCTGAGCCGTGCCGGTCCATCCGCAGGCTTGGCAATGAAAAAGCTCCCTCACCCGGAACCCCGAGGGGGAGCACTTACAGCGGTATTTCTTGAACCGTCCGGTTGGGCGAATCTGGTTGGGCGGGTGGCTACACAAGGAAGTAGGCACAATACATGTCGTCGCTTACGGCAGCCACGTAGTTCCATGTCGATGTATCTGGTGCGCGCATAGCACCATGCTCGTTGAGAGCAACATGCAGCTTGCCCTGCGCGTCAAAACCCCCACCCGGTATGAATGACACGTAATCTGCGTCTGTGAATGTGATGTCAGACCAACTCGACTGCACAAGCACGCCCGCGCTTTCATAGTAGATTTTGACCCTATAATTGATGCTGTAGGCAACGACAGGCATGTGGAACACGTAGGGCGTCTTACTCTCGGGATCGACGCAGCAACCGAACTCGACCCTAGATTCATGCCCAGTCCACTGGTGCGAAGTCGTTTCCCACTCAAAACCA
>CAZFYZ010000193.1:1213-2648 GCA_964523735.1 uncultured bacterium | reverse complement strand
TTTAAGGAGCCATACCTTGTTGTAATTCCAACCCCAACCCTCTTCTATGTACTGATCTTTAATAGTTATCAGTAGCACGCGAGCATCGCGCTCATGATTGGGCTGCGCATAATTGACTCTGAGAGTGACAGTTGATCCTGATGCCAGCAGTGAAGTGTTGCAGGTCCAAACGCCGCCCTCTGGCTTGAACAAATGGACGAGGTGTACGTTGGTCGGCCACGGGTGATAATTTGCAGTGGGGATAATGACAAGCGCCGCAAAGTGAACCCCTTCATGCGTGGACCAACCAAATAGGTTGCTGCAACCGCAGTCATTTTGTCCTTCTGAATACATTTCAGGGTCAAACGACCGCCAATCGAACGTATACGCCAGCGTCCAGGTATCCTCTGACCGCTCGTAGATTCGGAACTGTGAGTCATAGGTTTCGGCGCCAGTAAGCTTGCAGTTCAGACAGACCGCGCTTTTGCCTTTGGATGTGGAGATTGCGCATTCAGAATCGTCCACGCTTTCTACGCCGGAGACAATCACTGATCCCGCATCCCACTCGGACCCATTCCACCGAACTTCCTTGTATGTCTTCGATGTCGTGTTGAGTGTGAGCACACGAGGGTAGTCATTGACGTCTATCACGGCCCACTTTAGGTAGTCAGCAGAGAGCATCTCTGTGACTTCCATGTCCGTGTATGCCAAGGGATTATTTAGATCGTTGAGGTCGTTAAACAGACGCGCGGCCTGGTATTCACCAGAACCCACACCAGCCGCATAGAAGTTCCAGACTTTCCCTATCGTCGGCAGCGTCCACTCGCCGGGCACGTCCGGTTCGCTCAAGCAACAGCAAGCCCTCTGAAGTCCTCCAGGACTCATGCTCCTGCCTCCACACAAAGGCCGTCTACTGCATTCTCGTATTGGAACCAATACTCCCAGCTCGGCGAGGCAGGACTGGCAATCATCATAATCACGATGTTTCCGACAGGGCACGGCTGAAGCGTGAACCCCTCGAAATCGCCCGTGCCCAGGTTCGCCAGGTCCACGCCCGCGCCCGCAACGCCATCCACGGCCGTCTCTACGCGATACTCATTGAGGTTGAATGCGTTGCCGTGTTTGCCATTGGTGCGGGTAAGCCAGTTACCCGAATACCCGAGCTGGTCGGGCTTGTGAGCCTCCTCGAAAGTGTAGACCCATTGGTAGCCGTTCGCGACAGGCATTGAGCCTGTGATCCGCGCGAAGAACGGCAGAGAGAAAGCGTTTCCGCCGCCACCGCTTCCCCCGCGGCACGCGCCGTTTCCGCGGGCATGTTCGGGACCGGCTTCACTTTGCGGTTGGCGCGGGCCGAAGCGGCGGCGGCCGGCGGCGGTCTCGTCCGAGAGGGCGACCGGATCAAGCTGTGGTTGCCGGTGGAGGCCGGGACCGGCCAAGCGCCCGATCACCACACAAG
>CAZFYZ010000193.1:0-1203 GCA_964523735.1 uncultured bacterium | reverse complement strand
AAAGCGTTTCCGCCGCCACCGCTTCCCCCGCCGAGGTTCTGCCCGCCAACCCCTTGCTGCTGGATGCGAGTCGAGAGGGTCACGAGATCAGCGCCGGGGACGCGCTTGACGTTGAAGCCGGGGCCGAAGCGCACCTGATTCTCGACAACGAAGTCCCGCAGGAGGTTGTATTGAGCCTGAGTAACGAGCTGCCCGGAGTCCGAGAGCCTGGGAGGAGTGCGTGCCATCTACATCACCCGCCGCCGCTTGCCGATCAAGGGATTAAAGTCCGCCTGCTCATAGATTGGTATCACGTGCCGATCCCATCCGCCGGCACCAGCCGGACCGTCCACGAATACCGGTTCCCCGTTTTCGGCATACGCCAACGCGCCGTCGATGCGCACCTGCTCAGGCGCGCGCCAGGCCATTTCCCAGGACATCGGGCGCGCGGTGAACCGAAGCGAGACGGTGAACATATAGACGCCGCGATCCCAATCGTAGCGGTTGCTCCATGTCATTCCGTTGTAGAGCAGTCTCTCCGGCGGATACCCCATGAAATCGAACGCGTTGATCCTGCCGGCACAGAGGATGCTCGCCGCCTCCGGCAGCTGCAGCGTCGTGTAGGTGAGCGTCTTCTCCTCAAGCGGAAATACCACGGGCACGCATTGCTGAGATCGCCGCCCGGTCCCCTGCCAGTAGTTGCCGTAGCCGGTCTCGAGCACATCCGCTGTGACCTCACCGGACCATTGCGGTGTAGTGTCAATCCACTGCGCGGTCGTGTAGATGCAGGTTACCCGCACGAGACCGGCGGGGTTGGTGCCGCCTCTGTCTGGCGTCAGCGGTTCCATTTCCCGCTCTTGCAGCTTCAATCGCGGGTAGCCTGGAAACGCTGAGCCTGCCTTGGGGCAGTCCGACTGCCAAGACGAATAAGGAGCCTTGAAGATGCGCGTGCCTTCAACGCCCTTTGTCGTTTCGCGAATGCGCGGGCTCCCTTGGAGTTCAACTGCTGCCATCACGCCCCCTCCAACAGTGAACGCGGAGCCATCCCGAGGATGGCTCGTTTGAGGTCGGCCATCTGATTCTCGTCAATGTAAACCTTCTTAGTGGCCTGCTGCAGTTCGCGTTCGCCGTAGGGCAACTGTCCTACCCGTCCGAACCGCCATCGCTCACCCATTGACCAGCTTTCGGCCATATTGATCTTCGGCTGTGCAAACGCCTGCTGCA
>CAZFYZ010000192.1:0-5215 GCA_964523735.1 uncultured bacterium | reverse complement strand
CAGCGCCCTAACCGCGTTGCCAGCACAGCCGCTGACTGGTTGTACTTCATCGCGCAGTTCATACAGCCATATGGGGCCGAGGTCCTCATCGCAGAGGGTGCCTCCGGCTCAGATCTGGATGTCGAGGATATCGACGGGCTGGTTAGCCATGCCAAACGGACCCCGAGACGGCGTTTTCGCAGCCCAAAACACGGAGATCTGAACTCAGAATGCGTAGCTGTCAATGAGCAGCGTTGCACACCCTCAATGTTTAACAAGGGCAGCTTCGGGGGATCCCTGGGATCTGGAGGTGGCGCATGGCTACTTTGATACCAGAAGGGGGCCCCTTGGGGCAGATTGATAAACCGAACTCGCTGCTGCGGGTAGCCGTATACGCTCGAAAGTCCAACCCGGACGAAGAAGGGCGGAGCAAGAGTGTAGGAGAACAGGCAGACTTCGGAATGAGGGTCTGCGAGATATATGGCTTCGGCCCGGAGAACGTCACGACGTACTCCGAGGAAATGGGCCAAAAAGGCGACTGGTATTGGAGGGATCCGGAGGGCAGGAATCCCCCTCCTCATAGGCCAGAACTCACACGTCTGATGAATGACATAGCGGCGGGCAAGATAGATGTGGTTGTCTGCTGGCGTTCGGACAGACTGGCTAGGGACGGCGGAGTCGGGGATGCGCTTGCCAAGGCATTCCGAAAGCACGGCACTCACCTCATATGCGGCGGCAGGGACATGGCGATAGACACATCATCCGGCCTCTACCAGTTTGCCGTCGAGAGCGCGAACAACCGTAGGTGGAGAGACCAGATATCGGAAGACATTATCAGGGACAAAGAGTTCAAGATGGCGCTGGGGATGTTTGTCCGGGATCCCTCGTGCCTCGGTTTCCGGTCCAAAGGCAAAGGAAGTCAGGCCGTAGAGCCGGTTCGGGAGGAGCTGGAGCTTGTCAACCGCATCTTCACCATGTTCGTCATTGGGGAGGATGGTCGCGGCCCTATGGGCATCAACAGGATATGTTCCAAACTGATGAATGAAGGCGTCAGCCTTGCTGTGGGAGCCAAAGGCCATAAGGCGAAACATCCAGAACGGGTCAATACAAGCGGCATCAGGTCGATCCTCGGCAACTGCGAGTATATCGGCAAATTTCGGTACAAGCAGAACGAATACGATTGTAAAGCTTTGCTCCTTCCCGCGCGCGACGGAAGTGGGAAGCTGGAGACTGCGGTCCCGATATCCTTATATGAGGCCGCGCAGCGGAAACTGAAGCTGTCGGATAGGCCCGGGAAGAAGTCGATGTACTCAGAGCATATGCTTTCGGGCATCGTCGTCTGCGCTTACTGCGGCAGGCCTCTCCATGTTCACCAAGAGGCGAAAGGACGTGACAGAAGCGACCCAAGACCGCCCTCGAGATGGTACGTCTGCAAGAACAGACGCCCGCCGCGTTTTTGCAGGCCATACGGGATGCGGATGCTTCAAGAAGACGTGCTCGACGATTGGGTCCTGCAGGAACTCGCGCCATTTCTCGCTGCGGAAATTCGTGACGCCCAGACTGCTGCGGGTCGTGACGCCGATGCCCAGGCTCTCGCCGATCTTGAGCGCAAGATCCAGGAGCTTTCTAGTAGGGAGACCGAAACGCTCACCAAGATGGTAGGTGTGATGGACCATGAGCAGATCCGACTCGTCGCAAATGGACTGCGGGCAGAACGCGAAAGTCTTCAGCGAAAGGCTGACGGCATTCGGCTCAGGCTGAGCCAGAACGCTGATCTACCGGACCTGTCGCCGGAGGCATTGGCGGCTATGTCGAATGCTTCTATAAAGGATGCGCTTCGCCGAGCAGTCCAGTGGATTGCTATCGGTAGCGAAGGCATCATAGTCCTGACAAGCTTCGGTATCTACATCGGTGCGACAATCAGGAACATACCCAAGGGTACCTTCTACACAGATGGAACCCGGAGCGGGATTAATCCACCCACACCCGAGGCTTGTCTGCGGTGTCTATCCTGGCTACCTTCGCCAGTCGACTTCGTCAAAGGGCGGCGAGATTGCGGCGGAGCGAGAGTCGAGGGACTCACTGACGCCGAGATATTGCCCAACGTCTTCAATCTGCCGGCACGGGAGCCTACTGGGGAGATAGAGGTCATATACGAGGACCTCGACAAAGCAAGCTAACATCGACACTCGGAGGACGTACGATGAAAAGACCTAGTGTGGACACACACAAACGATCCACATCGACGGCTGTAGACAATGGACGCCCTCGCGGGCCGCTGACCGATGAGGAGTTGGCGGCGGTCCGCAGGGCCTATGCGGATGGATGCAGAGGCGAGGTAATCATCGGCATGCGCCGAGAAGAGCGTCTCCTTACGATGCTCGTGCCGGATACGGATGCCGCTAAGGCAGAGAGCCACACGCTGGCTGTGAACGCGAAGTTGTTGAGGATAGGGTGCAACCGCGTCTGCAGACTGCGCCAGAGCTGACATCACAGCAATCCCAACCGTGGACAAAGTGGTGGCTTAAGATAAGGGACTCAACGCAATAGGCTGCTTCGACTGCCGGCCAGTTCCCTGCGACGAGACTAGCCCCAAACTGATCGGATATAACTGCAAATTCACCCTGCGCCATCAGGGCTATTGCGTCTTTCATCGCGATCTTGTTGGGCACAAACTACGCGCACAGGCGGTTCTCGCTCTGCCAGTCGAGTAATACGGGCCGAGTGACACAAGAGCGCCTTCACCCCCATACGGGCCCATGGGAGGAGTTCTCTGTCTGGGCGGAAGAACTGCTGACATACTCACAATTGGCAAATATAACAAAGAACGCGGTTGAGGCATCGCCCGAGGGAGGCGAAATCACAGTCTCCCTCATCACCGACGCACAGCGGCGGATTGCTGTCTTCAGCTTGTGGATGCCAATCCGCCAGTGTTCGAGGTGTCTTTGTAGCGGGATCATGTTCCCGCAACTGCAGAGGGGGAAGAACTCATCTACAGCATGATCATCCGGCCTCGCTTTCGCCCCGTTGGCGCTCGCGTTGACGGAAAGCGCCATCGAGTGGCCAACTGCAGCGCACTCGCTCAAGCTTTCTGCTGTCCTCACGACATCAGGACGAGCCCGAGCAGCTATGGGTTACCCGGAGCAAGGCTCAAACTCCCGGGTGAAGCCGCAGGTCCAGCCGCCATCAATGATGAGGTTGTGGCCGTTGATGTAGGATGCCGCATCGGAGGCGAGGAAGACCACAGCGCCGGCGACTTCGTTGGACTCGCCAGGACGACCCGCCGGGATGAACGACAGCATCTTCTCCCGGAACTCCTTCTTTGTGCCCTCGTCACCGTAGAAGAGCTTGCGGGTGGCCTCGGTGAGTACGGAACCCGGGGAGACAGTGTTGACCCGGACTCCATGGGGGCCAAGCTCACAGGCGGCGGCTTCGGTCATCTTGATGATCCCGGCCTTGGCAACCACATGCCCAACCTGCAGCCGCAGCGCCACCACTCCGGCGACTGAGGCGATGTTGATGATGCTGCCGGACTTCTGCGCGATCATCTGTGCTGCTGCGGCCTTGGTGCAAAGAAACGTGCCGTTCAAGCTGACCTGCATGATCTTGGCGAACGTGTCCTCGGGGAACTGATCTATTGGAACCCTGTTGCGGGGATCGGCGGGGTGATAGGCGGCGTTGTTGACCATTACGTCCAGTCGCCCGAATCGTTCGACTGTCTTATCCACGAGCGACCTTACCTGTGATGAGTCGCTGATGTCGCACGTTACGAACACCGAGCTGTTGCCAATGCTCTCAGCGACCTCTCGGCCTTTGTCAGCCTGGAGATCCGATACAACCACACTGGCTCCGCACGAGGCCAACGCCCGGGCAATGACTTCGCCTATTCCCTGGGCCGACCCGGTGACGATGGCTACTCTACCGTGCATATCCGCCTGCAAAGCCTGATCCCCCCATTTCCAGCTACTGGTTGTGGCATGCCTCGAACATCGCCTGCAGGTTCTCGATTGGCGTATCCGGCGTAACCATGTTGCCGGGACCCACTATGAGGCTGTTCCCAAACGGCCTGCCCAGCGTATCGATCGCCTTGTAGACTGACTCCTTGACTTCGGCAGGCGTGCCGGACACCAGGATATGCTGGACATCAACCGCGCCGCAGAACGCGATCTTGCCACCAAACTCCCGGGCAATTGCGGCCTGGTCCATCACCCCGGACTGGATCGGGTCCAGGGCGTCCAGGCCGATGTCCACGAGGTCGGGGACTATGTCAGTTATATTGCCACAGCTATGCAGCATCGCATCCATTCCCTGGCGATGTATCTCATCAAACATACGGGCGTACTGAGGCTTGAAGAACCTGCGCCACATATCTGGCGAAACCATTAGCGACGATTGCGTGCCCCAGTCATCGGCCAGGAAGACGGCATCAACACCAAGCTCCCCCCAGGACCGAATGATCTCAAGACCGAACCCGGTGATTGCTTCGATGAGCCTGCACACGTTGGTTTCATCCGTGTACAGGTCCATGAATGTGTTCTCGGTGCCCCGCAGGCTCTGCAGCCTGTCCCACAGCGGCATGTGAAATTGGCCAATGCAGTACTTCGTCTCCCCGTGCAGCTCAACCTGCCGCAGAGCCTCGTCAAATCTGCCGGGTTCACGTGGATCAGGCATGTGCAGAAGATAATCGTCGAGCTGTGACCAGTCCTTGATGGGATGATCGACAGGGCTGCCGCCAACTCCGCCAGCCGTATGGGCCCACCGCACGCCCCATTCGTCAGTCCATTCAACATCCCGCGTCACAAGGTCGATGGAGTCCAAACGCGCCTCCACGCTGGGTCTCTGATAGCCGATCCAGATGTCATACGGGAAGACAGCCACCACATCGTCCGGGAACTCACGAAAAAGGGCCGTGAGAGCGTCGGCGTTCTTGATCACCGCACCGTAGGACAGGCGGCGCAGCCTGGTCGGACAGCGCTCTGCCCCTCTCCGGCGGATGACGCTGCGCACGAAGTCCTTGGTAGGCCTGTGTGCAACCAGCGCGGCGTCTACGCTCCTCTCGAAACCTGCCACAAGGAAGTGCAACTCCGCCAGACTGGCGCTCGTAGTGTCTATCGCCTTGCCCTTTCCCATTATGATACCCGTCGTCATCAACCGAACTCCGATCCAATCACAGTATCAGCGCATCACTGCCTCAGCGCGAGGCTTGTGCCTCAGACTGTCACTATCTACTTACCGA
>CAZFYZ010000191.1:0-5355 GCA_964523735.1 uncultured bacterium | reverse complement strand
GGTGCGGGTGTCGAGATTGCCTGTGGGCTCGTCACCGAGAATGATCACGGGGTTACTCACCAGCGCCCGCGCGATTGCCACACGCTGCTGCTGCCCGCCGGAAAGCTCGTTAGGCTTGTGGTCCATTCTGTCCCCGAGCCCGACCCGCGCCAGAGCCGCCCGCGCGCGCTCTTCGAGGTTGGCTGCGTCGGGGTCGTACATCATGGGCAGCATAACCTGCCGCAGAGCCGGCCGCCGCGGGATGAGGTTGAACGTTTGGAACACGAAGCCTATCTTCCGGTTCCGCACAGCCGCCAGTTCGTCTTCGTCCATCCCCGCGACCTCTTGGCCGTCGAGCAGGTATGAGCCTTCCGTGGGCTTGTCCAGGCAGCCGACGATGTTCATGAAAGTCGACTTTCCCGACCCCGACGGTCCCATTATCGCGACGAATTCTCCGGCGCTGATTCCGAGCGACGCTCCCTTCAGTGCGTGCACCGAGATGTCGCCCATGCTGTATGTTTTGTGGAGGTTCTCTACTGTGATCATGAGCTTCTCCCGTGCCCTGCTAGAACATTCGGGGAGGACCGCCGCGGCGGCCACCACGGCCGGAGGACTGCGGGGAGGCAGTGGCATCGGTCGCCTCCACTACGGATGTGATGACCGTCTCGCCTTCCTTGAGGCCGGCGATGATCTCCGTTGTTTCGTTGCCGATTATGCCAGTCTGCACCCTGCGAGTGATCTGCTTGCCGTCTTTCGCCAGTACCGTAACTGTGGACGAATTCTCGCCTTCGTTGACGGCTTCGCTCGGCACCTGAAGCACATTTTCCTTGCGCTCTGTGATGAAGTCGCAGGACGCGTTCATCGCGGGCTTCAGGCGTGCGTCGCCGTCCTGAATCTCGACAGTGACAGGCACCGTGGTCACATTCTGATCGACCACTGCCTGCGGCGCGATCTTGATGACTGTGCCCTCAAAGACCTCATCCGGGTAGGCGTCCACCGTAATGTCTACCATCTGGTCGTTCGAGATTCTGGCGATGTCGGTTTCGTCAACGTTGACCACCACCCACATGGTGCTCACGTCAGCAATCTCGACGATGGATATACCAGCGCCGCCTCCGCCGCCGATGGCGGACCGTCCACCAGTGACTATAGACCCGACGTCAACGTATTTCTTTGTGACCACTCCCGACCGCGGGGCAAGGATAGTGGTATAGCCGAGCTGAGTCCGAGCGTTCTTGGCCGATGCCCTGGCGCGCTCGAGCTGCGCGCGCGCCTGCAGGATGTCTCCGCGCTTTATCTGGTTCTGGTAGGCCGATGCCTTCGCCGAGGCAAGCGCAGCCTGCGCCTGCTTGTAGGCGGCCTTGGCGGCGGCCAGGTCCTGCCGTTTGAGGTCATCCTGAACCCGGTTGGCCAGAGCCGTTTCGTAAGCTGCCTTAGCCTGTGCCACTTTTGCGTCAGAGCTGGCAACGTCCTGGTCGGCTTCGTCCTTCACGGTGTCGAGCTTCTCTTTGGCGTTCGCAAGCTGCGCCTTTGCCACGCCGAACTGTTGCTCGGCTGCGTCCACCTGGCTCTGCGCCACAAAGCCTTTCTTGAACAGCGTCTGCTGGCGCCGGAGTTCACGCTCGGCTTGGTCGTACGTGGCCTTGGCCTGATCGTAAGAAGCCTTGGCGGACGCAAGCTTCTGAGGCGCCAGCGCGACCTTGGTCTGCTTCTGACTGGCCAACGCCGCGTCGAGACTGCTCTTGGCCTGAACGACTGCCTGGTTGGTGAGTTTTGGCTGGACGCGCGCCTGCTGCTCAGCCTGCGCGAGCCGCTGCTTGGCAGATTCGAGTGCTTGTGTGGCACTCTGGATGCCTGTCGATGTCTGTATGTCCTGAAGAGTCGAGCCCTCTCTGGCCTGAGCTACCTTGGCATTGGCTGCGGCCAGATCGGCTTCCGCCTGCTGAAGCGCGGTTACGGAGTCGGACGGGTCGATCTTGGCAATGAGCTGCCCGGCCTTCACGTAGTCGCCTTCGTCCACGGCCAGCGTTACTACCTGCCCACCAACGTTGGAACGCACGTCAACAGTGGTGACTGCCTCGAGGACGCCATTGCCGGAGACGCTGGCGGTGATGTTGTCCCGCACAACCTGAGCCTTGTTGATGATCGGCTCAGCGCCATTCGACTTGCCGGCTTTGAGGGCGAAGCCGCCAATAACCACTACGGCCACAACGGCCAGAATTTTCCAGTTCAGTTTCCTGCGTTTCATTGCTCTCACCTCTGGCGCTTGCTATTCGCCCGTTGCGTACTCGACCTGGGCCAGTGCGGTATAGTAGTCGTAGCGCGCCTGAACGTCATTGGCCTGCGCCGTCACGAGTTGCACTTCGGCGTTCAGCACGTCAAGTATTGTCCCCGAGCCGAGGCTCAGCCTCTCTCGCTGGTTTTCATAGTTCTTCTGCGCCGCCTCGAGGCCGACAGTAGTGGCACTCAGGCGTTCCCTGGCGCTGGTGAGGTTGAGATAAGCCTCCTCGACCTCGGTCTGAATGTCTTTCAGGAGCTGCGCTGCCTGAAGCTCGGCGTTGGCTCGGTTGGCCTTGGCCTCGTTGAATGCTGCTCTATTCGCGCCGCCGTTGAAGAGGTCCAGCACGATGCTGCCGACCATCTGTGTTGCGTCGGTGGTGAAGCCGCCCTGAATCTCACGCTGGTAGTTCGCCGACACGACAGGCCGCGGGTAGAGATTGATGCGTGCGGCTCTGACGGAAGCCTTGGCGGAGCCGATGCCGGCTTGCGCCTGAGCGATGTCCGGCCGGGTCTTGAGCGCCAACTCCATGTAGGTGTTCAGCGCCTCGATCCGGGGATCTGGAGGAGTCTCGACCTCCTGCACGTCGAAGCCGGGCTGTGGCGAGAGACCCATCGACCCTTGAAGTGTGAGCGCCGCTGTTCGCACGTTGTTCTGAGCGGTAAGGAGAGTGACGCGGGCGTTTGCCAACTGGGCCTGAACCGGCAGAACGTCGATAGGGGCCGATGTACCAGCCTCGGCCTGTGCCTCTATCTGCTTGAGCAGTTCCTCGTTGTAGCCTACATTCTTCTGCGCGACGTCTGCCAGATGCCTGGCCCGAAGTACGTCGTAGTAGTTTCTGGTGACGTTGAATGTGACCGTCTGAACCGTGCGAGTGAGCCCCGCCTGGCTCTGCTTGGCGTCATAGCGCGCGCTGGACACGTTCGCTTCACGGATGCCTCCGTCGAAGACGTTCTGGGTTGCGAAGAAGGCGGTGCCGGTCGTAGTCCTGGTGAGCACTCCCTCGCCGCTGCCAGTGACGAAAGCATTGTTCTGTATGGTCAGTTGTGGGAAGTAGTCGCTGATGGCCCTGGTGGTCCGGCTGCGCGCAATCGAGACATTGTTCCGCGCGGTCAGAACATCCGCCTGGTTCTGCAATG
Source organism: uncultured bacterium (assembly GCA_964523735.1). GTDB lineage: Bacteria > Armatimonadota > UBA5829 > UBA5829 > UBA5829 > CAZFYZ01. The sequence continues at coordinate 1,959 of CAZFYZ010000191.1, read as the reverse complement.
CTGTCTCGACTGCCTCCTGCAGCGACCACGGACCGGTTCGCACGGGTTCCTGACTAACGGCGGTCGAGGCCATAAGCGCAAAGCACGCGATTGCGGCAGTGTATTGGGTGATCTTTCTCATCTTCCGTTGTCTCCTGTGCGGACTGCGTCTTCGTGGGAAGTGAGCGCTTCCCTCAGCAGTTCCATCGCGAGCGTCACCATTGATCGTTCGCCCTCAGACAGTGCCGCCAACCTTCTCGCAAGCTTCGAGAGCACCTCCATATCAACGACACTCAGGACCTGCTCTCCATCGGGAGTCAGGGCAAGGATAAGCCGTCTCCGGTCAGCCTCGGCGTTTTCCCTCCGGACGTAGCCTCTTTCCACCAGTCCGTCCACAAGCTTGGACGCGGCGGAGATGGATGCTCCCATGTGCTCGCGCAGTTCGGTGAGTGATATGCCCTGGTGATGCTTGATTGTCAGCATGGCGCGGAACTGCTGAATAGAAAGGTCCTTTGCCGGTTTCTTGTGTGGTTCGGGTCTGACGGCGTGCATCATCCTGTGGAACGTGTCCCACACGGCAGTTGCGCATTGTATTGCCGGTTCACCGGCCATTTCATCGCCCCCATTCACAGTGAAGTCGACGCAGGATTAGTTGCCGCTGGCAATAGTTGAATGATTCAACAATACGTTATGTTGGACGACAGCACAGGCCGGCAGGTTTCGGTGTTTCTCAACTTTTTTCTCTCCGAAGAAGGCGAGAATGCTTGACGAGAGCAAGTAGTTACGTGAGAGTGGTTATGACACAGACAACAGACATCGAGCAGGGTAGGCAAGAAGCCGCCTCCGTGTTGGTTCGCAGAGGCGTAACTCGCACTCTGTTCTCAATGGCGCTTCCGATGTTGGCGGGCACCTTCGCGATGAACGCCTACAGTCTAACTGATGCGTGGTTCATCGCGCAGTTGGGGACGCTTCCTCTGGCGGCGATGGGGTTCATCTTTCCAGTAGTAATGCTGCTGACCTGCGTCGCGAGGGGTATCGGGTCAGGGCTGACCGCTCTCGTGTCTCACGCGATAGGGCGAGATGACCACGATGATGCCGCTCGCCTCGTTACGCACGGCATCATCTTGACGGCCGTAGTAACGGTCGTCATGTCGCTCGCGGGCTACGTCGCGATGCAGCCACTCTTCGGCTCGCTGGGAGCCGACGCCAAGACAATGCCGATGATCGCGGCCTTTATGCGCGTCTGGTACCTGGGCTCCTTGTCCATGGCCTTGCCGATGCTTGGCAGCGGCATACTGATCTCCGCCGGGGATTCCAAGTCTGCCAGTTGGCTCATGGTGACAGGCACGATCATAAACGGTATCCTGAACCCAATCATGATCTTCGGGTACCTCGGGTTCCCGGCCATGGGTATATGCGGCTCCGCTCTCGCGACGGTCGTCGCGCAAGCCCTTACGACGATCTGGATGATGTACCTTCTCGGGAGGAAGCATCGGCTTCTTTTCTGGCATCTGGGCGGCCTGGCTGATTCGACGCGCAGGATCACCGGTTTCTCAGTGCCAAGCGTGCTCAGCATGATCCTGATGCCCATCTCACAGAGCGTGATCACGAAGATACTCAGCGGATTCGGTCCGGAGGCCGTCGCGGCCAGCGGAACGGCAGGAAGGATCGAGATGTTCGCGTTCATGATTCCGATGGCTCTGGGCATATCCCTGACGCCTTTCGTGAGCCAGAACTTCGGCGCCCGCCGTATGGACAGGGTCTGCAAGGCGCAGCGCGTCTCCACCTGGTTCGCGCTTGGCTATGGCGCGCTCATGACTGTTGTGTTTGTGCTCGGGGCGCGCTGGCTGGCCTCTCTCTTTACAAGTGATCCAAAGGTGTTGGCTACTCTCGTGCTATACATCCGCATTATCTCGTTCGGCTACGGGATGATGGAGGTGCATCGTTACTGCGGGTTCTTCCTGACGGGGCTGCACCAGC
>CAZFYZ010000190.1:0-5413 GCA_964523735.1 uncultured bacterium | reverse complement strand
GGCCTCGTGTTCCCAAACACCAGCACAGCCGAAAGTGTAGCCCTCGAGCAGCACAAGATGCGCGGTGCACGCGTACATGTGATCAGGGTCGATCTGGACGACCCGCGGGTCAGCATAGACCTCGGCCTGCCGAAGAAGGGGCTTGCACACAGTGAGACATTCGCCTCGATGATCCGCAGACGGGGACCCGTGGCCGCAGTCACGGGAACCTACTTCTGCACGAGATCGTTGCTGCCGGTGGGCTCCCTCGCGGTCGGCGGCAAAGCCGTATACGTGAGCTGCATCGGCAACACGGTCTGCTTCATGCCCACTAACCGTGTGCTGATCGCGAATACAGCAAAGAACGAAGGCTTTGACTTCACTGGGGCCCAGATGGGTCTCCGCACCGGACCAAGACTTCTGGAAAATGGCAGATACGCATTGAACGCCCGCCGTGAGGGTTTCAGAGACCCGGGGCTGTTCGGCAGCCGGACGCGGATGGCCCTTGGCGTCACATCGGCCAACAAACTGCTCCTGGTATCGGTCGCCACACCAGTGACGTTCGGTCGGACGGCTTCGATCATGAAGGACCTGGGAGCAGTGGACGCTCTATGTCTTGACGGCGGCAGTTCATCCGCTATGTATTACAAGGGTCGTTACGTCCGGCGGCCTGGAAGAGCGTTGACCAACATCATAGAGGTCCACGTAAACCCGGACACTGCGCCGGCAACAAGCGTCGCGGATTCCCAAAGAGAAGTGGCGCCCGAGCAGCCTGTTCGGATCAAAAACAGGCCTGACGTTGGGCTGCCGGTGGAATCCCGACCTGACCTGCATACACCTGAGCAAGCCGCGACGCTGGGCACGCCGGCGTCAAGCCTTGCCAAGGGTCGGTTCGCCTGCTTCCCAATCGATAGGGCAAAGCTCGCCGGTCTGAAGCGCCTCCAGTACACGCAGCACTTCATCCACGTTGCGCCCCACGCTTAGGTCGTGAACAACCTGGTAGCGCAGTATCCCGTCGGGATCAATGATAAAGAGCCCTCGCAGGGCTATGCCCTGGTCCTCTATCAAGACGCCGTAGTCCTGGCTGACCTGCTTGGTTATGTCGGCAAGCATTGGAAACTCGATCTTGCCGATCTTCTCGGTCCAGGCGAGATGGGTGAACTTGCTGTCGGTGCTGCCACCAATGACAACCGCGTTGAGCTTCTTGAACTCGGCGATTCGCTTGCTGATGGCCGTGACCTCGGTCGGGCAGACGAATGTGAAGTCGAGTGGCCAAAAGAACAGAACGACCCACTTGCCGCGTTGGTCCTGCAATCTGACTCTCACGAACTGATCTCCGCTGAGCGCCTCTGCCTCAAATCCGGGCGCCTGCTGTCCTACTTGTAGCATGGATCGGTATCCCCCTGAGCTGTTTCAGCAACGAATGCTTTGAGATGTTTTACCCGATCTCAAGCTCAGCTAATCTGAAACTGGAAGACGCGGAATGCCCCGAGCACCTATGCCCGGGGCACTTCACTACTTGCGCCGGCGCTAGTCACTGCGCCGCGCCCTCCTGACCATTGGCGTCCCCCGCAAAGTGTCGGATGTGGGGATGCCATATTCTTAGCAGTCTATATGGCCACTTGGCCCTTTTCATTAACCCACCGCTGCAACCGGAAGATCCAGTTGTCTGTGTAGCGCGTTACGAATTCAGCTTGCTGCTGCATCTCGGGAAGGGCAGACGTATCCGCCGCCATCACGTGAGCGTCCCTCGACTGCTCCAGCAGACCGATCAGAGTCTGCGCGTAGGCGACGTCGAAGCACTGGCCCATAGGCGCTTTGAGGGAGTCGATCACGGTCTGAGCCTTCATGAGGTCGACCTGAACCGTGTCGCAGCCCATTCGCTCATGCCAGTTGCGAAGCTTCAGGTTCTCACTGGTAAGCTGGGTGCGGATCTCGCCTGAGATGTCCCGCAGGTTCCTGTCGGTCGCTCGCTGAATGCCCTCGGAAGCAAGCGCGATCACGGTGCCGTTCTGGTTGTACAGCTTGGTCGCGTAGGCTTTGTCAAAGTCAGCGCACGCAAGGCCGCTGAGTTCCGGCCCAGGGCCGGCCCCGATCGCGCCCGGGGTCGGGCACGGGCAGGGGCACTGAGCCGGAAGTTCGCTAAGCTGTGTCACTGGGCAAGTAGGTGCGCAGGGTGCCGGGCAGGCCGTTGGGCAAGGAGCCGGGCAAGCCGGGGTAGTCACCCTTGGCGCCGGACATACCGTGCACTTGGGAGCACACGGGCCGGCTCCCATTGGCGGGCAAATCGGCTGAACCACCGGAGCCGGACACGGCACAGGACAAGTCGAGATAACCTTGGTAGGAAGAGGAGCCGGGCAAGCCGTCAAAGGCTTGGTAATCACCGGCCCGGCGCCCATCGCGGGCGGGCAGACGGTCGGACAGGGAGCAGTACCCACTACCGGCGGACATACCGGAGTAGTAGGACACACTCTCGGGCCAATACACGGATTGCCGCAACTCGGGGCGACAAACTTACACGGATCTCCGGAATTACATCCACCAGCATAAGCTGCCGCTGCGGCCACAACAAGCAGCAAAGCAATCACTGATAGCAATGCTACAGGTCTCATTTCGTGTTGCCTCCTGAAGCCAACATTGAACTACTGCAAAGTACATTCCCTTCGCTTGGATTGAACAAAACAGGCCGCGACGGTGGCTATTTGGCGACCAACCGCAATTCCTTGGGACAATCTGCTACTAACAGTCGGCGGGAACAGATAGCGCCCAGCCCCTTGAGTCTGGTATACTGTGTATGTGGAAATCATACCCGCCATTGATATGCTCGACGGCAAGTGCGTGAGGCTCTCGCAGGGCCGCTTCGACCAGGTCACGGTCTTCGCGGACGATCCAGTCGACATGGCACGGCGCTGGGTATCGGAAGGCGCTCGGCGACTGCACCTGGTTGACCTGAACGGCTCGCGTGTGGGCGCCCCCCAGGAGCTTGAGACCATCAAGCGGATTGCGAAGGCTGTGGATGTGCCCCTCCAACTCGGCGGCGGTATACGCTCGGTAGAGATCGCTCGAGAGGTACTCGAAGCGGGCGTGGAACGAGTGATCATTGGCACCTCGGCGGCGCTTGACCCGGCTCTTGCCGAGGACGTATTCGCCCAATTGGGAGACCGCGCCATTCTTGGCGTTGACGCTCGCGACGGATATGTTGCGGTGAAAGGCTGGGAGGAGACGACCAGCGAGGAGGCTATCGAGTTTGCGCGGCGAATGCAGGGCCTTGGGGCCAGGCGAGTCATCTACACGGACATCTCGCGAGATGGCATGCTCCAGGGAGCAAACGTCGCCGCGATGAAACGAATGGCCGAGTCTCTGAACATTCCAGTCATTGCAAGCGGAGGCGTGAGCACGATCCAAGACATCCGCGCGCTCAAGCTGCTCGAAGACTCAGGGGTCGAGGGCGCGATTCTAGGCAAGGCCCTCTACACTGGCGATATAACAATGGCGGAGGCGCTGAACGAAGTAGACAGCAAATAGTAGACAGTCGTCTTGTTCCGAGCACGGGCGTCTCTGTTTACTGTTGACTGTTCACTATCCACTATTCACTATGGAGATCATTCCCGGCATAGACTTGATGGACGGAAAGTGCGTTTGTCGCGTGCCTGCGGCTTTTGCCGACGCGCCTGTTCTCTCGCACGACCCCGTTGAAGTGGCCAGGATTTGGGCGGATCAGGGCGCTCGCCGGCTCTATCTGGCTGATCTCGACGGTGCGCGCATGGGTTTGCCAGTCAACCTCAAAGCAGCCCAAGCGATCGCCAAGGCGGCGGACATACCAGTCTGCCTTGGTGGCGGAATACGGACGCTGGAGACAGCAAACAGAGTGCTGGAGGCCGGCGTCGACCGAATAGTCGTCGGAACGACTGCCGCACTGGAAAACACACTCGCGAATGACATCTTCGGCGCGGTTGCGGATCGTACCATCCTGAGCGTTGCCAGCCTCAATGGATACGTCGCGGTCAGAGACTGGCAGGCCCGAACCGACGAGCGGACCGATGACTTCGTGCGGCGAATGGTCGGGCTCGGCGCCAAGCGTCTGGTTTTCACCGACGTCAGCCGCAAGGGCATGCGCGGTGGCGTGAACGTTACCGCGGTCAGACGAATGGCGGCCGTTGCAGGCGTGCCCCTGATCGCCTCCGGCGGAGTAAGCAATCTTGACGACGTACGGGCGCTCAAGGGGTTGGAGAGCGATGGCGTCGAAGCAGCCGTGGTCGTGACAGCGCTTTACTCTGGAGCCATGAAGCTCGCGGACGCCATCGCGGCTGCCTCAAACTGACGCTCTGTAACCTTCTACCTGCTGCTCGATTGACGCTTCCTCGGCCTGATCGTCGATTCTGATCTCCGTAATCACGCGGCCAACACCCTTCTTCTTGACTGCCTGATGCGCCTTTAGTACCACATTTAGGGACCTCGGTCATCCCGCCCTGAACTGTGGTTCCCATCGCGTCCACTTCATAGTGCAAGCCCGACTTCCTGACTTCTTCGATAGCGGCGTCCACAAAGGGCCGCATTTCGTCCGACACAACTGGCGTTACGCTGAACTCGGCAATAACCACTGCGAAAACCTCCTGGGTGACAATTGGGGGGATCACGCAGCTCCCCAACCCTCGGTACGGTACCCACGGAGGCGAGGAGGAAAACACGAGTAGCAGGCGTCAGTTGAGGGGGAGGATGTCTGCTTGGTCGGCGACCTGCAGCATCCTGTAAATGCCATCGCCAGACCTAAAGCAAGAGACCACGCCAGTGACTGCAACGAATGACCCGGGGGATGGGATCGTCAGGCCAGGGGCAGAGACACGGATCCCGGGCTGAAGAGTGACATCCCGCTGCGGGCTGCCGTCGTCGAGGTAGAACTCATCAGTTCCAGCCGATCGAACGCTCCCGCAGACCTTGACCAGCATACCGACGTTATTCAGGCCGCCAAGCTTGATGCTGGACCCAAGCTGATCATAGGCGTCCAGACCCGCCTGTCCTGCACCGGTCTGATCGTCGAACGCATACGACCCACCACCGATAGACGAGACAGTCAATCCCAATGGCGTCACACTCCCCTGCCCCGCCGGGTTCGCCGTGTCAGCTGTAATGCAGCGTTCGCCGTCGGAGTTGGTCGTAAGCGTGCCGGTTACGCTTGCCCGCATGCCGGCCTCGATGCCGTGGTTGGTCTTCTCGACCCTGATGCCGCAGGTGCGGTCGTCGGACTCTATGTAGAACCAGTCTGGGAATGCTCGAGTCACGATCGCCCGGCGCGTGGCGATCCCCACCCCATCGGGCAGTTTCTTGATCTCTTCGGGGAACATGCCACGAGAGGTCAGGCGGATCGCCTGGCCGTTGCCGATGGGATTTGAGCCATTGAACGAATACAAGCAAGCGGCTGTGCCTGTGCGGTTCT
>CAZFYZ010000189.1:2958-5471 GCA_964523735.1 uncultured bacterium | reverse complement strand
GACGAGAAGCCAGTGGCAGCGGCCTCAATGACAGATTCGCAGGAGCCGGCAGGTCCGACAGATTCCTCGACGACTGATGCTGTATCGAGTTCTGAGCCACAGACGGTGACCGAGGATGTGCCGCGACAGCCTGCCAAGAGAACCGGCCGCCCGGCTGTCTCGCTAGCCGACGAGATGTTCGCGGAGATGATGCAATCGCAGAGCAATGCTGCTCAAGAGAAGCCGAGCGTCACAGCAGAACCCGTCCGCAAGCCCGCGCCAAAGCCTGTCGAGCCCGCTGCCGTGGAGCCGCCCGCCACGCAGGTGAAACAGCGGCCAGCCGTTGCGCAGGAGAAAGCACCTGAGGAACCCTCTGAGCAATACGCGCCGAACCCAAATCTGCCAAGACCATTGCGTCGCGGTCGCGGTCGTGAGCGTGTGCTCGTTGTTTTCGGGGTCCTTGGAGCAGTCTTGATCACGGGTATTGCCATCATGGCCCCCATGAGGGCCAAGGTCGGGCCGTCGCCTGCGCCCGCAGTCGTAGACACCGCAACCACCCAGACTTCCATCTTGCGCAAACAGGTCGCAAGTGTCGAGCAGTACTTAGCCAGTAGTCGCTTCACGGTGCAGCGCGCCGACAGAGCGCTGGTGACATTCGACGCGGCCGCCAGGTCAGGCAACCGTTCGGCACTTGCAGCCGCTGCGAAGACTGCGGCCGTGGACGACGCCTGGCATAAGCTCAGCTCGACGCCGGCGCCAAGAGGACTTGCTGGCGCTCAGGAGCAGATGGTCTCCGGTATGTTCATAGCCAAGAACGCTCTGGCGAATGCGGCTGGTGCTGAATCCTCGACAGGAGTCACCCCGCAGGAGGCCCTCAACAGAACTCGCGAAGCGCGCGTGTTGATCAACAGAGGCCTAAATACCGTTGTTGCTCTGCGCGATGATCTTCACAACCAGATTCGGAAGCGCGCGAAGGAAAAGCCCAGTCAGTAGACGGATGCCGGATCGCTGCTTGGTTTCACACTTTGTGGCGGAGCTATGGTTTAGGTCGGGCAGGCCTTGCCCACAATGACCATGGGCCATATGAGGTCCAAGCCCGTTCCAGCTACCGCCGGCGTGGAACAATGGGGCAATGGCGTTACATACGAGCGGGCGACGAATACGCCGGCTTGGTCCAGAAGTGCAAAAAGGCCCCACGCGGGTATGCGTGGGGCCTTTGTGACATCTAATCTTTCGTGCAGACTACATCCCTGAGTCTCTGGAGGCCGGTTCGTAGTCGTCCGATGGATGATGGACCAGCTGCGAATCCCTGCCTCCGGAACCGACAGTGGCTCCCGCGCCACTGTTTGGCAAAGACGTGCCGGTACGAGTGGTCGTTGAGGTGACGGTCGCAGTAGTCTTGATAGGAGACTGCACAGGCGCAGGAGCAGTGGCTGCCTGCCCGCTTTGTCCGCGGGGCTTGGCAAAGACCACGGCTAGAAGGATGAGGACAACGAAAGCAGCTCCGATCAGGATCCCCATGAGCTTGCGGGACTGCCCCTTCTGAACGAAAGCTTCTTCTTCCTTCTTGATAGCGGCTTTTCTCTGCTTCACCTCGTCGGTGGCCGCCGCTACGTCTTTCAGCAGCGCTTGTGACAGCTCTTCCAGGTCTTTGCTCAGGTCAATTCTGTTGTTATCAGCCATGCTTGGACTACCTTTGTGGGCGAGGCCGCCGGCAAGCGAATGGGCGTCGCCTGCACTGATAATATGATACCCCAGTTTGGATCAGACCTCAAGCGCGATCTGCTATTCCGGACTACCAGTTTTTTGACGACACTGACGGCTGGTTTGCTCCATCACCGAGCAATCTTGATCTGGGGTTTGATTTGGACTATGATAGTGCCGCGCAGGAGGGTAACCTATCCTTCGGAGGGACACGAATGGCGCGAATAGTTGACCTTACTCACCGTATCACTGACGGCATGTCTGTCTATCCTGGCGACCCCGGAGTGAGTTTCCGTGCCGCTCATACGGTAGCTGCAACTGGCTACGGCGTGAGCGAGGTCTCGATGGGGACGCACACAGGCACTCATGTAGATGCGCCAAGCCACTGCCTTGCGGGTGGGAGGTCGGTTGAGAAGCTGCCGATCGATGCGCTTGTCGGATGGGCGGAGGTTTTGGACATCCCGTTGCATGGACCCGACTTGGAGATCACCGCAGCCGACTTGGATCATCACGCAGCGCGTGTTGAGGTAGGCGCGAAGGTCTTGTTGAGGACCGGCTGGAGTCGCAAGTTCGGCGAGCCAGAGTTCTACGCGGACTACCCCTCGATCAGCGAAGGTGCCGCGCTGTGGCTCACAAAGCGCAAAGTCAGCCTCCTCGGGCTTGAACAGCCTTCTGTGCACCCCTCCAACCACGCCGAGGTCCACAAGGCGCTACTATCGAACAACGTCGTGCTGATTGAATCACTGGCTAACCTCGACCAGCTTCAAGATGAACGAGTTTTCCTGGTAGTCGCTCCGCTGCTCCTGACGGGGCTTGATGGTTCTCCCACT
>CAZFYZ010000189.1:0-2948 GCA_964523735.1 uncultured bacterium | reverse complement strand
GTGTGATGGCAGTCGAAGGCCTCTGAAGAACTCCCGGGTGTTAAACTTGCCGCCTTATCAGGGAAGTACTATATAGTGATGGGGCAGTTCGATCTAGATGTGTTCAGGAATCCTCCAGAAGAGTTTGCCCTGCTGGGCGACGCCAAGGAGAACAAGACCGGTGCACAGGTTTGCTTAAGTTACGAGGCAAAGCCTGCGCACGAGCACGTTGACGATTGGAAGATGATCAGCTCACAGGCGCACCTGCGGAGCGAGCAAGTAGTGCGGCGGCGGATCCTCCCCAAGTCGCCGCGAGACTGGTCGCTGGCCCAAGCCAAGTGCTTCGTGGACAGGCTCCACTGCAGTGGCGTCACTCCATCTTTCGGCCCTGACTTTCTGCAATCCCATCCTCATGCCAATCTGCTCACGGGCTACTCTCAACGACTGGCATATGCACTCTCTCCGGGCAGACACAGCGCCCAGATAGCTCTCTTGATGCCCGAGTGCCGCTCAGACTTAGAGGCAGTGTGCAGGATCTCCAACGATTACTTCAACAGACTGGGCGGTGGGCTCGGGGACGAACATCTGGACTACGACGTGGTGGACGAGGATTCCCTCGCGAACGCCACAAGTGTTGACCAGCGCTTGATGGTCGGGCGGGAGGAGTTCGAGCTTCTGGTCTTGCCGCCGATCACATCGATCAGCGTAGATGCGGCGAGGAAGATCGTGGAGTTCGTGGAGGATGGAGGCAAGGTTGTAGCCACGGGTCTGATACCTCTGCAAGACCCTTCACGCAAGACTAACAGCGAGATTCAGGATATATTCTACAAGCTGTTTGACAGGCATCCGGCACTGGCTCTCGAGGATTTCGAACGGGGAAACGGACCGCGACTGTTCTCGGTTCAGGAAGGCTCAGAGGGGGCATTCCTCGCGCAGGCACGTGACCCTGACCAACTCTTGCCTGCGATCAGGGCCTGCGTCTCGAAGACCATACGTCCAGAAGTGTCGGCCCGGTGGAACGGGCGGGAGTGTGGAGACCTGAGGTATGTCCATCGCCACTTGGGCGATGGCGAGTTCTACTTTGTTGCGAACGCCTGCCCGGAGCCACGAGAGACTCAGCTCGTGGTCCGCTGCTCCAAGGCGCCGCACATGCTGGATCTGGAAATTGGCTCCGCCGTCAGCCTGCCCAACTGCACCCAGCGTGGAAGCCGGACGGTTCTGCTGCACCGGTTTGAGCCTTATGGATCATTGCTGATGTACTTCGCCTCTGATCCAGTCTTCGCGGTCGCGCGTCCTGCGGCTGAGGTCCTGGAGACGCCGGTAGCAGGAAGCTGGGACATGGAATGTGGCGAGGATGGGTTCGTTCACTACAGGAAGTCCGTGCATATCCCTGCTATCGTGCCAGGGCAGAAAGTGTGGCTGAACATCAGCAGACCTGCCGATTCAGTAGAGATCCACGTAAACAGCAGCATGGCCGGCGTGCGCGGGTGGGCGCCACACGAGGCAGAAGTAACCCCATACGTTAATGCGGGCGCAAATGAGGTAGAACTCAGGATCTGCCCGCCCGACGCAAGAAGGCTTGATCCACGCGAGCTACTGGACAGCCTGAGCGTTGTGATCCGCTGAATTCACCAGTTTCTCTCTCAGTCACCCAGTTCCGGTTGTTTTTCCTGCCTGTCTCACGGGTACAATCATTACGAGAATTCACGGAGAATGAACCGTGGCAGTAGGAGACACAAGATGGATGCACGAGCTTTCTTCAGATACGCTCTTGTAGCCGCTGCGGTAGTCATAATGGGCGGACTGAGTTCGGGTCCGGCTTCGGCTCAGGAGCCCCTTATAGTCACGATCACTGACACCGGCATCTCGACCAGTATTGACCAGCCCGCCGGCGGGCTGTACAACGTGACAGTCAGGAACGAGACCAACGGATACCGCGGCATAGTTATGAGGGGCCCCGACATCGGTGCCAGCCGCTATATCAGGTTCTCAAGTGTTCTTGCTCCAGGCGCGAGCCAGTCATTCAGATGGCATTTCGCCTCTGACGGAACTGTGAACCTGAGGGACCTGCTCCGATGCGTTCACGGCAAGATGACCTGCGTATCGGCGGGTGTAGGCAACATGACGAGAACGGTTGATTTCAGCCAGTAGGCCAGAATATACCTTGACAAGGGCTGGGTTCTCACCATGAGGTCCCGGCCCTTGCGTTCGACTGAGCCGTATTAGTCCTCGCGATGGATAGCACGGAGGTCGCGGATAAGCGCAGCCTCTCCCGGGAGCACTGACGGTTCAGACGCTGTGGAGGCAAGCGGTGCGTCCACCTGGATCACGTCGAATATGCTGCGGTAGACAGGCTCGGACTCGGTATGGCTGCCGGTACTGCCAGTACTTGCGAGCGCAGCCAGGCAAGCGATCTTCCGGTCGGCGTTCGCGCACGCGGCCTCGATGCGGGCCACGCACTCATCGGCCGCGGCCTTCAGGTCGGCTGTCAGGCGAGATGCCGATTCCTCCAATACCTTGAGGTCCGCCGGTGAGAGCGCATCAGACTTGAGGGGGCGAGCCTGTCCCGTGCGAAGCATCCACTTCAGCCCTCTGTAAGCGCCATAGCACATGCCGCCAAGAAGCATTATTGAGAAGATGATATCCATTTGTTGAGTCCAAAGTCCAAGGTCGAATGTAAGAAGGTCAGATCAGGCTACGACGTCGAGCGAGGGGGTACTACCCTCGTCATCTGATCCACTCTCCGGTTCCGGGTGCGAGAGCCGGTGCTCAAGCTCCCTCCGACGGCGTTCGCGCTCTTGCCTGATTTTCTCCCGAGTGATCTGATTGGTGGCGTTGGGGGCTTCCTTGTGCAGGGCAGCGACCGATTCCCCCGCCAGTTGATCCTGCGCGATCTCGCTGGAGCGTTGGGTCGGATGTGTTGTCCGATCCACCTCGAGCGATCTCGCTACCGATGCAGCTATGTTGGA
>CAZFYZ010000188.1:0-5489 GCA_964523735.1 uncultured bacterium | reverse complement strand
GCCGCACTCTGGCTCTATGCAGTTGTAGAATGCACTGGCGATCTCCGGATCCATAGCCTCGGTAAGCTCCCTCCGAGCCCTTTGCTGACAGTGATGCCGTGGCCACAAACGCAGCCAGGGGATTTCAGCTCTGTCGACGAAACACTAGTATGTACTGATGGTGAATGTTCGAGACGAAGGCATACGGAATCCCGTACGGATACAGGTTCTTGTTGTCCTGAACCAGCACCGTGATCCCCTCAAGTGTTAGGCCAATCCCCTCGACTACGCGCGCTATGTCCGAGTGATAGGCAACGAACCTCGACTTGTGCCGGAAGTCCGAGACGATAACGCACATGTAGCGCTTCGGCTTTAGCAGGCGGCGGCACTCGGAGAACACCTTGCCCAGCTCCCCCAGGAATTCCTCATAGGTCTCCAGGTTCCCCAGGTCGTTCTCCTGATCGCTGTAGCGCGTCTCAAGCCCCTTGGACTTGCGCTCTGCCTTGACCTTGTGGTCCCAGTCCTTGTTGAGAATCATCCAGTAAGGCGGGCTGGTCACAATGAAGTCGAACGACGCGCTCTCAAGTGTCGGCAGAACGCTTCTCCCGTCGCCGGTGAGCACACTCTGGCTGGTTGCGAACTCCAGTTGAGCAATCCTCGATCGAGCAACCTCCGCCCACTGCTCAACGAGTTCCACCCCTACTCCATCTCGCCCGCACTGCGAGCACGCCACAAGCGTTGACCCGCTGCCCAGGAAGGGGTCGAGCACGCGATCGCCTGGCTTGGTGAAAAACTCCAGAAGCCGGACGATGTCAGACTCAGCAAACGTGGCAGGGTGCTGGGCCTTGAGCTTGTCGCGCTGAGGAGGGGTGCTGAACCAGACGCTTTTCGTGCGAACCATCCACTCCGTGTTATCGAGCGCGTTCAGCTTGTTGCGCGGGTCAACGAGGTCAGTCAACAGCCGTCTCCTCGGAGACACGGATCACCGCGCGTATGACGCCGTCGGTCTTCTCCATCGCCAGCTTGATCGCCTCTTCGGCACGATCGAACGGGAATGCGTGCGAGCCATAGCAGGCCACGTTCACCAGCTTTCGCTCGACCATCTCCACACTCCGCTCGCCCGTGTTGAGGCTCCGGCGGACAAATTGAATGTTCACCTGGCGCCGGCGCGAAGCCGATGCGGGGAAGCAGTAGCTATCCTCCTCAGGGATTCCGACGATTACGACCCGACCGTGAGGACGAATCACCTCGACCGTCTGCCAGACAGCATCCGGCATACCGGCGCACTCGAAAGCTACTTCAACTCCGCCTTCTGCAGCCTGCAGGATCGCTTCAGTAGAGCCCGCGGGCTCCAAAGCCACATCGGCACCGAGCTTCAGAGCAAGTTCCCGTCGTTCGGGGATGGGATCTGTTACGAAGATCTTGCCTGCGCAAACAATCCTGGCCGCTTGCAGAACAGACAGGCCGATCCCCCCAAGCCCAAGAATCGCGATCGTCTCGCCTCCGGCAAGCTCAGCCAGATCGACCGCATAGACGCCAACTGCCAACGGCTCGATCATAGCCGCTTCGTCAAGGCTCACGGACTCTTTGACCTGGATGCACAGTTCCGCCGGCCATGCCACATACTCGCGAAGTGCTCCATCAACGGGCGGGGTACCGAAGAACACCACCTTGCGGCACAGGTTGGTATAGCCCTCCCTGCACTGGTCGCACTGGCCACACGGCTTGCTCGGTTCCACCGCGACTCTGGCTCCCTCAGCAACCCTGTTCACATTCCCGCCGACCTTGACGACTGTGCCGGAGAACTCGTGCCCCAGAACGATTGGCTTCTCAACCACCTGATCGCCGATCCGCCCAAACCTGTAGTAGTGAACATCCGAAGCGCACACTCCCACCGACCCGACTTTGACCAACACCTCGTCCGGCCCGATCTCCGGCATCGGCTCCTCGTGGTATTGCAGGTCCAATGGCTCGTGCAGTCTAAGAACTCTCATCAGTTCTTCTTCTCTCCGTTCTCGTAAACGACCCGCACGGCCTTGCCTTCCTGCCTGGGCAGTGTGCCTGGCTTGAAGACGTCACCGTCAACGTGGAATCCAAGAACCTCGTGCAGCTTGCGCGAGACCGTGAAGCCCGTCACGCCCTCGTCGGCCTCGACGTTGATCCGCACCCGCTTGACGCCCTCAGTCTCCTCGATGATGATCTGATAGTGACTGCGGACACCCGGGATCTCCATTAGCGCCTGTTCGACTTGCTTGGGGAAGAAGTTGACGCCTTTGACGATGAGCATGTCATCGCGTCGGCCGGTGATGCGGTCGAGCCGCAGCGAAGTGCGACCGCACTCGCACCGGTTGCGGGTGATGACGCGGGTGAGGTCAGCTGTGCGGAAGCGGACGATCGGGATCGCCTGCCTGTCGAGCGACGTGAAGACGACTTCGCCGACCTCGCCATCAGGCACGCTCTTGCCGGTCTCGGGGTCGATCACTTCGCAGATATACTGGTCTTCCCAGACGTGGATGCCGTTATGCGCGGGGCAGTCCATGCCGGTAGTGCCGACGCCGCCGGTTTCGGTCATGCCGTAGATGTCGAACGCCTCGATACCGAGGCCGTTCTCGATCTTCTCGCGCATCATGTCGCTGAATGTCTCCGCGCCAAAGATGCCCACCTTGAGATCAGGCAAGTCTCCTCCCTGCTCCTCGAGCACTTCCATGATGCGGATGCCATAGCTGACAACCCCCATCAGGCCCTTGACGCCAAAGTCGCCCATCATCTTGATCTGCCTTGGCGTGTTGCCTGCGCCGGTGGGAATCACGAACATGCCCGACTTGCGAGCGCCGTGGTAGAACCCGAATCCGCCATTGAAGAGACCAAACGAGGGAGTGATCTGAATCGTGTCTCCGGTCGTCAATCCGGCCATATAGTAGCAGCGGGCC
Organism: uncultured bacterium; assembly: GCA_964523735.1. Classification (GTDB taxonomy): domain Bacteria; phylum Armatimonadota; class UBA5829; order UBA5829; family UBA5829; genus CAZFYZ01. Next base: position 2,580 of record CAZFYZ010000188.1, on the reverse strand, counting down.
ATGCACTCGCCCCACTGACCGAGATCGTGATCGGTATAGGCCATCACGACGGGCGAGCCGGTGGAGCCCGAGCTCATGTGCATCTCGCGAACCTGAGACCGGTCCACCGAGAGCATCCCGAGCGGATACTGGTCGCGAAAGTCGTTCTTATCCACGAACGGCAGATGCCGCAGATCCTCGAGCATCTCGATGTCGCCTGGCTTCACCCCGGCAGCATCGTACTTCTCTTTGTAAAAAGCGTTGTGCTCGTAGACGTGCTTGACTGTCTCTTTCAGCCGCTTGAGCTGATGCGCCGCCAGTTCGTCGCGGGACATCGTCTCGGCTTTCTCATTCCAGTATCCGCTCACTACTTGGTTACCCCTTTGTCCTAATTGCGAAAGCGCGCCTTACGGAGACCGTCATTTCGAACGCAGTGAGAAATCTGCTTTGCGGCCCATGCCGAGCCGTGCGAAAAGCAGATTTCTCGCGCTGCTCGAAATGACGGTGCGCAGGACCTAACTCCTATCTACTTGATCAGCTTGTATCGCCCGTTCTTGACCTCGACCATCACGAGCGAGTTGTAGTCCAGCCCGCAGTGGTCCTTGGCGGACATACTGTAGATTCCGGAGACGCCAATATAGCCCTTGGTTTTCTCAATGGCGTCTCGAATCTTCGCTGGGTCTGTCCCGGCCTTCTTTATCGCCCGAGCAACGAGCTGAACCGCGTCCCAGGCATACCCGGAGTGCGTGCCGACCTTGCCCCAGCCGCGCTTCTCATACTGCTCGGTAAAGTTGAGTTCGATAGCTCGCTGCGCGTCTGATGACGGCAGCTCATCAGCAACCATCAGCTTCGTCGCGGGCATGATAGTGCCATTGGCCGCCGCGCCGGCAACCTTGAGATACGCAGCATCCGGCTGACCGTGGCACTGCACGACCTTGAAAGGTACCTTGAGCGCCTTCGCGTTCTTCGCGATCACGCCACCCGCCGGGCCGATGGTCCAGACGATCATCGCCTTCGGCTTGGCTGCAGCGATCTTGCCGATCTGCACCGACATATCAGCGTCTTCCGCGCCAAACTTCTCTCGCGCGACTATCTTGATGCCATAGCTCGATGCAAGCTGGTCCAGCAGTTCCTCGCCCTCTTCGCCGAACTTGTCGTTAGCAACAAGGAGACCGACCTTGGTCATCTTCTTACTCTTGAGGTACTTGTAGATGCGCGCAACCGCAGAACTCGACTTCTGCGGACTCTTGAACACCCAGTATCGCTCCTCTACAGGCACAACGGCAGCGGCGCCACCAACGCAAGCGACAACCGGGATCTTTGCCTGGTTGATTACGGGCAGGCAGGCCATGATCTCACCGGTGGAGGTCGGGCCAATAACAGCGCAGACCTTGTCCTTGTCAATGAGCTTCTTCAGCGCGACAGCGGCCTGACCGGGCTCCGAGCGCGTGTCGCCAATCACGAGCTTGACCTTCGAGCCCCTGATCCCGCCGTTGCGGTTGATGTCATCAACCATCATTTGGGCGACGTCGCGGGATGTAATCCCGATGTTCGAGGCCTTGCCCGACATCGCGAACAGCCCACCGATCTTGATTTCAGCAGCCATCGCCGCCGTTGTGACGACGCAGAGCGCCGTCACGAGAAGTAGTAGTCTTGCCAGTCTAGTCATTCTCATCCGTCCTTTCCTTTCTTATCACGAGAACACGCCCTTCGACACCGCTCAGAATGCAATCAGGAAGGGAGAACAGGAGAAGACGCTACAGGCCCAGGTACGCCTTCTGCACTCTCTCCGAAGCCCTGAGTTCGTCACCCGAACCATCAAGCACAATGCGCCCGTTCTCCAGCACGTATCCTCTATCAGCAATCTCCAGCGCTTGCCGCACGTTCTGCTCAGCGAGGAGTATTGTCATACCAGTGCTCTTCAGCGACGCGATCTTCTCGAACAGATCCGCAACCAACACTGGCGCGAGACCTGTCGACGGCTCATCAAGAAGCAGTATGTCACGCGGACTCATCATCGCGCGGCCAAGTGCCAGCATCTGCTGTTGACCGCCGCTCAGGTCTCCCGCTCGATCGCCGGCGCGCTCGATTAGGTCCGGGAACAACTGATACACCGACTTCAAGCGATCGCGGAATTCGGCGCCCGAGACCCGTCCCGCGTTGGAGCCAAGCTTGAGATTCTCCAGCACGCTCATCGTCGGGAACAGCGCCCGGCCCTCAGGAACGAGCCCAAGCCCCATCCGCGCAATTCTCTCCGCGGGTCTGCCGGCGATCTGCTTCCCGTGCAGGAGGACTCGCCCCTCATTAACGTTCACCAAGCCGGATATGGCCCTCAGCAGAGTGCTCTTGCCGGAGCCATTGCCACCGACCAGCACCACGATCTCGTTCGGCTGCACGCTCAGCGAGACCGACTTGATCACTCGCAGCTTGCCGTAGCCCGCGCTGAGGTTAACGACTTTCAGCATGCCGCTCTCCCCAGGTAGGCCTCGATCACTCGCGAGTCAGAGGCAACTTCGTCAGGCCGCCCGTCAGCGATCAGTCGACCACTCTCGAGCACGATCACGCGCTCGACAAGATTCATCACCAGTTGCATATCGTGTT
>CAZFYZ010000187.1:0-5548 GCA_964523735.1 uncultured bacterium | reverse complement strand
TCCGGCCACCTGAAACTGATTTTAGTACGAGCGAGTCGTTGGTGGATTGGAAGGAAAGCGCCGATTTCTTATCGTTGGTGATCAGAGTAGGCGGAACGAGAAACCCTGCGTGGGCTGCGACAGTCTGCTGGTAAGGCTTGATAAGGCAGCTTCTTGCCAAGGGAGAATTAACGACCCGGCCTCGGTTCATGCCTGTGATTAGGGTATAAAACGACCGCCACTCTTGGGCAGCATACCCACGATATGCCTCATCCCCCTGTATGTAAAACGACGAACCTGGAATGAGCTTCTGCCGGTCCCATACGATATACCGCTCCAGTTTTTTTCCGTTGATCTCCAGACTATGTGATCCACGGTCATCCACCGAAAAATTAAAGCGAGTATTATCGTTATAATCCAGCACGAGCACGCTGTGCTCATCTCGGGTCCGACGCCGTATCTCGTTGGCCACGCGATTAACATGGGGATCCGCGTGGGTCCCCAGTACGAGAATAGATATCATGGGTCTCTATCGACGACTTGTAAGAGAGGAGAGGCAAAACTTCACCTCTCCTCGGGTTTAGCGACTAGGTACTAATTGTCGCAGCCGTCGTCTTGACCACCATCTTTAGTGACGGTCCAGGTGCTTGCATTCCCGATGCCGGGTTCGCTATCGCAAACAGGCTGACCTCCGCCAACTTGAGATAGTTCAGACGGGATCAGATCCCTCAGGGCGGCACGATCAGAGTCATGCTGTTGCAGAACAAAAGGCTTCATTTCTACTCTCCTTAGTTATATGAACGCGTCCTACTGCTCTTTTGTCACCGGCTCGCACTCATTTGCATTCGGTAGAGTGTGAACCAGCGCTTGCTTATTATCACCCGCAATGCAAGATGTCAACCGCCCACCACCGGATCACCACCCGGGACATTGAGCACACGGGCCGTCGACACGGTGGTTGAGGTCGAACCCCGCTTCGTAATCCTGTGCATGATGGACGGGTGCACCGCGGAGGGGCGCTGGTGGGCTTCAGCCGCCAGATGAAGAAGCTTCCGACCTTGCGCATGAGCCTGACCTATGACAATGGCACGGAGATAGCCTGTTATGCCGAACGGATGGCGCGGCTGAACATCGACCTGTGATTCCCCGACCCGCACCCCTTCGCAGCGCGGCACCAACTCGAACACCAATCGCCTGCTGCTCCAGTTCCTGCCCAAGGGCGCGGACCTGTCGCAGGGCAGTCAGAAACACCTCAACCGGGTGGCGGCGGTGATGATCGGCCGCCCACGCTAGGCGATATGGGGGCGGTCCACCCCAGCAGGCGAGACGCAAATCACCGAGTTCAAATCACCTGTTGCACTTGTTCTTGAGATCGCCAACCAATCTGGCAGCTCCACACCAAGCCCGTCCAATCAACTGAACCGCCCCGGGAATCCCGGAGGCCCGTTGGTGTGGGTCACGCCGCCATGATGAGCTCACGGGCCTGCTGATAGTAGGCCGCTTCGACTTCGACCGGCGGAACGTTGCCGATCGGCTCCAGCAGGCACCGGTGGTTGAACCAGTCCTCCCACTCCAGGGTCGCCGGCTCCACGGCCTCGCGGCTCTACCAGGAGCGCCGGTGGATCATCTCGGCCCTATACAGGCCATTGATCGTTTCAGCTAACGCATTGTCGTAGGGGTCTTCCACGCTGCCCACGGAAGGCTCGATCCCGACCTCGGCCAATCGCTCGCTGTAGTGAATCGAAAGTATTGACTGCCCGGTCGGAATGATGGATCAGGGAACGGCTGGCCTGCACCACGGCGAGCGTGCAGTGCCTGCTCCAAGGCGTCCAGGACGAAGTCCGCGTGCGCGGGTGCCGCCACCTTCCAGCCGACGATGCGTCAGGCGTACACACCAATGACGAAGGCGAAGCCCTGCTAGGTTGAGACGTACGTGAAATCCGACACCCACAGCGCGTCTGGCCGCTCGGCGCTAAACTGCCGGTTCACCCGATCCAGGGGGCACGGGGGCGCCAGGTCGCTGATCGTGGTGCGCACCGGCTTGCCCCGGGCCACGCCACGCAGCCCCATCTGCCGCACGAGGCGTTCCACCGTGCAGCGGGCGACGTGCACACGCCCTCGCGCAGCAACTGCCTCCAGACCTTCCGGCGCTGTACATCCGGAAGTTCTCCTCCCACACGCGCCGGAGCTACTCGCATAGCCCGGCATCGCTACGCTGTCGCGCTGGCTGCCGCTGCGGATAGACGTGCCTGGCCGCATGCGGGTAGCAGGTCGACGGAGCGATCGGCAGCACCCTGCGGATCGGCTCGACTCCGTACGTGGCGCGGTGTTCGTCGATGAACGCCGTCATGTCTTGAACCGCCGGTCGAGCTCCGCCTCGGCAAAATGCGCCGATGCCTTGCGCAGGATCTCGTTGGCCTGACGCAGCTCACGGTTCTCTCGCTCCAGTACCTTCGTCCGCGCCTGCTCGTCGGTCCGCTGCGCAAGCCGCGATCACGCTCGGTCTGGCGGAACAATCGGCGCAACGACTCGGGCGTACAGCCGACTTTGCCGACGATCGAAACGATCGCTGCCCACTGCGGTCCGTGCGCCTTGGTGCTCCAGCACCATCCACACCGCGCGCTCGCGCAGCTCAGGGGAATATCGTGGTGTTGATGTCTTCTTCATGGTCCCATCCTCAAAGGGTGGAGCCTCCGGAGAAGCCGGGGCGGTTCACTTCTCTGTGTACCGCTTGCTGCTCATGGACACTACTGCTGCTGCCGTGGATTATGGCTGCAAGGTGTCTGCGAACCACGGGGCGACTCAGCGAAGGAAAGAACTCGGGGCTGGGCGCTTGACAGGATCTTCCGTCTACTGGTAAAGAAATCCTTGCGCCGGTGACGATCCCGCCAGCGGTGACCTCTGAAGCAGGCGGCCCCCCTTTGATTCGGGCGCACTATGCCGCCTTCATGAATCGCGCCAGGGCGTATACGTCCGTTTGCCTCAGGGCAAGGCACGCAGGGCAGTTGCGCCAGCAACTTCTGCCCTCATTCGGTCCCAAGCGGCCGCTCGCTGCCGTATCTCCTAACGACCTTCATTTCTTCACCCCGTACTGCTGAGCTGGGGCGTCGTGCCGTGTACGACATCCCAGTCCCGCCCTCCGGTGTCACAGCGTGAGCCGGCTGCTGCTGGTCAATCCCGCCCTACTCCAACGATCAAGACTCCGCCAAGCAAGCGGAGTGCGCCCCCTTTTTGCCTGTCGTGAGGTACTGCAATGACCACGTTACCCGAAGGTCCGTTTTTTGAGTTTCTGCTGTTCACCAACAACGCCCCACAGACTCTCCCTGCTCTAATTTCTGCCGCAGACATAGGAAAACTCAAAGAAATCCCCCACCAGATCAACAGCGTTCTGAGGACATTTGGACGCCGCGCGTCCGATGTTTACAACCTTGGCGATCGACTCAGGATTTATCTCTTGCCCGAGTCAAATCCAGAGTTGCCTCATGTTGCAGATGACTCATGTTTTTCGGCAACGATGCAACGCACTGCAAAAGAGATTGTTGAAAATTCTCTGAAACCCGTTCCTGCGCCACTCACGAAAGCGTTGACGTCACAGATCGCCGTCGATATTTTGCGCGCCACGTCCGCCCGGAACCCGGACGCAAGCATCGCCGTTACTTACAACGACGCATCTGGTGTTCACGTGGTCCCAGCTTTGGACCCGGCAGCGTTCGTGCAGCCGGCCGCGCCCCCTGTTCGCAGCCGGACCGCCACGATGCCAATCACCGGCATCACATATTCAGTACGCGGAGGACTCAAAGTTCTTCTCACACACGACCGCCTCGAAGTATCGATCCCACCGGACCTGGAGGCGATCGTAGAGGCACTTCCAATGTCGATCATCCGAGAAGGCTTGTGGTTCTCCGGCACCATCCTTCAAGACGGCAACAATCGGTGGGTCGCCTCGCAGGGTGGACGAATCTCCTACCAAGAACCCATAGCAGCTCAAGCCGTGGTTGGGTGAGCGACCAGGCGCCGATACAACCAAATCATCGCGAGAGCCCAACGTACGGCGGCTGCGTGCGAGCTCGTGCGCCCTTGGTCCTTTTCGTTGGTAACAAGGACCGCTTTGTCGCGGCTACGGACCTCTATTTTTAGATCCAGATCAGTCTTTATCAGCATCTCCTCCGCGGCACTCTGGACAGTTTCTGAGTCCAGGATCAGAACTACGTCACTGTCATGGAGACGATGCACATAGCCTTGCTCTTGCCACGCCTCGGCCAGAAGCCCAAGCCATTGGGTTGGTGGATCGTCCATGAGCTGAAACAGCTTCTGACTCCCGTCGATCCTCCGCGCGGGCACCATGATGCCTCGACGCTGCCGAATTCCTCCAACACTCCAAGGCGCGAAGCCGTTCTTGACGACTAAAGTCCCGATCCCGCGCTCAAGCCGCTCCACCTGCGCGTTCGACAGTCCCGAGCGCGCCATCGCCTCCAGCCTATCGCCGTGCCTATGGTATTCACGCGCGAAGAGGTCGATATGCCGTGGCGTCAATGCTTTCTGCCTGTACAACGCAGGCGGATCGGTTAGCGATGCAGTGGGTCTTGTAAATACCTCGACGCCGATCCGATCAAGAATTGCACCATGGAATTCGGATGACCCTCTAAGCCGTTGCCGGTGCCAAGCTGCATCAAGGGCTGCAGCAGAGATATCCGACACGGCCAAGGCACGCACCCTGTCGAGCACCCCTGCACGCTTCAGGTACTGCGCTAATGGCACCGCCATGTCATAGATGTAGTGCTCGAGCGATACGACTATGTCCGCATGCCCTGACTCTCGAAGCATGGCGTAAACACCTCGAGCGGTCGGCACCTGCTGGTTCATCGCCGCCCCCATCCTCAGAGTGACGCGACGCTTCCGCAGCCAATATGTCCTGGCCTTGGATTGCCCTGACGCCCACTTGAGCAGGGAGTCAAGCCGCCTGGTGAGGTAGCGCGTGAAGAATCGTCGCCGGGAACCTGGGGACTCTGCGAACACTGGCTGCTTCCACCAAGTCTCACCCGCTAACGCCCGCTCCTGATCAAGCCATTTGATCACCCATTTTCTATGGGCAGTCCACAGCTCGCCCTCCAACCGAACGAACCCGACAGAGGTCGTGGTCTTGGCCTCGCCGTACTCGCCTGTGCGATGCACATGAATGAAGTCTGCGCCTGGCCCAAGGAAATGGAGGTCACCGAGCACCAAGCCGTGCGCGGAGCTCGGTCTCAGGGCGCCGGCCTCGAGGATCAAGTACAGCAGCACTCGTAGCGCGCAGGCACGCACATTCTCTGGTCCAGAGTCTATTCGCGCGCTTTCACGTTCGAGATCGTTCTGCAGCTCAATGAGTACTCGACCGACCTCCGCACTCGAAAGCGCGCCAACATCAGACGTTCGGACGCGCGGGCCAGCAAATGCCCGGAGCGGAGAGAAATCGACACCTTCTAAGTGGTGAACAGTTGCAAGGTAGTGGTGGAACTTCACCAGCTCCTCGAGCACCTCCGGCCTCGTGCTCTCCTTCTTGGAACAGAGAACCGCGAGGTAGATCTCCTGA
>CAZFYZ010000186.1:1808-5610 GCA_964523735.1 uncultured bacterium | reverse complement strand
ATCCGCGAGTTCCACTTCCGGCTGAACCCGAATGACACGGTTCTGCTCTACTCGGACGGGATTGTCTACGCCGGAGTCGGCGAGGGACTGGCTATGGGCTGGCAGGAAGATGGCATCCTGGAATACGTCTCTCAGACCGCCCCCAAGCTCCTGGGAGACCCACAAAAGCTCGTGAACTCCGTCGCGGATACCGCTCTCAAGTTCTGGCACGACCGCCCGGGCGATGACGGCACTGTTCTTTGCGCGAAGTATCGGAAAGCCAAGCACGCGACGGTGCTTACCGGCCCGCCTTCGGAGCGATCGATGGTGCAGCGGATGATCAAGGACTTTCTGGGTGGCAGAGGGGCGAAGGTCGTCTGCGGAGGGACAACTTCGCATCTTGTTGCCGATCATCTCAAGCGCGAGCTGGTACCGGATGAGCGGTTTCTGGACACCGATCTACCGCCGATAGCCAGCCTGCAGGGAATCGACCTTGTGACTGAGGGCATTCTTACACTCAGTCGAGCTTCGGAGTATCTCACCAAAGGTCGTCCTGAGGGCAAGATCGACGCCGCGACGGTACTGCTTGACAAGCTGGCATCTGCCGACGGGATCAGCTTCATGGTGGGCACCGCGCGCAACCCCGCTCACCAGAATACCGGGTTGCCGGAATCGATCTTCCTGCGGCGAACGGTAGTGGAGAACCTGGCGAAGCTGTTGGAGGCTGAGGGGAAAGAGACGGAGTTGAAGTACTACTAGACCTCCCCCCAGCCCCCTCCTGAAGAGAGGGGGACACCTTCAGACTACTTCCGGTGCCCCCCGCTTTGCTTTGCCGTGGATCTCAGTGAACCGACAGCTATCTACTTCGCTCCGCCGTACTTGGCGTCCATACCTGCAATGAAGCCAGCGATGTTTGGCGGAGCCTCTGCAGTGTGTGTGATCTTGTCCTGCTCGATCACACGCTTGAACCTGGCCCAAGCTGATACGCACTGCTCCTGAGAAACGCCGTAGTGGTCAGGCCATGTTAGCTGCACAAACCAGAACGGGATCATGAGCTTCTCGACGTGAAACCGGTAGATGGGCTCGCCCGCCTTGTCATACGCTCTGTCCAGGATTCCCATCGCGGACTTGACGATCTCGGGCTTGGTGAACTCCTTCGTGTGCCAGCCGTTCATCGGGATGTGCTGCGTCGTCTCCCTACCCCACTTGTCCATTAGGGCGAGGAACTCCATCGCTTCGCCTGCCGCGGGACCGTAGTAGCCATCGCAGAAGTCCTTCCTGATCTGCATCGGGTCTTGGCTCGGGTCCCACATTAGCTGCGCCGAGAGATAGCCTCTGAACTCGCAGAGTTCGCCGCCCGGGCTCTGCAGGTCGCCCTGCACCATAAGCCCGTCGACCCCGTTGTTGGCATAGTAACGGATGTCCTTGACCATACTCTCGAGGTTCGGGTTTGGCGCCAGGTAGTTCCAGAAGTTGACGCTGTAGTGCCAGACCCAGATGTGGCTTGCGCCGGCTTCCCGCCATCCGTCAATTGCCGCGCGGTAGTCCTTGCTGAGCTCCTCCCCCTCGATGCCGTGGAAGTAGCAGCCCCAGTGGCAGAGGCGGACGATCACGTTGTCGCGCGGCTTAGTGATCTTGGGCGGGATGATCGTGTACTGGTAGGCAAGCGTATCAACGTACTTGTCCGGGTACTTCTCCTTCACCACATCGGCGACAGAGTTGACGAGGCGGAGGATCGGACCCATCTGGGCCCCCTCTTCCTTCTCGACGGCCCTGCAGTTCTCGCACTCGCACGCGCCGTAGTCGCCGGGGTAGGCGTCCATCTGCGAGACATCAACACACGCGACTGTCGGATGCTTCTCGATGAAGTCGAGTATGTATTCCTTCGTGATCCTTTCGACATCGGGATTGGTGAAGCATGCCTGGGTGCCGATGTGACCGCCGCGGCGCACGCCGTTGACGAGGCCGAAGTACTCGGGGTGTTCCGCATGGTATTTGTCGCTCGGGATGATCGCGCTGATCGAGTGGGCGAACGGAGCGATGACGATGCCTGGTACCAGTTCGTCCTTGCCGGGCCACGGACGCATAAGCACCTGGTTCATGTTCCCGCCGTTGAGTTTCTGGCGTGCAGCAAACTCCCATTTGTGGGTGTGGTAGTAGAGTTCCTCTCGGTAGATGAACGGCGGGCTATACGTGTAGTCGATCTTCGCCAGCTTAAGCGTCTCGTGCTTGGGCACAACAGTGCAGTCGTAAGCGAGGAACCGGACGCCCAGATACTTCTCGAGGAAGCAGTAAGCGCTGTAGATCTGTCCCCGATCGTTGCCGCCGAGAATGACTATGTCCCTGCCAACTCGCTTGATGAGAACGCCATCGCCGGTAAGCTTCTTAGCTTGGGCAACGAGCCCAGTCTTCTGCGCCCGCTTGCTCGGGCCAACCAGAAGCGCCGGGCCGTAGATCGCGTGCGACTCGCGCGCGATCTGGAGCTTCGCTCCTGTGGATTGTTCAATGAAGCTCTGCAGCTCCGAGGCGGCATAATCGATCGCCACAGACTTCTCGTCCGGGATCACGATCGTGTAGTTGCTGCGGCCGTTCGCGGCGACCGTGACATCAGCCGCCGACGCACAGACCGGCAGCAAGAGCAGGACCGCGATAGACGCGACGATGGTTGGGTGAACAGGCATGTTGGTTATCCTCCTCATTACCTATGACGCAAGAAAACGATCAGTAGTTGCCAAGCCGGGCTTGCATTGGCGGTACTCCGGCCTGGATGTCGTCAGTCACTACTTGGCAGCCACAACGCATGTCTCAGGAAAGAGCGACACGCACGCGATCCCCCAATAGAGCCTCTGCATTGCGCCAGAAGACGCGCTCAAGCTCGTCGTCAGTCAGCCCGAGGCCCAGCAGCCGTGGGATGTCGGCGCGCGCGTCGCCAAACGGGGAGTCCGTAGCGAACACTATCCGGTCAACACCGTGCCGCCTGATCATACTCAGAAGCTGCCCATCGGGCATGTCGCCAGGGAAGCAGGCGGAAGTATCGAGGTAGACGCCAGTCCCCAACAGATACTCCTCGACCTCGTCCCACATCTTGTAGCCGCCCATGTGGGCGCAGATCATCGTCAGGTCCGGGAACAACCGGTGGACGTTGGCCAGACGCCTGGGCGTGGACTTCTTGTCCTCGAATGGGGTCAGCTCGTCACCCGAGTGGAACGTGAAGATGAGTTTGCCCTGGGCTGATTCGTAGATCGGGAACATGCTCGGATCGTCGACATAGCGGCCTATCCAGTTGGCCTGAATCTTGATCCCCGGCCGGCCAAGCGAAATGATGCGATCGATCTCGCCCTGGATGTCCTCGTAGTCGGGGTGGATCGCCCCGAAGGAGATCACCCGCGGGTCGGTGTGGGACGATGCCCAATCGTTGATGCTTCTCACCTGAGCCGGTTTTGTGGCCACTGGCTGCACGATAGAGCACCCCACCCCAGACCTCTGCATGTGCGCGGCCAGGCCTGCGCGCGTACCGTCAGTCACAGGCTCCCAGTTGTAGGCACCTATAAGCGCCTGAAGCGCGCGCTCGGCAACCTCATCGGGGAAGACATGCACGTGGAAATCGACGATCCTCGTGTGCTGTGTGGCCATGGTTCTATTGTAACATGCTCAGCAGAAGGAAAGCGTGTGTCTGCCGTACAAGTCACAATCAAGCGCATGGATGCGTGCTGGGGACCGCGCGATATAGCTCGCGGCATGGGAGGTAGCTGGTGATAAGCCTATACGATGTAGCCGCCAGGCTTGAGGCTGACGAGAGACTCAAGCTGAAGTATCGGTTCCC
>CAZFYZ010000186.1:0-1798 GCA_964523735.1 uncultured bacterium | reverse complement strand
AGGTCCGGGAAGGTAAACTGTTGGACGTGGCTGAGGAATCAAGCCTTCTCTATGTCTCGCACAAAGGGGAGGTCATCTGGGTCAAGCAGGACGAGGTGATCGAGGTGGCCCCCAACGGTGACACGTAGATAGGCGGCAGGCTATCGGCCATTCCGGGCCGATCCTGAGGAAGCCCGCCGCCCAGGAGGTTACACCCCACCATATAGCATGCAATCTTCACTTTGGCAACTGCTATTATTACCTGATTGAGCAGCGAGTAACGAACTTGAACTCCTCTTAAGCCTCCACGTCCCCCTCACGCACTCGAATGTAGAAATCCCGCCAGATGATTCCCGCAGTGACCGCAGCCGGCGCAGCCAGAAAAATGCCCACTATCCCGAACAGACCTCCCATCACCAGAACCGAGAAGATCACGGTGACGGGGTGAAGGGACAGCTGCCTGGACATGATAAGCGGAATCAGCAAGTTGCCCTCTATCTGCTGGATCGCAAGGAAGGCAAGCGCGACCCACAGAGCCGTGACGGGATTGCCGGATAGCAGTGACACCACGATTGGAGGAATGGCCGAGATCACAGGACCGAGCACAGGCACCGCCTCAAGCAGACCAGCAATGACAGCAAACAGAAACGCCTGCTTAACGCCAATCAGCGAGAGGGCTATCCACGTCACCAGGAATATGAAGAACATGCCGATCAGGATGCCGATCGCCCACGCTCTGATCTGAACAGCCAGATCTTCGCCCGCAGCCTGCGCACGTTTCCGGTGCTCCGGGGCCACAGCCCGTAAGAGCCCATCGGCGATGGGCTTCGGGTTGGCGATGAGGTAGATCGTCGTCATGAAAGCTAGGAATGCGGCAGCGAGAGCGCCGACGACACTCGTAGTGACTCTTGTCGCTCCTCTTATGACCTGCCTGCTTATCCCACTGATTCCTCCCAGGTCGCTCGTCTGGATCTGCTCGGGCAGATACTTGTCAAACCCGCGCTGTTGCAGCCAGTCCTGCGCCTTCGAGACATACTCCGGGGCCTGACTGGCAAGATCGGAGACTTGGGCAGCTGCTCTTGGTATCACCAGATAACCAACAAGCACCGGCAGCGCCAACACCAGGAGAGCCAGGAGACCGGCCGATGCGGTGCGTGGGATCTTGTGTTTCTGCAGCCAGCCGGCCGCGGGGTTCAGCGCTATCGCGATCAGCGCGCTGACGCTAAAGATCAACAGGATGTCCGCGATATGGTTGATGAACCTGATCGCCAGGTACACCAGAGCCGCAAACAAAATCGCAAGGCGCAGATCACGTCCGGTAAGACCCGATGTGGACACTATGGCTCACTCCGTTTCGAAAGTCATGGTACGCTACACGCGAGGTTGCGATAGGGCTGTAGCGGGCGTCTCTGACGCCCCCCGTGAGGCGTCGGAGACGCCTGCTACAACTGCGGATCGCGGGAAAAGCGATCTACCGCAACTGTCTCCGTGCTTGTCTCTCTCACATTTCGCCACCGCTGAACTTTGCTCCTGCACAGATCGTCTAATAAGTGTAACAACCTCTAGGATATCGGTGCAGATATCAAAGCCGGCCGACAGGCCGCCCGCACACTCATGATGAGACCGGACGAGAGAGCGTCAGCCGGCGGGGAGGTGCGGAAAGATGTGTAGCCGATCTACCTTAGCAACTGTCATTCCCGCCTTCTTGGTGCTTGTCTCCGGCCTCGTGTTCCCAAACACCAGCACAGCCGAAAGTGTAGCCCTCGAGCAGCACCAGATGCGCGGCGCACAAGTCTACGTGATCAGGGTCGATCTGGAC
>CAZFYZ010000185.1:497-5623 GCA_964523735.1 uncultured bacterium | reverse complement strand
ATTCTATTGTGGGTGGCGGCAGGCGCGGCTTATACGATGGCCGCGATCTGCTTCGGATGGTTCGCTGTGCGGCTGGTCAAGCACTGCCGGCGGCCGCGACGATCCGCTCGATGGATGCGTCCGCCCTCGAACCTGCAAGACAACCCGCCGAGCTGCTGGCGGAACAGCTACGGGGTGCGGAAATGAACGAGCTCCTCTTCAACTTCTTCCGCTGGCTGCACCGCAAGGCCACCAAGGCGGACTATCGGACCCAACTCACGCGCCACATCTGCCGCGATTGCGGGCGGCTGATCTTCCCGGGCGAGGAGTCCAGGCGCGAGGTCAACGGCGTCACGGTTTACTTCCACAACTACCGGTGCTCGAGGGAGGCTGTGAGATGCAGATGAAAGAGCATTGGACTCACGATCCCGAGTGTGTCGGCAAGCCCGATATGCCGTGCCCGTTCCTACTGATCTCCGGGTGCACCGCTGAGACAAGTGTGATCTTCAGCGTGCCCGAGCTTCCGCTGATCTCACTCAGTCGCGGATACAACCACTACTACGGCCACTACGGCCCCCGCCCCGGCGTGTTCGCCGACACAGCAGAGGAAGTGCTTGATCTGCTTGCTGAGCAGATCGCCAACGACAAAGAAGCTCCCGCTGCGCCCACCGAAACCGGCGAGGCAGGGGAGCCCCTAACACAACGAAAGGATACACGATGGAAGCTATTCTGTCAATCGAAGAACTGTCCGCAATGAACCGACTCCGCATCATCGCGGAGCTGAGAAATGCCGAGGCCGAGGCCAGGGCAGCATACAGCGCTGCACGGCAGTCTGTGTTGGATGCTTTCGACGCTGAGCACAAGGAAGAGGCTGAGAACCTCGCCGCGCTCTCCAGTGAACTGCAGGCGCAGACGAACGCACTCAAGGAGATGGTCACCGCCGAATACGAGTCGAACCCGGAGCATGTGAAGAGTGCGCTGGGCCAGCTGAGATGGCTGCGGGAGGAATTCAGAAAGCAGTTCGAGTTTGATGCACAGCAGGCGTTCGACTGGGCTAAGGCGAAAGGCATCTGCCTCTCGTTCGACGCCAAGGCGTTCCGAGACCTCTGTAAGTCAGACTCCAACCGACCCGCGTTCGTGGGAGTTGGCGAGACAATCACGGTGACACTGGCCACCGACCTGAACGAAGCACTGAAAGAGGCGGCGTGATGAGCACCGTTGACTACATCGCAGACATCATCGCGCAGCGTGAAGCTGAGTCGCGAGAGATCGCCGAAGAGATCAGGCGCACGGTGGGAACTGATGTAGCCCGATGGCGATACCTGCTCCACGTTGCAAAACAGGCGGCTGCGCGCGAAGCACGCCAGTTCCCTCAGGCGGAGGAGTCCCGTGGCTGTCGAGCTTGAGCAGGCGATCATCGACCGCGAAGATCGAGCCATCGAGGTCCGGGACACTTACCTGATCGAGTTCGTCGGCTGCCAGGCGTGGGTCGTGCAGCATCCGATCGAGCCCGAGCGCTGCTACCTCGTGGACTTCATCGAGCGCACCTGCACGTGCCCGGACTACAACTGCTATTGTCAAGCGCACGGCAGGGGCATCGATTGCAAACACCTGTTAGCACTCCTCCCTCGCTGGGAGGAGACGACCGGGGTTCGGCTGCCGTTTCGACTGAACGGCCGCGCGGTGGCCGACCCGGGATTTGTCGCTATCCGAGACGCCGATCGAGACGAGTTCGGCAATCTCGTCGACCCGTTCGCTATAGATTAGGGAGGTCCAAATGTCCAAAGCATTAGCTAAAACCAGCGGCCCGGTGCCGGCGTTCGCGGATCACGTGAACGCTCAGGTTGCCGCCGTCGCCGGATTCACTGAAGACAACCAGTTCAGGGTGCGATTCCCGCGCGAGGGGAAGATCCACCTGGGCATCAAGAAGCTCTTCGAGAAGACCAACGGCAAGGGCGAGAAGTATACGGTCGAGTCGCCGACCGCGACCGACTACTTTGTCCTGCCTGACAATCTTCTCTCCGACCCGCTCTTCATGGAGGTCCTGGCCGAACTGAACCCGGACCCGATGAAGCCGACCCGCCTGCCGATCTGGCTGCCCTCGAACCAGATCCCTGACAACATCGACACCTCGTGGAACCGCTACGGCAAGACCCGCGGGCTCATCTGCCGGTCAAGTGATGGTATCACTGCAACCTGCCGAGATGAGCAGACCGGCGAGAGCAAGGAGCAGCCGTGCCTCAACAAGGAGTGCCCATTCGCCAAGCTCAAGGACGGCGGCAAGCCCGCTGATTGCGGGATCATTCACCGCATCCGGGTGATGCTTCCGGACGCCGCGGGGATCGGCATCTGGCAGATCGACACCAAGAGCCCCAACAACTGGGGGAACCTCTGCTGCGAGATGACCAACATCAAGGGGATGGCCGGCGGCAAGCTCGCCGGCCTCGACCTCTGGCTGGAGCTGGTCCCCGAGCAGAAGTTGGTCACCTACGAATACAAGGGTGAGGTCAAGAGCAACCTCAAGACAGTCTATCTGCTCCACATCAAGACCGCCACGAAGCTGCGGGACCTGCGCAAGGCTGCCGCTGCTGTCGTGGTCGATTGGGATATGTCCGAGGTCGCTGCTGTGGATACCGAGTATGACGAGGTCGCTCACGGCGCGCCTGATGCTCCGGAAGAGCCCGATGACTTCATGGCCGGCATCCACGGCGACGAGCCGGAGGATGCGCAGTTCTCCGAAGAGCCGGAGGGCCTCAGAGAGGATCTGCTGGACGAGTGCCGGGCCTCGCTCGACAGCCTCTTCACATCGGATGTGATGCGGAAGTCGGCGATCTCCAGTGCGCTCGACTGCAAGCCCTCGGAGGCGCCGGCCATCGATGACTGCACCATCGACCAACTGACCGCCATCCGTGACCGGCTGCGGGCGATCGCCGAGAGCAGGTCCAGGGCGGCGTAGTTTGGCAGAGGAGCTGGACCTCCCACTGCCCGGGGCTCCGGTTCTACCCTGTTCCGGAGCCCCACACCCAACACGAAAGGAGTTCAAGGGACGATGAACATAGCTGCTTACTTCAAGGGATTGACGCTCACCGACGCGGCGGAGGGCGATCTTTACAAGCTGGTCTTCCACGTGAAGAAGGGCCAACTGCTGGGCGACCTCGACGCCCTAATGCAGATCAACGAGCTGCAGGGGCGCGGCGTCCGGCTGGCCGTGATGGAGGACACCTCGACCGAGTATGAGAGCCCTACCGAGAAGCGCGCTCGCGAGGAACGCGAGAAATACGACCAGGTGATGGAAGAGAAGCGCCGGCGTGAGGGCCTGGCGCTGGAACTCACTCCCGAAGAGGGTGAGGCGCGGGCTGAACAGGTGGCTGAGAACCTGGCGAAGATATCGGAGGAGCCGCAGGAGGGCTACGGCGCGGTCTATCGCGACCCAGACGGCGGCGACGTAATTTGGATGGCGCAGGTGGACCGCGGGCTTAGTGATGACAACACAGTCATCTTCGTGGTTACTCAGTGGGCGTCCGATGGCTCTTTCACGGCCAGGCTGGAGGGCACCGGCGAACACGCCACAGCTGAGATGGCTCAGGTTGAGCTTGACCGCATCGCAGAGGAAGAGGGTCTGCTGCTCGTCCACTACCGCAAGCTGCCGGAGGAGATCGAGGACGATGATGTCGTGATGTTCGCGCCGCTCCCGGATCTCTGCCCGACCTGCAAGAAGAGCTTCGTCGATTGCGGGTACAAGGGTCCCACGCCCGGCGAGGTCACCGGTTGCAGTGAGTATGAGGCGGCCGAGTCCCAGACTGAAGCGATCGTGGACATCGATGGTGTGGAGGCCGCGCGCGAAGAAGCCGAGCAAGTCCTGGAATGTCCTGGCACGAAATACATCCGCAGCGATGACGGCGCGCTTGTCTTTGTCGGTCAGGGACTGGGCGCCGGCAAGGCTGACTCGCCGTGGTTTACTCTCTACAAGCGGACACCTGGGCTGGGCTCGCACCGCGTCAAGTCCAAGAACCTGCCCGTTCGCGAGACCCGGGAAGAGGCGCAGGCCGACCTCGATGCCTACGCGACAGAGCGGAAGTGGAAAGTGTTCGAGATGCCCGAGGAAGAGGAGCCGGACCTCGAGCGCGCCACGATCGAGCGCATGATGGGCGCTACCGACACGCGCCCGCTCTCCCTGCGCGTCGGGATCGGCCACCAGGTGGCGCGTAAGACGAAGCCCTCGAACGTCGGCACGATCATGGACATCGCGGAGGAGTCCGAGAAGCCGTTCGGCATCAAGTGGCCGGACGCGCTGCTGACCTCTCTTGACTACATCTCCGCCTCCGCGCTGGATCAGTTCTACACCGACGATCTTCCTGCCCCGGTGGACGAATCTGCAGCCGAGGCCCCGGAAGTAGTCCAGGAGCCCACAGACGCCGATCAGGACTACGTTCCGCCGGCGGAAGAGCCTGCTCCTGTTGAGGCCAAGGTGGATCCGTTCGAGGAGATCCCGGGGCATCCGCAGTCGCCTGGCCCCGAGGATATGGGCTCTCTAACCGACCGTGCGAAAGCCGCGCTGGCTGCCGGCAGGGGCTTCTACTTCAAGCACCCGAGCGCACCTACTCGTTACAAGGTCACAGCGATCCGGCCTGATGGTGACATAGAGTTTGTCAACATCACCAACGGCATGATCGGCAACACCAGGACCGGGCTCTTCGACAAGAGCTACGTCCAGGCGGAAGCCCCGGAAGACGCTGTGCTATCGAACGCATAATCGGTCAGCTTGCCGCTCGGCGGGGAGGAGGTGACTCTCCCGTCAACACCGCCGGGCGGCATATTTCGGCGTGCAACTGAATGTTTGGAGTTAATGAGATGGCTACAGCAACGGCCACGAGACATAGACACGGACCACAGGCGGGCAAGGTGCAGCCTGGTCACCTGATGGGTGTGATGCAGATGAAGAAGCGGAAGTTCGGCCCAGGGAGGACGGCCTGGTATGCCTTCATGGACTGGATGAAGGACATTATCGGCAGGACCTGCGCTGTCCAGGACCTCACTGACGCGGAGGCGGTCCTGCTCATTGAGGCGATGAAGCGGCTGCCGGATGTGCCTGAGCCGGGGCAGGGGGAGTTGGGGCTGTGACCACCCCCACCCGCCCCTCCCGTCAC
>CAZFYZ010000185.1:0-487 GCA_964523735.1 uncultured bacterium | reverse complement strand
CTCTGGGAACTGGCCTCCCAGGAGCGGCGCAGGAACGAGCAGGGGCAGTGGTTCTTCTCGGCGCCGCTGGAGCGCATCTATCGGCACTGTGGCGTCACTCGTCGGGAGATCACGGGGCTGATCACCGTGCTCGAGCTCGTGGAGCTGGTGAAGTTCAGGCTGGTCACCGACGACGGCGTGATGGTGATGCAGGTCCTGCGGCCCGCGTGGTGCGCGCGGAGGGAGAGCGAAGATGCCATTCAAGTTAGCTGAGAACGTGGCCTATAAGCCGGATCAGGACAAGGCGCCCTCGCAGATGAGTGTTGAGGAACTCAGGAAGCGCAGCTACACTCACTACTGCCAGATGTGTGGGAAGCCGTTCTATGGCAGGCCGGCGGAGGGTGTGCGCTGCTGCAGGGATATGCGAGTGGTGAGGCTGTGACTAACCCCAGGGGTTAACGACTTGGACGGGCGCAGGATGTGCGCCAGGGAGGGCAATGGAGGTTAT